>NZ_JBIAZA010000029.1:0-123392 GCF_042898655.1 Streptosporangium sp. NPDC000396
GGCGGAGGCCACGCGCCCCCGGCGGACAAGGGCTAACCCCCCCCCCCCCCCCCGCGCGCCCGCGCCCCCCCCCCCCCCCCCCCACCCCCCCCACCCCCCCGCCACCCCCCCCCCCCCCCGCCCGCCCCCCCCCCCCCCCCCCACCACCCCCCCCTCGACTGATGTTGGCGTCATGGGGGCGACCGTAGCGTCGGCGTCATGCATGAGACGATTCTGGTGACCGGGGCCACCGGTCACACCGGTGGACATGTGGTACGGCAACTGCACGAGCGCGGCGGGGTGACGATCAAGGCGCTGAGCAGAAATCCGGAGCAGGCGACGTTCCCCGACGGGGTGCGGGTGGTCAAGGGGGACCTGGGTGATCCCGGCTCTCTTGACGAGGCGCTGGAGGGAGTCGACAAGATCTTCCTGGTGTGGCCGACGATGTTCACCGAGCACTCGCGGAACGTGGTGATCCCGAAGCTGGCGGCACAGGCGCGCAGGATCGTCTATCTGTCGTCGGCCGGTTCGGAGACCCACGGCGACGCTGACAACGCCTCACACGCCCGGATCGAGCGGCTGATCAGGGAACACGCCAAGGAGTGGACGTTCCTGCGGTCCGGCGGGCACATGAGCAACGACCTGGGGACTCCGGTGCCCACGGACGGCGTGGTCCGCGGGCCGTTCCTGAGCTGGGCGCGGTCGCAGATACATCCCAAGGACCTGGCGGCGGTGGGAGTGCACGCGCTGCTCACCGACGACCTGCTGAACACGGCCACGCCGATGCTGACCGGCGACGAGCTCATGACCGGCGCCGAACGGATCAGCATCGTGGGCGAGCTGGTCGGCAGGCCGGTGACGAAGGTGGAGGAGATCCCGCCGGAGCAGGCCAGGGAGTGGTTCCTCGCGTGGGTGCCGCCGGAGGACGTGGACTCCGTCGTGAAGGCCATGAAGGAGGTCTCCGCACGGCCCGAGCCGGTGGTCCCGGCGATCCGGGAGATCCTCGGGCGCCCGGCCACGTCCTATCGGGAGTGGATACTCGACTATCTTCCCGCGTTCGTGGAGCCGACGGCCGAAGGGGTGGGGCTGGCCTTCGTCAGTCTGGCCAACAAGGGCGAGACTGACGCGATCACCCGGCACCTGCTGACTTCGGGGCAGGTGAGCGGCCCCGTCGAGGGGCCGTACCTGCAGGCGGGCGGCGACCGCTTCGCCGTGCGGTTCACCGCCGACTCCACGATCGGTGTCTACACGGTGCGCGACGGGCGGATCGTCAGTGAGGAGAGGTTCTCTTCGCGGTGAAGTAGAGGAGGGCGTCCGGCGCAGCTCACCCCTCAACCGTCCCGAGCTCCGGAATCGCTCATCCGGAGCTCGCAGGGGCCGTGATCTGGGGGGTCAGACGGAGCCGTTGACCTTGGATCTGTCCAGGTCGGGCTCAAGGTAGATGACGCGGGCCTCCGGCACGGCGGCCCGGATGCGCTGCTCCGCCTCGTCGATGCCGCGGGCCACCTCGGCGGCCGTGTCGTCGTGGTCCACCGCGATCTTGGCGGCGACCAGGATCTCCTCCGGCCCCAGGTGGAGGGTGCGCATGTGGATGACCCGGGCGACCTCGGGCGTGCTCTCCAGAGCGTCGCAGATCTGCCTCAGGACCTCCGGGCCCGCACCCTCGCCGATCAGCAGCGACTTGGTCTCGATCGCGAGGATGACCGCGATGACGGCGAGCAGGACGCCGATCGCCATCGTGCCGACGCCGTCCCAGACGCCGTTGCCGGTGACCACGGCCATCGTCACGCCGAACAGCGCCAGGACCAGGCCGACCAGGGCGCCTAGGTCCTCCAGGACGATGACCGGAAGCTCCGGCGACTTGGACCGGCGGATGAACTGCACCCACGACTGGCTGCCGCGGATCGCGTTGGACTCCTTGATCGCGGTGCGGAAGGAGAACGACTCGGCGACGATCGCGAAGATCAGCACCCCGAAGGCCACGACGGGCGTTTCCACCGGGTGCGGGTCACTGATCTTGTGCCAGCCCTCGTAGAGGGAGAACAGCGCACCGATCGTGAACAGCACGACCGCCACGACGAAGGCGTAGAAATAGCGCTCCCGCCCGTAGCCGAAGGGATGCTCCGGGGTCCGCTTCCGCTCCGCCCGCTTACCCCCGACCAGCAGCAACACCTGGTTGCCCGAGTCGGCGAGGGAGTGGATCGACTCGGCGAGCATCGACGAGGACGTCGTGATCAGATAGGCCACGAACTTGGCCGCCGCGATCGCGAGGTTGGCGGCCAACGCCGCGATGATTGCCTTAGTACCGCCGCCCGCGCTCACGACAGCCTCCGCCTCATATATCCGAAAAAGACCAGACAGGATCCTATTGGGAAATTCTCGCCTTCAGTTCCGTTATCGCCGATACGGGGGTCGGGTCGATCCCGTACCCGAGGGCGAGGTACGTACTCGCGTAGTCGCCCAGCTCGATCAATGTCGCGAGGCGCTCCAGCGGATGCGTCCCCTCGGCGGCGACCTGGGTCACCCGCACACCACGGTCATCCGCCAACCGAATCGAAGCCTCGCGCCGCCGCGTCACCTGCGGATGTTCTTCCACGTCGTTCAGCACGAACAGGCGCAGTGACCGCCCGGCGTCGTCGGCGAAGATGTCACGCGTGGCCAGCGGGCCGTCGAACGCCACCACCTGGTTGTGGTTAGCCTCGGGAATCTCACCCCAGATGGCCGGGTATTTGCCGTTCTCGTTGAGCTGGCAGGCCCACCGGTAGGCCGCGACGGCGGCCAGCGAGGAGGACCCCCAGATCATCGGCACCGTCTCGGCCATCTCCAGAGCCAGCGACTTGCCGGGGTTGATGAACGACTCGCTCGTCGGGCGGCACCGATGGGCGACATCCTCCAGGCGCTTGGCCACGTTCTCGAACACGTCGCCGTCCGCCTGGACCAGACCCAGCTCCGCGGCGACGACGATCGGCGGAACCGACAGCCCCCAGACCGCGGCACGCGGCTGCCCTCCCGAGGCGACGGGCACGAACGGTGCGCCCGCCTGCTGGGCGATCGCGTGGAGGGGCGAGCCGGGGCTGCCCAGCACGAGCAGGCGGCACCCGCGGCGGACGGCCTCCGTCGCCACCGCGAGTGTCTCCTCGGTCTTCCCCGAACACGAGACCGCGATCACCAGATCGGTGCCGCCGACCCAGCCCGGCAGCCGGTAGGACCGCACGGTCACGATCGGCAGCGGAGCGCCGTAGCCGCACACCGCGTTCAGGATGTCACCGGCGATGCCCGAGCCCCCCATGCCCGCGACCACGATGGCCCGGGGACGGCCGTCCCTGACCAACGACGAGAGGTCTGTCTCCCGCGTGGCTCGATAGGAGGTGCGGACCTGCGCCGCCGAGGCCGCCACCGCAGGCAGCATGCCCGACGGATCACCGTCGGCCAGCTGCTGCTGATCGTCGAGCCGATCGGGCTCCCAGCTCACGACTTTCGCGCCTCGTCGACCAGCAGCACCGGGATGTCGTCCCGGACCGGATACACCAGGCCGCAGGAGGCGGATGTGCAGAACAGCTCATCCGCCTCGGGCTCGACGCGCAAAGGCGATTTGCAGCTCGGGCAGGCCAGGATCTCCAGCAGCCATTCGTCGATCTTCACTCGTTCAGCTCCTTACCACAGCGAGAACTTCGTCCCTGATCGCTGCCATCTGAATCTCGTCGGCCGCCTCGGCGTTCAGCCTGAGCAGCGGCTCGGTGTTGGACGGACGAAGATTGAACCACCATCCAGAGCCGGAGATGGTCAGACCATCCAGACTATCGAAGGTGACACCGTCACGACCGGCGAACGCCTCGCGGACCCGCGCCATCGCTCCCGCCTGGTCGGCGACCGTACTGTTGATCTCTCCGGAGGCCGCGTAGCGGGTGTAGTCCGTGAGGATCTCCGACAGCGGCCGGTCCTGCTCTCCCAGCGCGGCCAGCACGTGCAGCGCGGCCAGCATGCCGGTGTCGGCGGACCAGAAGTCCTTGAAGTAGTAGTGCGCGGAGTGCTCGCCGCCGAAGACCGCACCGGTCCTGGCCATCTCGGCCTTGATGAACGAGTGGCCCACCCGGGTGCGGACCGGCTCGCCGCCGTGCTCGGTGACGATCTCCGGGACGCTCCGGGAGGTGATCAGATTGTGGATGATCCTGGCGCCGGGGTGTTTGGCCAGTTCGCGCGCCGCGACCAGGGCGGTGATCGCTGACGGGGAGACCGATTCACCACGCTCGTCGATGACCCAGCAGCGGTCGGCGTCGCCGTCGAAGGCCAGGCCGATGTCGGCGCCGACGTCGAGCACGGCCTTCTGCAGGTCGCGCAGGTTCTCCGGCTCGATCGGGTTGGCCTCGTGGTTGGGGAAGCTTCCGTCCAGCTCGAAGTAGAGGGCGGTCAGCTCAAGGGGGAGCCCTTCGAACACCACCGGGACGGTGTGCCCGCCCATGCCGTTGCCCGCGTCCACCACGACCTTCAGCGGCCGGATGCCGGACACGTCCACCAGCGTGCGCAGGTGGTCGGCGTAGCCCTCCAGAAGGTCACGCTCGGACACGGTCCCGCCGCCGTCGCCGCCGACGCCGGAGGCGACGAGCTCGGCCGCCCGGTCGCGGATCTCGGCGAGCCCGGTGTCGCCGCCGATCGGCACGGCACCGGCCAGGCACATCTTCATGCCGTTGTATCGGGCGGGGTTGTGGCTCGCGGTGAACATCACGCCGGGCAGGGCGAGGCTCCCGCTCGCGTAGTAGAGCAGGTCGGTGGAGCCCAGACCCGCGTTGATCACGTCGACCCCGCGCGAGGTCACCCCTCGGGAGAAGGCCGCTGCCAGCGGCCGGGACGAGACGCGCATGTCGTGTGCCACCACGACGGTCTCGGCGCCGGTCACCTCCGCGAAGGCCGCGCCTATCGCCTCTGCGGTCTCCTCGTCGAGCTCATCCGGCACGACGCCGCGAACGTCGTACGCCTTGAAGATCTTGGCGAGGTCGCCCACTCCAGCTCCGCCCCTTGTGTCGTGTCTGCTGGCCCCAGCCTAGGCCCTGTCCCTGAGATCTTCCGCCCACTGTGGTCGCCCCGGCGGCGCCTTGCCATGTCGTCGCCCCGTCCCGCGGAAACGCTACGCGAACTCCGCGTTCGCCGCAGGGCGTGAGGGCTTGCCGCCCCGGGCACGACTCCCCCTCCGCCTCGCGGGGCGCCGTCCGGGCGACCGCGGCAGGCGGAGAGGTCCACAGAATCAGGCCCTGGCCGGATCAGCGGTCGCGTTGAGGCTGAGCGGAGCGGAGCACTCGCAGGTGACCGCGGCGCCCAACCTCGACCCCCTGGCCGACCGGCTCCGTGCCATTCGTCGGAGCGGGCCTGGCGGCCTCGCGGACCGCGTTGGCGAGTGCTTCGAGATCGTCCGTGCTCGGCGGCGCGCCGTCGGTGGGCAGGCGGACGACCTCCCAGCCCCGAGGCGCGGTCAGCCGCTCGGCATGCTCGGCGCACAGGTCGTAACAGTGCGGCTCGGCGTACGTCGCCAAGGGCCCGAGAACGGCGGTCGAGTCGGCGTAGACGTACGTGAGCGTGAATACGGCAGGCTGACTGCACGCGGTGCGGGAACAGCGGCGGACGGGGCTCACGGTGGGACCGTATCCGGTAAGCGTCCGAGGCGCCACTATCTGAGCGCTCTTAACGAGCGTGTCGCCACAATTCGGACACGTGTCCCCGCTTCCACCCGCCTGTACGGCTTATGCCCCCTGTCACGACCTCTTCCCTGCCTTGCTCCAGGCGCGTCTAAGCTTGGCCCGTGAGCTCGGCACCCGGCGGACCCCGCCCTCCCCGCAAGCGCGACCGGCACGGTCGCGGCATGCGCGGCCCACTGGCGCCCTCCCACGTGCCGATCTCCAAGTCGCGCAGCGAGCGCTTCGACGATCTCGTCCTGGACGCCGTGGACCGGCTCAAACCCCGCTGGAGCAGCCAGCTGGCGGCGGTGGAGTTCGCGGTTGAGGAAGTGCCTCCGGCCAGCGAGCTGGGCGACGGACCGGGGCTGCTTTCCGGCGAGCCGATCCCCTTCGGCCGATCCGAGCCCGCCACGGGCAACCGCCCGGCCGTGGTGATCATCTATCGACGTCCCCTGGAGGCCAGGGCACGCGATCGCGACCAGCTCGGCGCGATGGTGCACGACGCCGTGGTGGAGCAGGTCGCCGGGCTCCTGGGCCTGTCTCCGGAGTCGGTGGACCCGGGCTACGACGAGCGCGACTGAGCCGCGGCCAGGTTTCGGGGCCGGGCCCTCAGGGCGGCGCGAACCCCGGGCGGCACGGGTTCAGGACGGCACAAATCCAGAACAGCCCGGATCCGGAACAGCCCGGCACGGTACGACCCAGGCGACACGACCCAGGCGACACGACCCAGGCGACACGACCCCGGACGGCACAGGCTCAGGGCAGCACGGCTCAGAACAGCACGGCTCAGGACAGCACAGCTCAGGGCAGCACGGTCGCCACGGACTCGGTGATCGGCGGAACCAGCGCCCACATCCGGGCGGCGGCCAGCGGCTGGATGGTGAGCGCCAGGCCGTCCTTGATCCGCTCGTCCATCACCCGCCCGCCGTACACCGGGCCGGAGCCCGGCAGGGGCAGCACGACCACCGCGAAGGCGTCGTCCCGCGTGGGCAGCTTGACCTCCTTGGTGCGGGAGGCGGTGATGGTCACCTCGAACGGCTCCGGTGCCTCGCCCTTCTGCGGCAGCACCTGCACGCTCACCTTGCCCGGGGCGTTCGGCGCGGACAGCAGCAGCCGGGAACTCTTCTTCTTGCCCGTGCGGTTGTCGGCGACCACGCTGCCGAGGTCGATCGGGGCCGCCCCTGCGGTGAAGGCCACGTCGCTCTTCTTTCCGGTCCCGGTGACGATCAGTCCGGCCACGATCGGCGTCTCCGAGGTGAGCACGAGCGCCGAAGGCTGCCCGCCGATGCCGGTGGACAGGTCGAGGGTGGCGACGGACCCGGCGGCCACCTCGACCAGCTCGCGATCCTTGAGCGCGTAGGTTCCGTCCGGGGTCAGCGCCTGGACCTCGACCAGCGTGTCGGCCTCGCCGATGGAGGCGACCAGCAGCTCACGCCTGCCCCCGCCGCCCGGGATGCCCGGCACCACGACCCGGGTGGCCGGGGCGGCGGAGACCGGCAGCCAGTCGACGCCCCGCCCGCCGTTCATGATCGCCCGAGCCGCGGCGGTGACCCGGCTGGAGCTGGTGCGCACCTCGATCGCCATGACGAGCGGCGAGGGAGCCAGGTCCTTGACCTTGATCGTACGGTTCTCGCCCGGCTTGAGCGTGAGCCAGCCGCCGGAGTCGCCGACCACCGGGCCCTCGCCCGCGTAGACCATGATTTCCACGGTGGCCGGGGCGAGGTCCGCGTTGGTGAGGTGGAGCGTGACATCGGCCGCGGCCGGACCCGGTCCGACCAGCCAGGTGCTCGCCGCCGGCTCCACACACCGCACTCCGGCCAGTCCCCGGTGCTTGCCCGACTTCTCCTTCCGGGTCTGGGCCGACTCCAGGCCGGCGGCCATGCTCCCGGTGGCCGCCACGGTGAGCGGCCCCGACTTGGCGGGGGCCTTCTCGTGCCGGAGCACGCCGGGGACGTTCAGGGTGTCCACGGTCGTGCCCCCGGTGGTGAGCGTCGTGGTGCCCTGGCCTTTCCCGCCCGGCGGGGTGACGACGCTGACGGTGGTCTCGGCGGGGTCGGGGCAGACGGTCGTCACGGAGGCGACGGGCACCTTCCGGGGACCGGGCGCGGGGGTGACCGCGGCCTTCGGCTGGGTTGCGAAGGCCACGCCGTACAGGGCGATCAGGGCCACCATGACCAGGCCGAGCAGACTGAACCGGTTTTCGATCAGGGATTTCACCGGGCGGCCAGCTCTCTGACGGACTCGGACGGGTCTTGCGGAGGGTGACCGTCGGCGGTCCGCGAACCGGGGGCGGCCAGGACCAGGACGACCAGCACGATCACGGCCTGGGCCCAGAGCCAACGGCCGTGCCAGGGGTCGCCCCGCGGGGCCGGGGGCGTGGCGACCGGCTGGGTCAGCCGCCACATGCCGAGCGAGCGGGACAGGCTCATCCTGGCCAGTGCGGGCTGGGAGTCCAGCGCGCTGCTGATCTCCGGGCTCACCGGGGAGGCCACCACGACGAACCGCACACCGTGGGCGGCCAGCACGCGGGCGTCGTCGCCGCCCCTGCCGGAGACCAGTCCGGCCGCCGCCAGGCCGACACGTTCCCGTGCCCCCTGCGACGCGGGGATGTCGGACTCGCCGATCACCGGAGTACGGCCGCGCAGCACGGTGAAGGTCACGCCGTTCTCCCGGGCGCGCAGGAGCAGGGTCCGCTCGCCGTTACGCGAACTGACCTCGGCCAGCGCGGGCATCACGTCGCGCACGTTTCCGCTGATCGGGCCGTCGACGCCCTTCGCGATCCACAGGCCCGCCGCGAGCAGCGGGGTGGAGAAGGCGATCGCCACGACGACGAACGCGGCGATCCTGCGCAGACCACCCGCGAGCCGGAACTCGACGATCCTGTCGGCGGTGAGGGCGGCCACCACGAGCATGCCGGTGGCGGCGAAGGCCAGCGGGACACCCGGCCACGCCGGGGCCTGGGCGTCGCCGTTCAGGGAGGTGACCGGGGTCCGGCTGACCAGGATCCCCACCAGCACGCCGAAGAGCGCGACACCCCAGCCGATCGCGATGATCATCCGGTTACGGCGCATCAGCAGCGCGGCCAGGCAGGCGGCGATGAGGCCGCCGGTCACCCAGAGCGGCGGCATGCCGGGGCCGCCGGGGCTGAGAAGCAGCAACGACTGGGCGGGCAGCGCGGCGTCGACCAGAGCGGGCTGGTGCAGTCCTGCCTCCAGCAGGAGCTGGCCCGGGTTCCTGACGATCTGGGCCAGCCAGGGGAACAGCAGCACCACCGGAACGCCGAACGCGATGATCACGGAGATGACGACGCCCCGGCGGGGAAAGGCCAGCGCGGCCAGCCCGCCGAGAACCAGCGTGAGCGGGTAGACGAGCGGCGCGAAAGCCGTGCCGACGGCGAGAAGGAGACCGAGGCCCCAGGCGGCCCGGCGGGCCCGGCGGCTCTCGCCCACGAGCAGGGTGGTCGCCAGCGCCGCGTAGACGGGCAGCAGCACGAAGACCACGGCGGTGCCGAGCCGTCCGGCGGCGATCACGCCGGTGGCCACCGGGAGAAGCGCGTAGGAGGAGGCCAGCCAGATACGGGTCCACCGGCTTGGGATCATCGACCGGGTCGCCGCGTAGGCCGAGAACCCGGCCAGCGGCACGCAGCCGAGCAACAGCACCGAGACCGCGAGCCAGGTCTTGCCCAGCAGCACCGTGGACAGTGCGGCCAGCACCGCGACGTACGGCGGGGCCCACGCGTCGCTGCCCAGGCCCGCCTGGTGATAGCTCTCGACGTAGAGCTCCCACAGGTCCGAGGCACCGCCGATCACCGGGACCAGCGCGCCGCCGCCCAGCCTGGTGCCGCCGATCAGCGCGCGCTCGGCGATCAGGGTGACCACGGCCAGCGCCATGAAGAGCAGAACGCCCGGGTTGCCGAAGATCCGCTGCATGGCCCCGGCGTCGGTGAGCAGTTCCTCGCCGTCCTCCTGCGCGGCGGCCACGGCGTGGTGCCGGCCGGCCGACTCCACGAAGCCGGACCCGGACAGGTAGCTCTGAAGCCGGTCCATGAGCCGCCGATAGCCCGCGCCCGGCGGTGTGAGCAGGCGCCTGATCGCCGTGTAGTTCTGTTTACGGCCCCGGGCACGGGCGCGGCGAGCCTTGATCATGCGGCTGGGATGGGCGAGCACCGAGCCGAGCGCGACGGCCTCGTCCAGCGCGTTGGCCGGCTGTTTGGCCACCAGGAACAGCAGCGTGCGGAAGGCCGAGCCGACGAGGTTGCGCACCAGCGCCCACAGCAGCTGCCGGAACGGCAGGTTCGCCATGACCACGAAGATGGCGTTGCGGCGGTCGAGACGACGGGGGTGGTCCCCGCTGACGATGATGCGGCGCCGCCGCCGGGCGGCGGCCTCGGCGTGCCAGGCGACCGCCTGCGTGACGTTCTGCACCCGGTGGCCGGCGTTCCTGACCCGCCAGCATAGGTCGAGGTCGTCGCGGAACAGCGGCAGGAAGGGGTCGAGACCGCCGACCTCGTCCCACACGTCCCGGCGGATCAGCATCCCCGCGGTGGAAACCGAGAGCACGTCCCTGATCCCGTCGTACTGCCCCTGGTCGAACTCCCGGTACTCCAGCCCGGTGTCCCTGCGGCCGGTCCGGTCGACGGTGACACCGGCCTCGACCAGAATCCGCCTGTCCAGCCAGTCACGAAGCTTGGGGCCGAGCACCCCGGCCTTGGGGTCCTGGTCGGCGGCCCAGAGCAGGGCCTGCAGGGCTCGGGCGTCCGGCGCGCAGTCGTCGTGGAGCAGCCAGATCCACTCTCGCCCCTCCGCGGGTCCGAGCCGGTCCAGCACCTCGGCGACGGCCTGGCCGAAGCTCGTCGAGCGCGGGAGGGTGAGCACGGCCCTCGGGCCGAGGGCACTCGTCAGGAGCTCGGCGCTGCCGTCCCGGCTGCCGTTGTCCACCCCGACGGCCCGGTCGACCGGCCGGGTCTGCCTGAGCAGCGCGTCGAGGGTCTCGCCCAGCCAGCGGGCGCCGTCATGGGACACGACGATCGCGGTGACGGTGTGCTGGAGACGGGGGGAATCGGTGATGGACATGCGTCCCGTGGTTCAGGAGGGGTGATGATTGGCGCGACAACGATACGGCACCTATGTCTACCTATGTCTCGTGCATGAGAAAAGGGTCACGTGACCGACGATCACGTGACCCCTGGATATCGTCAAGCGCTCCGCAACGAGCGCCATAACTTCTTGTCAGACTGCCTCACGCTTGATCCGGCGGCGTTCCCGCTCGGAGAGTCCACCCCAGATGCCAAACCGCTCGTCATGCTCAAGCGCGTACTCAAGGCACTCAGCACGCACCTCACAAGAGCGGCAAACCTTCTTGGCCTCCCGAGTGGATCCCCCCTTCTCCGGGAAGAACGCCTCCGGGTCGGTCTGCGCGCACAAAGCGCGTTCCTGCCAGCCAAGCTGCTCTTCAGCGATGCTGTCCTGTGCGATGACCAGGTCGGCCACTGCACACCTCCCTGCCGCTCGCAAATGGAGCCCCCCTATGAACGCATCCCTCTTACCCACCTTGAGGAAGGCGTAACAACACGTGTGTAATTACACGCGCGTGTCCGGTGTGGCGTCAAGCGGCATGCCGGTATCCCGGGGAAAGACCTGCTCTCCCCGGTTCTGAGTCGTGTGCCTGCCACGACGGCAATTGCCCAGGCGATCGTGACGATCGCCTGGGGGTTCAGTGCTCTCGGCGGTCGGAACCGTACCAGGACATATTCTGCTCCTGACCGGGGCCCACCCTCTCTCTATCGGGGGTTTCCTCTCCCGTGACCTGAACCGAGCGCTCCGGCTTGTATATCGCGGTGGGGTCTATCGCAGGCTGCGAGTCCCACGGCCGCAGGGAGAGACTGGGATCACTGAGAGGATCACCCTGGTAGGCGTTGGGGTCGAAGCGGAGCGTCGTCTCGGCCGGTGACTCCCAGTGATGACCGGCCTGCTGGTGAGCGGACTGCTGGTGGTACGGCTGCGCCGGAGCCGGGGTCTGCGGGACCTGGGGGGTCTGCGGGTGTCCGAACGGGTCGTCGTAGGTCCCGCTCGCCTGGCTCGCCTGCGGGCTGGTGTACTCCGGGACGCGCAGCTGCGGCTCGGTCCCCTGAGACTGCTGCTGGTAGCTCTCCGCCTGCTGGTAGGCCTGGGCCATCTGCTGGGAGCGGGGGTCCACCGGGTCGGGGGCCGGGTAGTGCAGGTTGGGCTCGGTCTGCGGGGCGAACTCCGCGCCGGAGTAGCCGGTGAAGGGCTGGCCGTAGTTCTCCGGCGGCTTCGGGAAGGACGACTGCGGCTGGCTGTCGAACGACGCGTGCGGGTGGCTGTCGGCCGGTGCGTACGGCGCGGACGCCGGAGCCTCGGACGGCGCCGGGTAGAAGGGAACCTGCTGCTCAGGCTGGGGAGCGTAGCCGGGAAGCTGGGTGTCAGCCGGCTGGGCATAGCCCGGAAGCTGAGCGTCGGCCGGCTGGGCGTAGCCCGGAACCTGGACGTCGGCGTAGCCCTGCGACTGCGGCTGCGCCTGGGGCTGCTCCATGGGGGCGGCGTAGATCGGGGGCTCGTAGGCCGCCGCCGGCTCGTACGGCTTGGCCGGAGCCGGCGGCTGGACGTCCGCCGGCACGTATGGGCTGGGGGTGTAGGTCTCCGCCGGGGTGGGAGAGGCGGACAGCACCTGCGGGGCGGGGTGCGCGTGGGCCGGAGCGGCCGGAGCGGGAGCGTAGGAGGCGGGCTGGGCGCCGTACGGCTGGCTCGGCTGGCTCTCCACCGGCGGCGTGACCTGGGGGTAGCCGTCGCCCGTCTGCGGAGCGTAGCCCTGCGCCTGCTGCTGGCCGTACTTCTCGGAGGCCGCGGTGGAGCTGGGCGCGGGCGGGAGCGCGTAGGGAGGCTGCGGGACGGGGGCGGGCTGGGCCTGCTGCGGGTGGGCGTGCCCGCCCTGCGGGGCCTGGTCCTGAAGCGGGAAACCCGGCTGCGGGACAGGAGCCCCCTGGGGGGCGTGGTCGTGAGACGGGAAGCCCGGCTGCGAGGCGTGCCCGCCCTGCGGTGCCTGGTCCTGGAGCGGGAAACCCGGCTGCGGGACAGAGGCGCCCTGGGCATAGGCCTGGCCACCCTGCGGGGGTGCGTACTGCTCGTAGGGGCGCTGCTCCTGGAGCGAGCCGAACCCGCCCTCGGCCCCGAAGCCGCCGGCCTGGGGTTTGGCCGAGATCGCCTTTGGCAGCAGGTAGAGCAGGGCGATCACGGTGAGGGCCAGGGCCGGTGTGCTGACGAGGAGGAACTCCACCCTCTCGCGGAAGTCCGTACGGCCGGCGAAAAGGCCGCCGAGCAGACCGATCGTGCCGAACAACGTCGACAGCGCGAGCGTGCCCGAGGCCACCTGCGCCATCAGCTTCAGCCGCCCGATCACCGGGCCGAAGTGGCTGGCCAGCAGCATGGCTCCGACCAGCAGCGCGGCGGCCACGGGCGAGGCGAGCTCGTCCAGGTAGCCGGCCGCGCGGGTCGCGAAGGACGACCCGAAGGACGACGACACCCCGAACAGTAGCCGTTCGATGCCGACAAGGACGCCCGCGGACGCCGCGGCGACCATGAGCCACGCGGCCGGTTCTCGGAGCCGGTCGGCCTCGACATTGATCACAACTACCCCCATAGGGTCTTTTGGTAAACCCGGGCCAGTTTTGCACATGGCTGACTCCAGCGTCGGGAGTCCCAGCAGGCCCATAAGTCTCAAAAGAGTTTCATTACATCACATTGGCGTATATTTCGGGCATCCGTTAAGGCACACCTGCCAGCGGAGACAGCCCTCGTAACGATCAAGACAAGACCGCTCCCATCCGGGCCACAGGACTTCGGACGGGTACGTGCGGGTCAGTGGAAGACTGGATGGCATGCGCATTGTGTCCCTCGCCGGCGGAATCGGCGGCGCCCGTTTCCTGCGCGGTCTGCTCGCCGCGGCCCCCGACTCCGAGATCACCGTCATCGGCAACACCGGCGACGACATCGTCCTCTACGGCCTCCAGGTCTGCCCCGACCTCGACACCGTGATGTACACCCTCGGCGGCGGCATCAACGAGGAACAGGGGTGGGGTCGCCAGGAGGAGTCGCACGTCGTCAAGGAGGAACTGGCCGCCTACGGCGTCGAACCGCAGTGGTTCGGCCTGGGTGACCGCGACTTCGCCACCCACATCGTGCGCACCCAGATGCTCGACGCCGGGTATCCGCTGTCGGCGGTCACCGAGGCGCTGTGCGCGCGCTGGAAGCCGGGCGTGCGGCTGATCCCGATGAGCGACGACCGGACCGAGACCCACGTGGTCATCTCCGACGAGCGGGGCCGCCGGGCCGTCCACTTCCAGGAGTGGTGGGTACGGCTGCGCGCCTCCGTCCCGGCCGAGCAGATCATCCTGGTCGGCGCGGACCAGGCCCGTCCCGCCCCCGGCGTGCTGGAGGCCATCGCCGAGGCCGACGTGGTGATCCTGCCGCCGTCCAACCCGGTGGTCAGCATCGGCACGATCCTTCAGATCAAAGGCATCCGCGAGGCCCTCGTGTCCAAGACGGTCGTCGGCGTCTCCCCCATCGTCGGCGGCGCCCCGGTCCGGGGCATGGCCGACGCCTGTCTCACCGCCATCGGCGTGGACACCACCGCCCAGGCGGTCCTGGAGCTGTACGGCGCGCCTCTGGTGAACGGCTGGCTGGTCGCGGAAGAGGACGCGGGGGTTCACCTCGACGGCGTCCGCGTCGAGTCCCGCCCCCTGATCATGCATGACGTCGAGTCCGCCGCGGCGATCGCCAGGGCGGCCCTCGACCTGGCCACGGAGCTGGCGGCCTCCTCGGGGAAGACGGCCGCACCCGCCGGATCGCGGGACGTCGAGTCGCAGAAGGAGGAAGCACAGTGAGCAGGATCCGCCGCGTGCGGGAGGAACGGCCCGAGGCCAGGGTGGAGATCTTCCCCGCTCCCGGGATTCCCGAGGTGCAGGAGGGCGACGACATAGGCGAGCTGATCGCCACCGCCGTACCCGACCTGCGCGCCGGCGACATCCTCGTGGTCACCTCCAAGATCTCCAGCAAGGCCGAGGGCCGGGTTCGCCGGGGTGTCAGCCGGAACGAGGCGATCACCGCCGAGACCCAGCGAGTCGTCGCCCGCCGGGGCGAGACGGTGATCGCGCAGACCACCCACGGGTTCGTCATGGCCGCCGCCGGAGTGGACGCCTCCAACACCGAACCCGGCACCGTCGTGCTGCTGCCCGTCGACCCGGACGCCTCCGCCGTGGCCATCCGGAGGAGCATCCGCGAACGGCTCGGCGTGCCGGTCGGCGTGATCATCTCCGACACCTTCGGCCGCCCGTGGCGCAACGGCCAGACCGACCTCGCGATCGGCGTGGCCGGAGTGACCCCCGCGCTCGACTACCGGGGCCTGTCCGACGACCACGGCAACGCGCTGGAAGTCACCCTGACCGCGGTCGCCGACGAGTTCGCCGCGGCCGGAGACCTGGTCAAGGGCAAGCTCGCGCAGACTCCGGTGGCGGTGATCCGGGGCATGGCGGAGTACACGACCGAGGAGGACGGCCCGGGCATCCGCGAGCTGGTCCGCCAGTCCGAGGAGGACATGTTCCGATACGGCTCGCGCGACGTGGTCTTCACCCGCAGGACCATCCGCGAGTTCTCCGACGAGCCGGTGGACGGCGCCAAGGTCCGCCGGGCGGTGGACGCGGCGATCGCCGCCCCCGCCCCTCACCACACGACTCCCTGGCGGTTCGTCCTCCTGGAGTCGGCCGAGATTCGGGAGAAACTGCTCGACGCCATGCGTGAGGCGTGGATCGCCGACCTGCGCGGCGACGGCTTCTCCGAGGAGTCGATCACCAGGCGGGTCAAGCGTGGAGACGTGCTGCGCGCGGCGCCGTACCTCGCGGTGCCCTGCCTGGTCATGGACGGCTCGCACACCTACCGCGACGACCGGCGCAACGCGGCCGAGCGGGAGATGTTCGTGGTCGCGACGGGTGCCGGGGTGCAGAACTTCCTGGTCCAGCTCGCGGTGGAGGGCCTGGGATCGGCCTGGGTCTCCTCCACGATGTTCTGCCGCGAGGTGGTCCGTGAGGTGCTCGACCTGCCCCCGGCCTGGGACCCGATGGGTGCCGTGGCGATCGGCCGCCCGGCCGCCCCGCCCCGCGACCGCGCGCCCAGGAACGCCGCCGACTTCATCGTCACCCGTTAGCCGCACCGGTGCGATTGGCCGCCCGCGCCGGTGAGAGGCGCGGCGACGGCGAGCGCGTCTTCCGGATCCAGCCGAACGTCATCGGGACTTGAGGTCGACCTGAAAACGGACTTCAAGTCAGTCTCAAGTCGCGTCCAAACCGCGTACGTCAGAGTAGAGGCAACGCAAAAGCGAGGGCGACGAAAAGGGATTGACCGTGACATTCGAGAACGACCTGCGGCGCGCTGTCCAGGGACGCGTGCTGGTCGCCGGTGACGAGGGCTTCGAGCAGGCCAGGCGGCCGTGGAACCTGGCTGTGGACCAGCCGGTCAGGGCCGTGGTGGAAGCCGTGGACGCCGACGACGTGGCCTCGCTGGTCGGCTACGCCCGCCTCGCCGGGCTGACCGTCTCCACCCAGCCCAGCGGCCATGGCGCGACCGGTGACGTCGAGGACGTGATCCTGCTCCGCACCGGGCGGCTCGACGGCCTGGAGCTGCGGCCCGAGTCGCGCACGGCCCGGGTCGGAGCGGGTGTGAAGTGGGGCGAGGTGCTGACCGCCGCGAGCCCGCACGGCCTGACCGGGCTGGCCGGAAGTTCACCGGTGGTCAGCGTGGTCGGCTACACCCTCGGCGGCGGGCTGAGCTGGTTCAGCCGCCGCCACGGCTTCGCCGCCGACAGCGTCCGCGCCTTCGACGTCGTCGACGCCGATGGCTCCCGGGCCAGGGTGACCGCCGACTCCGACGCCGAGCTGTTCTGGGCGCTGCGCGGCGGCGGCGGCGACTTCGCGCTGGTGACCGCCGTCGAGTTCGACCTGCACCCGGCGCCCCACCTGTACGGCGGGCGCATGATGTGGCCCGCCGAGCGGGCCCCCGAGGTGCTGGCCGCCTTCCGGGAGATCACCGCCGAGGCCCCCGAGGAGCTCACCGCCTGGTTCGACCTGCTGAACTTCCCGCCGCTGCCCCAGCTTCCCGACCTCCTGCGCGGCCGGGCCGTGGTGACGGTGGACGTCACGTTCCTGGGCGAGACCGGCGAGGCCCAGACCCTGCTGCGCCCCCTCGACAAGATCGATGGGGTGATCATGGACAACCGGGGCTCGCTTCCCGTGGCCGACCTGGGCGACATCTGCGCCGAGCCGACCGACCCGGGCCCCGCCCTGTTCCGCGGCGAGCTGCTGACCGACCTGGACGACGAGGTGGCGGCGGTGCTGCTGGCCGGGCCCATCGACCCGCTGGTCAGCGTGCAGGTGCGCCATCTGGGCGGGGCCCTGGCCCGCCCGGCTCAGGGCGGCGGAGCCTGCGGGCACGTGGCCGAGCCCTACTCGATCTCCATGATCGGTGTCTCGGCCACCCCTGAGCTCGGGGACGCCGTACGGGCCCGCCAGGACGAGATCGCCCGCGCGCTCGTGCCGCACACCAGCGGACGCAAGCCGCACACCTTCCTGGGAGCCGGAGAACGGGCCGCGGCGGCCTTCCCCGGCGACGTCCTGGCCCGGCTCTGCGACGTCAAGCGCGCCCGCGACCCTCACGGCGTGTTCCGCAGCAACTATCCCGTCCTCGACTGACCCGCCGAGGTGATCACGGCGTCCTGCGGCAGGTGGGGTGACACAGACGTCTGGCCAGGGCCGAGAGGAAGACGTCGATGATCTCGCTGGGCTGCTGGGCGACGTGCAGGGAGCCGTTGGTGACACCGGCCACCTGGGCCAGGGTGGCTCGGTCGAGGTCGTCGCCGAAGGCGAGCACGACGATCTGGACCGGGTGCTGCGGATTCCACTCCTCGCGGAGCGCCCGCAGCAGTTTGCCGCTCGACATGCCCGTGCCGTCGTCCCTGCCCGCGGTGATGACCAGCAGGGTGTTGTTCATCTTCTCGTCGTAGGCGTCGGTCACCTCGCGGAACCCGGCGAGGATCGCGTCGTAGAGGGAGCTGGACAGCTTCGGGTCGGCGCGCAGCGTCCGGGTGAGCTCTTCGAGGCGGCTGCGCCGGATGACCTGGCCGCCGTCGGCCTCCATGATCGGGCCGAGCCGTACGTGCTCGCGGTGGTTCCGGCCCTTGGCCGCGGCGAACTCCCACATGCCCATCTGGGTGGAGTTGGGGAACAGCTGCAGGCCCAGCCGGGCCGCTTCGAGCGCGACGGTGAGCTTGGACTTCCCGCTCTCCCCCCTGATCGGCTGGGCCATGTGCCTGCTGGTGTCGGCCAGGACCAGGATGTTGGTCGGCGGGGCCAGCCTGCTCCACGCCTCCAGCGCGTCGTCGATCATCTGGGGCAGGATGGTCGGGCGGGTGCGGGGTGCCTCGGTGGGAATGTCCGGACCGGGTGAGTACGGTCCCTGGGTCCCGTCAGCCGAGCGGAAACCCGCCCGCCGTACGGCGTCCTGGGTCTCCGGGGAGCGCAGCCACGCGGCGAAGGCCCGCGACCCGCTCGCCTTCGCCCTGTCGGCCGAGGTGACCACGTAGGGGTAGTCCAGGTTGATGGTCCCCTCGCGGGGGTGGAGCGCGACCACCGGGTCGCCGGACGGCAGGCGGTTGTGCACCCACACGCTCTGCTCGGGGACGATGACGACCGGGCGCTTCCAGAAGGAGCGGTCGTCGACCGCGGCGAGCATGGTCCGGTAGTCGGGCGCCGACCCCGCCTGGGCCCAGCGGACGAACGCGGTGAGCGACCGGTCGGCCTCCGGCCCGGTTCCGACGACGTCCCTGGCCGCGGCCACCGTGGCGATCCCGGCCCCGGCGAGCGAGGGGTCCGGGACGCGGACCACGTCGGGCTCCTTCTCGGTGGGCTTGATCCGCCCGCGGGTGGTCGCCGGGAAGACCATCCGCCAGTTCATGTCGGTCTTGTCGACCGCGAAACGCTGGGCGAGGGACTTGCGGGTGGCGAAGACCAGGGGCGAGGTCGCCATCACGGTCTCGGTGCCCGCCAGGTCTCCGGCGCCCTGCTTGCGCGCGAGCCGGATCCAGGCCGAGGAGTCGGCGATCCAGCCGTCGGGGCGCTCGCTGAGCACCCCGGCGGTGTCACCGATCAGGGTGCGCAGCACGGTGGCCGGCGGCTGCTCCGTGACCTGTACCAGGACGCACCGGCCCTCGACGCCCGTCTTGCTCTGGTTGAACCGCCCGGCCGCCTCCATGACGGTCGGCGCGATGTCCACCGCGGCGGCGACGTCGACCAGGACCGGGTCCCGCCCCGAGCAGGCGCCGCCCTCCCGGCCGAACACCAGCACCAGGCTTCCAATGAGGGCGACCACGACCGCGACCGCTGCCAGCGAAAGACGGAGACGCAACTGCCGATGGCGCCTGTCGGCGCCGACGGCTACACGGTGTCGACCGGAGGGCACACGCGGACCTCTCGCTTCAGGGGAAAGACGATTGTCGCAACAAACCCCTTATACAACGCAAGCAAATGTAGAACTTGTTACAACCTCTCAAGCGGGAGGAAGGTGCGCACGCTCTGGCAGACGCCGTCGCTCGCCGCGGCCGCGGCCACCCGCTCGGAGTCCGGCACGCCGTAGGAGGTGGTCCGCTGCCGGATCCGGCGGCCGGTCGGGGCGACCATGGCCTCGATCTCGGTGATCGTCTTGAAGGAGCCGTTCTCGGACCCCGCCATGCGGCTGATCGTCTCCTCCATCAGCGTGCCGCCGAGGTCGTTGACCCCGCCCTGGAGCACCTGACGGCACAGGTCGTCCCGGAGCTTCACCCAGGAGCACTGGATGTTTTTGATCGCGCCGTGCAGGAGGATCCGGGCCAGCGCGTGCACGGCCCGGTTCTCCCGCGCCGTCGGTCCGGGCCTGGCGATTCCGGCCAGGTAGATGGGCGCGCTGTGGTGAACGAACGGCAGCAGCACGAACTCCGAGAACCCGCCGGTCTCCTCCTGGATGCGGCGGATCAGCCGGATGTGCTGGACCCAGTGGGCGTGGTTGTCCACGTGGCCGTACATCATCGTGGAGGTCGTCGGGATGCCGACCCGGTGCGCGGTGGAGATGACCTCGACCCACTCCTTCGTGGGCAGTTTGCCCTTGGTCAGCACCCATCGCACGTCGTCGTCGAGGATCTCGGCCGCCGTTCCGGGGAGCGAGTCGACGCCCGCCTCCCTGGCCGCGATCAGCCACTCCTCGACGGACAGGTTGGTACGGCTGGCGCCGTTGATGACCTCCATCGGGGAGAAGGCGTGGACGTGCATCTCCGGCACCCGCGCCTTGACCGCCCTGGCGATGTCGAAATAGGCACTGCCGGGAAGGTCCGGATGGATGCCGCCCTGCATGCACACCTCGGTCGCGCCCGCCTGCCACCCCTCCCAGGCCCGGTCGGCGACCTGGTCGAGGGAGAGGGTGTAGGCGTCGGCGTCGGTGCGGCGCTGCGCGAAGGCGCAGAAGCGGCAGCCGGTGTAGCAGACGTTGGTGAAGTTGATGTTCCGGTTGACCACGTAGGTCACGTCGTCCCCGACCGCCTCCCTGCGTAGGTCGTCGGCGATCCGGCAGAGCTCCTCCAGCGCCGCGTCGTCGGCTCCCACGCCGTTCTGGTCACCGGCCGCGTCGAGGAGGGCGAGCGCCTGCGCGTCGGTCAGCCCGGCGGGGTCGTCCGCGGCCTGCCGCAGCGCCTGCCTGACCTCTCCGAGGTGCACGCCGGGCCCCGCGCCGGGCGCGGAAGCGGGCGCAGAGGCGGGAAGGCGTTCCTTGAGGGCCTCCCAGTCGCCGTAAACGTGGTCGAAGTCGTCGCGGCGGTCGCCGCTGCGGCCCTCGGTGTCGATGGCCGTGTGCAGGTCGGTACGGCCCAGCGAGACGAAACCGCCGTCCGGCTCCTGCCAGGGCCGGCCGACGATGACGGCGTCCTCGCGGGCGAGGCCGGTCCGCGGGTCGGCGAGGGCGGCCACGTGGGCGTGGAGGCGGGGGTCGAGCCAGGGCTCACCGGCCAGCACGAATTCGGGATAGATGGTCAACCGCTCGCGCAGGGCGAACCCGGCGGTGGCCGTGTGGGCGGCGAGGTCGTCGATCTGGGGCCAGGGGCGTTCGGGGTTGACGTGGTCGGGGGTGAGGGGCGAGACCCCGCCCCAGTCGTCGATGCCGGCCCTGATCATCAGGCCGTACTCGGCGTCGACCAGGTTCGGCGGGGCCTGGACTCGCGCCTTCGGTCCCATCACCAGCCGGGTCACCGCGATCGTGGCGGCCAGCTCCTGCAGGTCGGCGTCCGGCATGCCCCGCATGGCGGTGTCGGGCTTGGCGCGGAAGTTCTGGACGATGACCTCCTGGAGCCCGCCGTACTCACGCGCCACCTTGCGCAGCGCGAACAGCGACTCGGCCCGGTCCTCGACCGTCTCGCCGATGCCGATGAGGATGCCGCTGGTGAACGGCACGTTCGTCCGCCCCGCGTCCTCCAGCACGCGCAGCCGTACCGCGGGGTCCTTGTCCGGTGATCCGTAGTGCGGCTGCCCCTTCTCCTCGAACAGCCGCCGCGAGGTCGTCTCCAGCATCATGCCCATCGACGGTGCGACCGGCTTGAGCCGCTGCAGGTCACGCCAGGTCATGACGCCGGGGTTCAGGTGCGGCAGGAGGCCTGTCTCCTCCAGCACCCTGATGGCCATCGCCCGGACGTAGGACAGCGTGTCGTCGTAGCCGTGCGCGTGCAGCCAGTCGCGGGCCTGGGACCAGCGGTCCTCCGGCCGGTCGCCCAGGGTGAACAGCGCTTCCTTGCAGCCCATCGCCGCGCCCTGCCTGGCGATCTCCAGCACCTCGTCGGGGCTCAGGAACATGCTGTCCAGCTTGTGCGGGGCGGTGGCGAACGTGCAGTACCCGCATCGATCGCGGCAGAGCCGCGTCAGTGGGATGAAGACCTTCCGGCTGTATGTGATGATCCCTTGCCGTCCGACGGCCTCCAACCCCGCGTCCCTGACCCGCCCGGCGTATCCGAGCAGGGTGTCGAGGTGCTCGTCTCTCGCGTGCAGCAGAACGGTGGCCTCGGCCAGGTCGAGAGCTTTTCCGTCACGGGCGCGGGCCAGTGCCCGGCGCATCGCGGTATCGGTGGGGTTCACGCTCATGGCCGCACATTACGGGGCGTCGTTCCTGAAACTGGCGCCGGGTTCCGGTAGCGCCTCAACACTTCAGGATTACTAAACCTTCCACTGAAGAAAGTCTCGATAGACGTAAATGCTTGCACTTACATACAATGGAGACATCCAACCGGAACTCCCCTCAGGAGCCGAAAATGATCTGGATTCTCCTGGCACTCGTCGCGCTCGCCATCATCGCCCCGCTGGTCGGAGCCGACACGCGCGACGGCCGCGACTGGCAGCCCAGCGAGCCCGCGCCGGAATACGGCTGGCTCAGAACGAGCGATAGTCGCGTGCGGGCATACGAGGGCCGCGAGCGGGTGGCCGCTCACCGCCCAACTCCAATAGCTTGCTGACCCGGTGCCGATGACCCCGGTAGGGGGCGAGCAGTCGCAGCATCCCCGCGTCATCGGCCCGCCGTCCGGTCAGCGACCAGCCGACCAGCGACGGCAGGTGATAATCACCCACCGAGATCGCGTCCGCGTCGCCGTGCGAACGCTGGCGCACCTCGGCCGACGTCCAGACCCCGATCCCGGGCAGCGCCCGCAACAGCCGATCCACGCCGGCGCTGCCCCCGGCCGCCTCCAGCTTCGCGGCGTGCCGGGCGGCGTTCGCGATCGTCCGCGCCCGTACGGCCTCCGCACCCGCCCGGTGCCAGTCCCACGACGGGATCGACCGCCACACCTCCGGCTCGGGGAAGACCCTCATTCCCTCGGGCGCGGGCCCCGGCGCGGGCTCGCCGTACCGGCCGAGCAGCCACCGCCACGCCCGCCAGGCCTCGCGGGAGACGACCTTCTGTTCGAGCACGGCGGGCACGAGAGCCTCCAGCACCCGAAAGGTCCGCCCAATCCGAAGCCCTTCGTGACGCCTGGCCGCGTCGCGGACCACCTCATGCTCGGGAACGAAGCCCGAGACGTCGTCGTCGGCGCCGAGCAGCGCGGGCAGCGTCTCCAGCAGCCACTCGGCTCCCGGCCCCCAGGCCTCGCCCAGGACGTGCCCGCCGCGGGCGGCCACCCGTAACGTTCCGGGGCCGTCGGGGGTTCGCGACGTCCGCCAGACGGCTCCGTCGGACGTCTTCCGCCAGGCGGGATCCCCGCTCCCGCGCCGATGCGGCCTCAGGGTCAGCTCCAGGTCGAGCGGGCCGCCCGGACACCACTCGCGCTCCCTCATGACGTTCACGGCGCTCCGCCGCCGGCGGACCCCGCCGAACCCCGGAAACCGCCGTTCGTCCCGGTCATCTCGCGCGAGCCGTACGGGATCAGACGTCGCTGGAGAAGCGGACGGCGCACTCGGGCAGCACGACGCCCGGCCAGATGCGGCTGCCCGCCATGAGCTCGTTGCCGGGACCGACCACCGCGCCGTCGCCGATGACCGCGTCGCGCAGGACCGCCCCGGAGGCGACACGGGCGCCGATGCCGATCACCGAGTCGACCACCGTCGCCCCCGAATGGATCAGGCAGTCGTCTCCGAGGATGCTGCCGGAGACCCGCGCGCCCGACTCCACTACCGCGCGGGCGCCGACCACCGAGCCGCCGTCGACCTTGGCCTCGGGCGAGATCATGGCGCCGGGCAGGGCGAGGAGGTCACCGGTGGGGCCGGGCAGGGCGGGTGAGGCGAGACGGCCGAGGACCAGGTCGCGGGAACCCCGCACGAAGGCGGCGGGCGTGCCCACGTCGAGCCAGTAGGACGCGTCGGCGTAACCGAGCACCAGTGCGCCCGACTCGATCAGCCCGGGGAAGGTCTCGCGCTCCACCGAGACGACCTCCCCGGCCGGGATCGAGTCGATCACCGAGCGGGTGAAGACGTAACAACCGGCGTTGATCCGGTTGGTGACCGGGTTCGGGGTCTTCTCCAGGAAGGCGGTCACCCGCCCCTCGGCGTCGGTCGGCACGCAGCCGAAGCGCGTGGGGTCCTCCACCTCGGTCAGGTGCAGGGTGACGGCGGCCTGCCTGCCGACATGCAGGGCGACCTGGTCGCCGATGTCGTGACCGGACAGGATGTCGCCGTTGAGCACCAGCACCGGCGCGTCGGGACCGCAGGTCAGCGCCTCTGCGGCGTTCCGGATGGCGCCGCCGGTGCCGAGCGGGGTCTCCTCGGTCATGTATTCGAGGGAGAGCCCGAACCCCGAGCCGTCTCCGAACGCCTCGGAGAACATCTCCGCCCGGTAGGACGTGGCGAACACGATCCGCCGCACGCCGAACGAGCGGGCCCTCGCGAGCTGGTGGGCAAGGAAGGGAACCCCCGCGGTGGGCAACAGCGGCTTGGGTGTGCCAAGTGTCAGCGGACGCAGCCGCGTCCCCTGTCCTCCGACGAGAAGGATCGCCTCAAGATCCGGCAAAGAGGTCTCCATCATTCCGCGAGGTTAGCTCACTATTCGACAGCGCGTTGATACGAGAGGAGATGCGCCTCGGCCGAGGCCTCCCAGGTGAACTCCTTGGCGCGGGCCAGCCCTGCGGCGGACAAGGCCTCGCGGCGCTCTTGCGACGACAGCAGCGCGCGCAGCGCGTCGGCGATGCTGGCGTCGTCCGGCTCGGTGTAGGCGACCGCGTCGCCACCCACCTCCGGCAGCGAGGTGCGATGTGTGGTGAGCACCGGGGCGCCACAGGCCATGGCCTCCAGCACGGGAAGCCCGAACCCCTCACCGCGCGAGGGGAACGCCGCCACGAGCGCGCCGCCGAGGAAGCCGGACAGGTCGGAGAAGGCGAGATAGCCCGGGCGAAGCACCCGCACGCTCGACGGCACCTCCTCGACCGCGGCGTCCACGTCGGCGTCGCGAACCCCTCCGGCCAGCACCAGGGCGGGCGGATCGGGCAGGTCCCGGACGGCCCGCACGAAGCCGCGGACCAGGTTCGGCACGTTCTTACGGGGCTCCAGCGGCCCGAGGAAGGCGACATAGGGGGTGCCGTGCAGGCCGAGCCGGTCCGAGGCGTGCCTGAGCTCCCGCTCGGACGGCCGGTGGAACAGCAGCGGATCCACACCGTGATAGGCGACGTCGATCCGGGTGGGGTCGGCGGCCAGCACCCGGGTCAGCTCGTCTCTGGTCGCCTTGGAGGGCACGATCACCCGGGCCGCGTGCCGGACGGCCGTCCGGGTCGCCGAGCGGAAGAACGAGGCCTTGACCGCGCTGTGGTGCGAGGGCTCGGTGAACCAGGTGACATCGTGCACGGTCACCACGGTCGGCAGGCCGGAACGCAGGGGCATCGAGTAATAAGGAGCGTGGATCACCTGGGCGCCGGCCTGCTGGGCGAGGAGCGGCACCCCGGTCTGCTCCCAGGCGAGCCGGGCGGCCCGGTTGGTGATCCCCGCGGGGCCCGGCAGGATCCGGGCGGAGGGCGCGAGGGCGGCATACCGCTCGGTGTCGGCCCGCTGGCAGACGACCGCCAGGTCGGCACCCACCCTGTCCAGCGCGGCGATGAGTCCGTCAACGTATCTGATCAGCGCACCGCGATCCGCCGGAACCGCGGCCGCGTCGATGAGCACCCGGGGCGTCAAGAAGGATCGCTCCCCTCAAGATCCACAAGACCCACGCGGGACGGGTCGTCCCTTCTCCTGCTCACTCTATTGCCAGAGTCTTCGAAAACGTGGGACAAATCACACGGCTTTTCCCCGGGCGGCATCGCCCCGGGGAGCGGTGACGCGCCTGGCCGCCAGACCTGCGAAACCCGCGCAGACGAGGTCGCCGATGATGATCATGATCCTGGAGCAGAGCGCCACGGCGATCGCCGATCCCCGGTCCAGGACGGGTGCCAGCACGGCCACCATGGCCACCTCGCGCACCCCCGCTCCGGCCGGGACCACGAACGTCATGATCCCCAGGCACCAGGACAGCGCGAACGCCCCGATGGAGAACAGCACCACCGAGACGCCCGAGGGCCCGAGCGCGTGAATGATCGCCGCCAGGTGCAGGCCGTAGGCGGTCCAGCCGAGCAGGGCCCAGCCCAGCGCGGTGAGCATGCCCCTGCGTGTGAGCGGGCGCTCCAGCGGCTCGCGCTTCAGCTTCCGCAGCCCGAACCCGAGGACCGCGTTGATCACCCGCGGCTCGAACACCACCGCGAGCACCGGGATCAGCAGGAAGATCCAGGCGTACGGCACGGCCGACCCCGGCAGGGCGGCCAGCAGCGTCACCCCCGAGATCACCAGCCCGCTGCCGAGCTGCACCGGCATCGTCAGGAAGAACGCCGCCGCGCTCCGCGACCGGGGCACTCCCAGCTCGCGCCCCATCTCCATCTGGGCGAGCACCGGCCAGAGCGAGCCGGGAATGTATTTGCCGAGCTGACCGACGAAGAAGACCTTCGCCGCCGAACGGAACGGCAGCGGCGAGCCGAGGTCGGCGAGCAGCGCCCGCCAGGTCATCATCCCCCCGCACAGCGCCGCGACCACGGCGACCAGCGACAGCACGAGGGCCTGCCAGGACAGTTCGGCGAACCCCGCGCGGATCTCGTCCCACTGGCCCGCCACCGCCCACGCGCCGAACCCGAGCGCGAGCAGCAGGAAAGCGACGCGAACCGGCCGTTTCACAGGGGAAGGACCGGGTCGGGCGGCTGCGGCAGGGACACCCCGGCCGGACGGCGGGTGCTCTTGGTGGCCACCCACAGGTAGGTCGGCACCACCGGCAGCAGCCCGCGCAGGACGGAACGGGGCAGCCGGGACAGCACGCCCTCGGCCACCCGGCCGATCGGACCGGGGAACAGCTCGGACCCGGCGAACGCGGCCGGGGTGGCGAGCACCGGGAAGGTGTAGTCCCACACCCGCAGGCCGCGCACCATCCTGCGCAGGCCCCGACGGGTCCGGTAACGCTCGTAGTAGCTGTCGGCCCGGCCGAACATCCGGACGTAGCGGTCGGCCAGCGAGGGCGGCAGATAGGACAGGAACGGCAGCTTGTAGTGCGGCTCCATCACCCCGAGCCGGTTGCCCAGCCCCAGATAGAGCACGCCGTCGTCGGTGAGCACCCGGCGCATCTCCGCCATGATCGCGTCGGGGTCCACCACGTGCTCGTAGATGTGGTTGAAGACCAGCACGTCGATGGAGCCGTCGGGAAAGGGCAGCGCGGTGCCGTCGGCGCACACGAACTCGACCCGTTCGCCGAACCGCTGGGCCGCCTTGCGCAGGCCGGGCACGTCGATGTCCACGCCGAACGTCCGGCTCGCGCCCGCGGCGGCGAGCTCGTCGGCGATGAACCCCGCCGAGCAGCCGATGTCGACGACCGTCAGCCCTTTGAGAACGTCTTCGTCCCGGCCCAGGAAGTGGCCGAGCACCGCCACGATCTTCGCGGCCTTGCGGCGGCGCTTCTCCTCGTCCAGCATCGCCGCCTGGAACTCGGAGTACTCCAGCTGCGCCACCCGTTTCGTGCTCACCGGTCGCTCACCACTCCTTGTTCGCCGCGCGTCAGCCGGTCGCTCGCCGCGTCGGGCTCGCTCGTGCTCATGAGTCGCTCAAGAGTACCGGCGGGCCCGAACCCTACCGCCGGGTAAGGCTCGCGTCGTACCCTGGGCGAATGCTCAGCCGACTGCGGTCAAGCCGTCTTCTCCGGGTCCTGCTGGCGCTGGTGGCGCTGGCTTTCATGGGCTACGGCCTGGCCCAGAACTGGGACGGCACACTCGAAGCGCTCTCCCGGCTGTCCTGGTGGTCGGTGGCGGGAGCCTGGGCGGCGGTGATGGTGGGAGCGGGGTGCATGCTCGTCGCCTGGCAGCGCGTGGTGGCCGGGCTGGGCTCGCCGCTGCCGCTGCGGGTCGCCGCGCGCGTGCTGTTCATCGGCCAGCTCGGCAAATACGTCCCGGGATCCGTCTGGGCCTACGCCGCGATGATGGAGCTGGGCCGCGACCACGGCTGCCCGCCGCGGCGCACCTTCAGCGCCACCTCCCTGGCCCTGGTGATCTCCCTGGGCTGCGCGGTCGGCCTCGCCGCCGCCACGCTGCCGTTCACCGCCAGGTCGGTGGCGGAACGCACGTGGTATCTCGCCCTGATCATCCCGGTGATCATCGTGTGCCTGCACCCGAGAGTCCTCACCTGGGGCCTGAACCTGGCACTGCGGATCGCCCGGAAGGACCCCATCGAGCAGGTACTGCCGGGCCGCGTCCTGCTCTCCACCGTCGCGTGGACGATCCTCGGCTGGCTGGTCTACGGGCTCCACGCCTGGCTCGTCCTCGGCGACCTGACCGGCGGCTTCTCGTTCTACCCGCTGAGTGCCGGAGCCTACGCCTTCGCCTGGGCGACCGGCCTGCTGGTCGCGATCGTCCCCGCGGGGGTGGGCGTGCGGGAGGCCGCGATGGTCGCGGTCATCGCACCGGCGCTGAGCACGAGCGGCGTCGTCTCGGCCGTGGCCGTAGCCGGGGTCGTCGCCCTGGTCTCCCGGCTGGCCTTCACCCTCACCGACGTGGCCTGGGCCGGGATCGGCTGGCTCCTCGGCCGCGGGGCTCAGGCTCCCGTGGAGACCAGGGCGTCCACGTATGCCGCCCAGTAGGGCTCGGGGTCCACGGCCTTGACTCCGGCGCGCAGCCGCTCGGGCTCGCCCGGCCGGTAGAACGCCGTCAGCGTCGCGCGCAGGTCCTCCACCGAGCCGGGCTCGACGAGCAGCCCGTCCACCCCGTCGGTGATGTGGTGGCCGAGCGTCCCCACCCGGCTGGCGATCACCGGCACCCCGTGCTCGTGGCCGAGCCACACCTGCTGGCTGGCCGTTCCGCTGCGGTACGGCAGGACCAGCGCGTCCACGTCCGCGAACAGTTCCGGCACGTCGTCGTCGGCCACGTAGCCCGGCCGGAGCTCCACCCTGCCGGTCAGGCCGAGCTCGGCGACCAGCGCCTTCGTCTCCTCCAGGCCGCCCCAGAACTCCCCGGCGACCCGCAGCGAGACGCCCTCGGGCAGCGCGCGGATCAGCAGGTCCAGCCCCTTGTACGGCCGGACCAGGCCGAAGAACAGCAGCCGGTTCGTCACCGCCCGGTCGCCGCGACGCTCCTGGGGCCCGACCGGCAGGTGAGGCGCCATCTCGGCCACCGTCACCGGCGCGGACGTCAGCCCGCGAGCCAGCCCGGCCTGCTGCTCGGAGTGGGCGAGCACCCCGTCCACCCGGCGCAGCAGCGCCTTCATCAGCGGGGTGTCGTACGGCTTGCGCTCGTGGGGCAGCACGTTGTGGCAGAGCGCGACGACCCGGGTCCGGCGGCGCAGGCCGTACAGGATGCCCAGGTAGGGCGGCACCTGCACCGGGCTGAGCACGGTGAGGATCACCAGGTCGGCGCTCGCGAGCCGCCGGCCGCGGCGGATCCAGCCGTCCGGACGGCGCCAGTCGAGGTCACGGCGGACATTCGGGAACGGGGCTCCGGCGGGGGTGTCCACGGTCTGCCGACCCGGATAGAGGAAGGACGGGTACTGCGCCTTCCACGACTCGATCACCACGTCGTGCCCGGCGGCCCGCAGGCGGTGGGCCAGCTCGGTGGTGTGCGCGGCTCCGCCGCCCTTGTAGGGGTGGGTCGGCCCGACGATCGCGATCCGCATCGGCTACTCGTTCCTGGACCGCACGATGAGGTCGGCCAGCAGCGCCAGCGAGCCGATGAGCAGGCCGGACAGGAAGATCACGATGGTGTTGCTGGCCAGGTAGAACGGCGTCTTGATGTTGTCGTAGATTCCCTTGCCCAAGCCGATGGTGACCAGCCAGATGGCGGGCGGCATGAGGACCTTGAGCGGGTTGAAGTACATGACCATCCGCAGGACCTGCAGGATGTAGCGGTAGGCGTCGGAGATGAAGCTGAACTTCGACTTGCCCGCCCGCTTGCTGTATTCGATCGGCAGGTAGTAGACGTCGTGCTGGTTCGACAGGAACGACAGCGTGATCGTGGTGACGCAGGAGAACCCGGGCGGCAACAGCCGCAGGTACGGCCTGGCCACCGACTTGCGGAACGCCCGCAGCCCGCTGTTGAGGTCGGGGATCTTCTGCCCCGCCAGCCGCTCGGCCACCTTGCGGATGAACCACTTCGCCGGCACCCGGAGGAACTTGTGCGAGCCCTCCTCGGTCGTCCGCGCGCCCACGACCTGGTCGACCGTCTGGTCCTTCTCCAGGATCTGGACGAGCTCGGGAATGCGCTCGTTCGGATACGTCATGTCCGCGTCGGTCCACACGACGATCTCGCCGCGGGCCTCCTGCGTGCCGATCCTGCGCACCGTGCCCGACCCGCCGTTGCGGTGGAAGGCCCGGACCCGCATGTTGGGAAACCGCGGGGCGGCCTCCTGCAGCCTGGCCAGGGTCTCGTCCGTGGAGAAGTCGTCCACGGCCACGAGCTCATAGGTGTAACCGCTGTGGTCCATGGCCTCGCAGATGCGCTCGACCTCGTCGATGACATGGTCCTGCTCGTTGTAACAGGGCAGGACGATCGTGACGTACGGTGTTGCGTCCACAGCTGATCCACTCTCGGAGGTCTCGGGCGTGCTCACGTCGGGCGAGGATACTCTGCCCGGCTGAGAGCTGAACCCACATCGTCTCCTTCAAGGTTCACACGGACGTGTGCCGGGGTCCTCCCCGGCCGCCGGTGCGGCGGCCCGGGGCGGTCCGAGGCGGTCCGGGACGGTCCGGGGACACCGCCTCCCCGGCCTGGGAATCCTCGTCAGACGACGGCCATCCAGAGGTCCATGTACAGCGACCAGGTGCCGTTGGGAGGATCGACGAGCGATCTCTCGTCCTGGCGGGTCTGGAGCTTCATGACCTGGACCGGCCTGCCGTACCGGGAGAGCTGGTCCGGCTTGACGGCGAGGAGGACCGGGACGCGGCCGGCGGCGCGGGTGCGGTCGATCAGGCGGGTGACGTCGGACCGGCGCGGGACGTCGGTACCCCGGCGGACCCTGACGCTGGCGGTGGGGACGTCGCAGGTGCCCCGGATGACCTGGGGGAACCGCTCGCTGGTGACCCGCTCCACGATCAGTACCGAGGCCCGTTCCGGGATGGCCGCGCACACCGCCTCGACCGCCGCGCGCTCGCCGCGCTCGACCGGGGTGAACGCGGTCCCGATGGAGGTGATCGCGGGCGGGACGAGGAGGAGCACCGCGCCGAAGGCGGCGAGGCCGTTCTGGGCGGCCGGGCCGTACCCCATCCGGCGCGCCTTGTCCCGCACCCAGCGCAGCCCCCAGACGGCGAGCAGGATCAGGCCGGGGATGACGATGGGGACGAGCCGCCGGGAGGCCCAGGGGTGGTCGGGGGTGATGGCCGGGCGGTAGAGCGTGGTGACCGTGGTCCAGCCGATGACGGCCAGCGGCAGGAGCCAGCCGAAACCGTTCCCCCTGACCAGCCTGCGGGTGAGCAGGGCTCCGGCCAGCGTGGCCAGCACCACCACGGGGACGCCGACGTACCAGATGACCCAGTAGAGCGAATTCTCGTAGTAGAGCCGGGAGCCGTCGACCGGCAGCCCGTTCGACCGCTGGGTCATCTCGATGAACAGGAAGTTCAGCCGGTCGGCCGAGTTGGTCGGCTGCCGGGTCACGGTCTGCAGCCATGGCCGGGCCGCGAAAGCCGCCATGAGCAGGACGACCAGGCCACCGGCGATCTCCGGCAGCCACCGGATCCCGGCGGCCCGCCGCAGGACGGCCGCGAGCTGCGGGGCGAGAGCCGTGGCGATCAGGGTCAGCACCAGGACCGCGCCGCAGATGGCCAGCAGCGGCTTGAGCGAACTCGACAGATAGGTCAGGTAGGGCCTGGACAGGAGGTAGCCGCCCGCGAACCCCAGGCCGGTCCCCACCACCAGCCCGCAGAGCAGCGGAACGCCCAGTCTGCCCTTCCCCTGGTCGCCGACCCGGCGCAGGGCGATCAGCAGCCCGGCGTAGACGAGCACGGGAAGCACGTCGCGCAGGCCGTCGATCCTGACCAGGACGGCGAGCCCGAACACCAGACCGGCCAGGACCGCTCCGACCACGGCGCCGTCCGACTGGGCCGAGCGGACCAGTCCCGGCTGCTCGCCGGAGGGAACGGACGGCAGGTAGCCGAGGCCCGTCATGCCGGAGCGGAGCCTGACCTGGGCGTCGAGAAGCAGGGCGAGGCCGCCGAAGAGCAGGACCAGGGACGGGATCTCGCTGAAGGTGGTGCGCGAGGTGTAGAGGACGGGGAGACTGACCGCGAACACCAGCGCGGCGAGCGCGGCCCAGCGTCCGCCGGCCAGCCGGGCGACGACCCCCGCCAGGACCAGCACCGCCAGGGCCCCCAGCAGCGCCGGCGTCAGCAGGAGGCCGGAAAGGCCGCCCAGCCAGTGCCCCACCGCCTGGATCAGCGGCGGCCCCGGCATGAACTGCGGCACGATCGCGCCGCCGAAGTCGTAGAAGCCCGCGCTGTCGAAGCGCAGCGCCGCGTCCGCCCCGCCGAAGGCCGCCTCCTGATGCGGGATCGGCAGCGAGCCGTGGCCCGCCACCCAGATGGCGGTCTGCGCGTAGGTGGCGGGGTCACGGCGGACGACCAGCTGCTCGCTGTGGAGCAGTCCGTTGAAGACCCCCGCGGCCAACGCGACGGCGACGACCGCGGCCGTCTGCCAGGCGGTCGCCTCGACGGTCTCGGGCAGGCGGCGCAGGCCGTACCGGCACAGGAGCGCGACGGCCGCGAGGCCCAGCGGCACCGCGACGAGCGGCCGGAACCAGCCGAGCAGCAGCAGCGGCAACCCGGCCAGCAGCCAGCCCGCCAGCACGAGCGCGGGCACGACCGACACCACGGCGAGCACCCGGCCCGCCGACGGCCTTCGCGCGCGATCCAACCACGTGATCCTCATAGTTGGTCCCGAGCGTAGTGGCAGGCCGCCGCGACGGCGCTGAGCGCGCGCGACGCCCCGATGGAAGCCGGTAGCGTACGCGCAGCGCGCGAAGGGGGCGAAGAGTGGGCGGGTGGGCACGGCGGCACCGGTGGTTCCTGGGGGTCGTGGGCCTCGGGACCGTCCTGCGGGTGATCACCATGCTCGGGTACCGGCCCGCGCTCTGGTTCCCCGACTCCTACACCTACGTCGTCACGGCGCTCCGGCCCCGGCCCGACCTGGTCCGCCCAGCCGGATACTCGATGTTCCTGCGACTGCTCGAACCGTTCCACAGCTTCGCCTTCGTCGCGCTGGTCCAGCACCTGCTGGGACTCCTGGTCGGCGTGCTCGTCTACGTCACCGCCCGGCGGCTGCGCGTCCCCGGCTGGGCCGCGGTACTCGCGTCCGTTCCCTCCCTTTTGGACGCTTATCAGATTGAGTTGGAGCACCTGCTGGTCTCCGACACCCTGTTCACCGCGCTGGTGATGTCCGCGGTCTGCCTGGCCCTCTCACCCGCCGCTGGGCAGCGCCGGGAACAGCCGGAGAAGGCCGAGGAGAAGGGTGAGGAGAAGCGCGCGGAAGCCGGGAACGAGGTCCGGGCGGGAGCGGCCGTCGCGGCGGCGTGCGGGATCGGGCTGCTGCTCGCGGCCGCGACGCTGACCAGGACCGTCGGGCTGCCACTGGTCGCGGTCTTCGCGGGCTGGCTGATCTACCGGGCGCGTGGCAGGGTTCTGACGGCCGCGGTGATGCTGGCCGCGGCGGCGGTGCCCATCCTGGGCTACGGGGCCTGGTTCTACACGACCTACCAGCGGGTCGGCCTGGTGGGCGCGAACGGTGTCTTCCTCTACGCCAAGACGATGACCTTCGCCGACTGTGCGGCGATGAGGCCTCCGCCGGACCTGGCCGTGCTCTGCGACCCCCGCCCTCCCGAGCGACGGCCCCCCGCGCAGGAATACATCTGGGCCCAGGACTCACCGCTGGTGAAGCTGCCCGGCATCACCTTCACCAAGGAGAACGACACGCTGGCCGGGCGATTCGCGTCGCTGGCCATCCAGAGCCAGCCGCTCGCCTATCTGGGCTCGGTGACCTCGGAGCTGGCTCGCTCGTTCACCCTGGACCGCCCGGTCTACCCGGATCGGGAGATCTACGACCACTACGAGTTCCCCGTGACGCCGCCGGCGCCGCCGGGCCGCTACCCGGCCACGGTGGGCGCCGAGTTCGCCCAGCGCTACGAGCAGGGCCCGATCGCCCCCCGGATCGTCGAACCCTACGCGGGCTGGATGCGCGCCTATCAGCGCGTCGCCGGGCTGCCCGGCGCGGCGGTGCTGGTGATCCTGCTCGTCCCGCCGGTGGCGGCGGGCGTGCGGCGGTTCCGGCCGTCCTCCCCGGCGGGGACCCTGCCGCTGCGGCCCGCCCCCGCGGCATGGGCACTGCCCTGGATGACGGCCGCGGTGCTGCTCGTCATGCCCGCCGCGGTCGCGGAGTTCGACTACCGCTACGTCCTGCCCGCCGTACCGGCCGTATGCCTGGCAGCAACCCTTGCTGGGAGTAAACCTCAGCTCTACAACATTCCAAGAAATGTCCGCATTTGAGTATGCTGGGCCGCCAGATCACCACGGGGGCTGCAAGGAGGAGCCATGACCAAATTCGCATCATCATGGCTCGCGGCACTCGCCTCGTGACCTACTCTTTGGGCGCAATGAGCGAGCTGAACCAGCAGCGGACATTGCCGCCAGGCGAGGAGATCGCATGAGCGACCATCGGCAAGTCGCCGTGAGGGACCGCCAGGCCGAACCCACCCTCCCCGGCCGCCGGGCGGCCCGGAGAGCCGGTGGAGACGGCGGACCTCCCCCCGACAAGCAGCCCGAGTCGTACGGCAGGCCGCCCCGCCGGGCCGGTCGGAAGACCAACCGGCTGAGCATGGGTGCCTGGATCAGCATCGGGGTGACCGGCGTCCTGGTGATCGGCACTCTCACGGGCTACAAGTTCTACCGCGACCTCGAAGGCAACATCACGCGCGAGGAGGTCGAGAGCAAGCTCGGCGCGAACCGCCCGCCGGAGACCGGCGCGCTCAACGTGCTCATCGTGGGCTCCGACAGCCGTAAAGGCGCGGGGAACAAGAGGTACGGCCAGCACATGGAGAACGAGGGCGAGCGGACCGACACGATCATGCTGCTCCACCTCTCCCCCAACCGCGACAAGGCGACCCTGCTCAGCTTCCCCCGCGACTCCATGGTCCAGGTCCCCAACTGCGAGAACCCCAGGACGAAGGCACTGGTCCCCGGCGGCGTCAAGCAGATCAACGCGGCCTTCAACGACGGCGGTATCGTCTGCACGTGGAGGACGATCGAGTCGCTGACCCAGATCCACATCAACCACTTCGTCAAGGTCGACTTCGCCGGGTTCAAGGGCATCGTGGACGCCCTCGGCGGCATCGAGATCTGCCTGTCCAAAGACGTGCAGGACAAGCAGGCCAAGCTGGACCTGCCCAAGGGCAGGCAGACCGTGAAGGGCGAGCAGGCCCTCGCCTACGTCCGCGCCCGCCACGGGTTCGGCGACGGCAGCGACATCGGCCGGATCAAGCGCCAGCAGATCTTCATCAACCAGGTGATGAAGAAGGCCACCAGTTCCGACCTGCTCACCGACATCGGCAAGCTGACCGGCTTCCTGAAGGCCGCCACCTCCTCGGTGACGATGGACCGCAACCTCGACACCACGCGCCTGCTGGAAATCGCCCAGAGCGCGAAGGCCCTCACCGCCAAGGGGCTGAAAGCCACCACCATCCCATGGGGCCCGGACCCCGCCGACAAGAACCGGGTCGTCTGGAAGCACCCCGACTCCGACCGGCTGTTCGAGTCGATCCGCAGTGACATCGAGGTGACCGCCAGCCCGACCCCCAACGCCTCCACCAAGCCGGCCATCAAGCACGAGCTGGTCCAGGTGCAGGTCTTCAACGGCACCGACAAGCCGGGCGTGGCCAAGGAGGTGGCCGACAAACTGGCCGACCAGGGCTTCAAGGTGATCCAGGTCGGCAACGCCCGGCCGGCGACCGGCAACGTGCCCACCACGACCCTGCGATACGGCAAGAAGGACGCCCAGGGCGCCGACTACGCCGGCGCCCTGGCCCCCAGGCTCTCCGGCGACCCGCTCACCCCGGTCGCGGGCAAGGTGAAACCCGCCAGCGTGGAGAACTACGTGTCGACCATCCCGGCCACGGCGCCCATCCAGGGCCCGGTCGTCCAGCTGATCATCGGTGACGACTGGAAGGGCGTCCGGGCTCCCAGCCCTGACTCCATCAAGGGCGACGTGGTCGACAGCAAGACCGACCCCTGTCAGTAGTAACCCCCGGCCGTAAGACGGGCGGGTTACCGCCCGCCTTACGGCCCCGCAGGCCCGGGAGTCACGATTCCCCGGGAACCCGTGGCACCGTGCGACAGACGGTGGGCCGTCGGTTTAGGGTGTTCAGGTCGGTGAGGCGAATCGCACTTGGCCGCACCCCGGCGACCCATGGGCGTCTTCGTCAGCGTGTCCGACTCCTCCCAGTCTCCGACAGATAGCTGAGCGTCTTCCCCGTGAGCGATCCCCGACCCCCCTTCCAGGTACCGACCCCCCGGGACAACGGCGCCCCCGACGCCGGCACCGGCAGGTCCGCCGACGGACAGGGCCGGGCGCCCGCCCCGTGGCCGATGCCCGAATACGCGAAGGCATCCCCACCCGACCAGGCCTCCTGGCCCGAGCCGCCGGACCAGCGCCCGGCCACCTCCACCTGGCGAACCCAGCGGGACGGGCAAGGCTCGGACGAAGACCCCGGCGAGGTCACCGCATGGGGCTACCAGGCGTACCAGGAGCCGCAGCCGCCCGCCGCCCAGGAGGCGCGGGCACCGCACTGGAACACCCAGCCGCCCACCGCCCAGGAAGCCCGGGCACCGCACTGGAACGACACCCAGGAGGCGCGGGCATCCGGCCGGTATGACACCCAGCCGCCCGCCGCGGGAAACCCGACGTCGCGCTGGGACACCCAGCCGTCCCTCCCGAGGGAGACGCGCACGCCGTACCCGGACGCGCGGCCGTCCGCCCCCGGAAGCCCCCTGGACGCGGCGCCCGCGGGCGCGCCCGCCGCGAGACGTCTGGACCCGCTGGATCCGGCGTGGTCGCCCGAGACCGGCGCCCCCCATGCCTCGGCCAGACCGCCCGCGTGGGCGCCCGCGACTCCCCTGAGGCAGCCGCAGGAGACGCGGACCGCCTCCGAGCACGAGTTCTCCTACTGGGAGAACTCCAGCCGGGCGCCCGAGTCGCCGTACTGGAGCCAGTTCTCCGACCCGGTGCAGGAGCAGCAGCCGGATGAGCCTCCTACTCCCCCCGGCAGGAAGAAGCGCGACCCCTACCTCGACAACGCGAAGTTCGTTCTGATCGCCTTGGTCGTGGCCGGGCACTCGCTGGTGCCCACCCTGGCCGCGCACTCCGCCAAGTCGGCCTACCTGTTCATCTACACGTTCCACATGCCGGCGTTCGTGTTGATCAGCGGCTATCTCGGCCGCAACTTCTGGAACTCCAACGCTAAGATCAACAAGCTGGTCGACACCATGCTCGTCCCCTATGTGGTCGTCGAGATCGGTTACGCGTTGCTCCGTTTCGGGCTGGGCCAGAAGTGGACCCTGACGATCATCGACCCCGCCTGGCTGAACTGGTATCTGCTCGCCCTGGTGCTCTGGCGGATCTCCACGCCCATCTGGACGCGGATGCGGCAGCCGCTGGTGGTCGCGGTGATCATCTGCCTGGTCGCGGGGTTCTCGGAGATCTCCGGCGACTTCAGCCTCGATCGCTTCTTCGGCCTGCTCCCGTTCTACGTGCTCGGCCTGCTGCTCAAGCCGGAGCACTTCGACCTGCTCAAGCCGCTCTGGGTAAAGATCGTTTCGGGGATCACGATGATCGCCGCCGTCGGGGTGGCCATCTTCGTCGCCCCGCGCATCGGACTCGACCCGGTCTACTTCCGCTACAGCTTCAAGTCCATGGACATGACCTGGTGGGTCGGTCTCGGCGTGCGCGCCGCCATGCTGGTCGCGGCGCTGGTCCTGTCGGTCGCGCTGCTCGCGCTGATCCCCCGGCGGGAGACCTGGTTCTCCGACCTCGGCACCCGCACGCTCTACGCATACCTGCTCCACGGCGTCGTGGTGGTCATCGCCAAGGACCAGGGCTGGCTGAGCTTCCCCTGGCTGTACGGCCCGCTGGGCGTGCTGGCCATCATGTCGAGCTCGGTGGTGCTGGCCATCGTCCTGTGCCTGCCGACGACCCGCACGCTCTTCAAGTGGCTGCTGGAGCCCCGCCTGGTCTGGCTCTACCGCCGGCCCGCCGAGGGCCCGGCCCGCAGGGAGAGTTCAGCGGCAGTTCCCCGGTAATTAACTCAACACATCCGGTGATGACGGAACCGACACTCAGCATCGGCATATGCGGGTATGTGTCGGGACAATCGTTCATCACCCCGAAGACGCCCGGATCATGCACCGACAGATCCGGGCGCTCCTCGATGCAGGGCACGACATCACCTATGTCGCGCCCTTCACCGACTGCAACGTCACCCCCGATCCCCGGATCCGGGCGATCGACGTCCCCCGCGCGGTCGGCCGTCGCCGCAGGCGTGCGCTGAAGGCCGCCCGCGGGGCCCTGAAGCGCGGAGCCGAGGGCGCCGACCTGTTGATCGTCCATGACATCGAGCTGCTGTTCCGGTTGCCCAGGCGCCGTCCCGCCACCGTGTGGGACGTGCACGAGGACACGGCCGCCGCGCTGGAGGCCAAGCCGTACCTCCCGGAGCCCCTGCGCCGGATCCTGCCGCCGCTGATCCACCGGGTCGAAGCCCGCGCGGAGCGCCGCCTCCGCCTGATCCTCGCCGAGGAGTCCTACCGGGAGCGGTTCGCCCAGCCCCATCCCGTGGTGCTCAACACCACCTACGTCCCCCGGCGGCCGCCTCCCCCGCCCGGCGACAACCGGGTGATCTACGTGGGCCAGCTCTCCCGGGCCAGGGGTGCGGCGGAGCTGATCGAGCTGGCCCGGCGGCTGCTCCCGCACGGGATCAGGATGGACCTGGTGGGCGCCGCCGACATCGAGATCCGGCCGCTGCTGCGGGACGCGCAGCGGGAGGGGCTGCTCGACTGGTACGGCTACGTGCCCAACCAGCACGCGCTGCGGATGGCCGAGGGGGCCCTGGCCGGGATGTCGCTCCTGCACGACGTGCCCAACTACCGGCACTCGATGCCGACCAAGGTCGTCGAGTACATGTCCCGCGGGCTGCCCGTGATCACCACACCGCTCCCGGCGGCCGCCTCGATGATCGACCAGGTCGGCTGCGGCGTCGTCGTGCCCTTCGGGGACGTGGACGCGGTGCTGCGCGCCGTACTGGCCCTGCGGGACGATCCCGGAGGAACCGCGGCGATGGGCGCGCGTGGTTACGAGGAGGCGTCGCTCCGCTACAACTGGCCTGACCACGCGGGCGAGTTCGTCGGACAACTGGAGGAATGGGCGGGCAAACCAGTGACGTCCGGACAGGAGATTGGTGTACTGGAGGCATGGCACGCCATCTGATCCAGGGACGCGAGATCGAAATGCCGGTGCGTGTCCGGGACGCCGCGATCTGCAGTGCGTCCTACCTGGTCCGGGCCGACGCGGCCCGAGCCGTGATCGCCTACTCGGGGCTGGACGTCGCCGAGGTGCTGCCCGGCAAGGCCCTCTGCTCGCTGGTGTTCGCCGAATACACCGACGGTGATCTGGACGCCTACCGCGAGTTCGGCGTCGCCTTCCTGGTCCGGCCGCCCGGCTCGGCGCCACCGCTCCGGCGGGGGGTGCGCGCGGGCCTGTCCGAGCTGCGCAGGACCGGGGCGGGGGCGTTCGTCCACTGGCTTCCCGTCGACCAGGGGTTCACCCTTGAGGCGGGCCGCGCGATCTGGGGCTTTCCCAAGGAGCTGGCGGACATCGACCTGCGGCTGTCGTCCCCCTACAAGCGGTGCATCGTCCGCAAGGACGACCGTCTGGTGCTGGACCTGCTGATCAAACCCGGCACTCCCATACCCGCCCGCGGCACGATGGCCCCCGTCGACGCCTACAGCCACCTGGAGGGCGTCACCCGGCGCACCTCCTGGTCGATGTCCCCCCGCAGTGTCCGCGTGCGCCCCGGTGGTGCCCTGATCCGGCTGGGCAACCACCCCGTGGCCAAGGAGCTGAGCGAGCTCGGGCTGCCCAAACGCGCCCTGATGACCACCACGGCCTCCCACCTCACCATGACCTTCGGCGAGGCGAAGGAGCTGTAGGCCGGCCCCCTGCCGGTCCGCTAGCCCTCGATTTCCAGCAGCGGCAGCTCGGCCGTCGTGGGGAGCCCCTGCCAGTCGCTGGGTCCCGAGGCCGCGAAGGCCGTCAGCAGGTTTCCCCTGCGCAGCCGGTCGGCGGGGTGCAGGTACTCCAGCAGCGCGCTGAGATAGCCCGCGACGAAGGCCTCTTCCGAACCTCCGGGGTCGACCACGGGTGTGGCGGGGCGCGGGAGGTCGTGGCGGACGCCGTCCACCCGGACGCTCACGCCTCGGGTGCCCCGCATCACGATGATCTCCCGATCCCCGGTGAGAGCGGGCTTGACCAGGTCCAGCTCGCTCTGCCGGACGAACAGCACGTCGGCCGAGCACGCCAGCGCGCCGAGCTCCTCCGTGGCCTCCCTCAGGTCCGGCCAGAGCTGCTCGCGGTAGTCGACGGCGACCGAGACGGTGACTCCCGCGGCTCGCGCCGCCCGCACCGCGGCGTGCATGGCGTCGCGCGCGTTCAGCGCGGCGGTGATCCCGCTGACGTGCAGGAAACGGGAGCCCGCGATCCGGTCCACGGGGACGTTTCCCTGCGCGAGCCGGGTACCCGTCCGGTAGTAGGTCGTCTTCGCCTCCTGCCCGGCCCTGACCTCCTTGAGGAGCATCCCGGTCGGGGACCCCTCCTGCGCCCGCGCGTCCGAGACGTCCACGCCCTCCCCGCGCAGCACCGTGAGGATCCGCGCGCCCGCCTCGTCACCGCCCACCTTGCCCAGCCAGGCCACCTCGTGCCCGAGCCGGGCCAGCCCGACCGCGACGATGAACTCGGCCCCCGTCACGTCCAGCCTGGCCTCGTGCTCGTGACGGACCCGACTGCTGGTGACGACGGCGAAGGCCTCGCCAAGGGTGTAGACGTCCACGCCGGAACCTTTCGCGGCGCCCCTGCGGCGCCCATGGAGCCATCGTTCGGGTTCCGGCCCCAAAACCCACTCGAACAAGGCCGGAACACGAAATCTAGCGGCATGTCCCGTCGTTCATCCGGCGATCGCGCGTCCGGGCCCTGCCGTACCTGCGCCACGAGAAGGTGTTCGGGGACGGGGTCGCTTCACCGTTCGGAAACGTGGTCGCGGGCCGGGCGTCTCCCGGCCCCGTACCGGCGTCAGACGATGGGCGGGCGGCCCAGGCGGAGCATGCGCCAGGCGGTTTTCCAGCCCATGGGGCGACGCTCGCCCGCGGGCTCGCGAAGGCCCTCGACGAAGCCCTTGAACCAGGCCCGCAGGGCGGGCCGGGAACGCTCGCGGATCAACGTCAGGGCGACCCAGTTGAGGAGGTAGAGCGCGGCCAGGGGCCAGGGCAGGTTACGGCGGGCCAGCCAGACGCGGTTGCGGGCGTTGAGGCGGTAGAAGTCCGCGTGGCGGGTCGGCGGAACCTGCGGGTGGTACATGACGGTCTGTGCGTCGTATTCGATGCGGTAGCCCTCGCCGAGCAGCCGCCAGGCCAGGTCGGTCTCCTCGTGGGCGTAGAAGAAACGCTCGGGGAGCCCGCCGACCTGGAGGAAGGCGGAGCGGCGGATGGCGCAGGCTCCCCCCAGGAAGGTGGTGACCGGGGAGGACCGCCCGGGGTCGCCCGCACGCAGGCGGGGGACGTGGCGGCGCTGGCCGACGCCTCCGTCGGGGTCCATGACCCGGAAGGAGACGACCGCGAGATCGTGCTCGGTGGAGAAGCGCTCACGCAGGTGGGAGACGACGTTCATCGCGCCGTACCAGCCGTCGTCGTCCAGGAAGAGCACCACGTCGCCCGAGCACTCCTCGACGCCGCGGTTGCGACCTGCCGGGATGCCCGTGTTGTGGCTCAGGCGCACGGTCTTGATCGAGGCGGCCGAGCCGGGAGGCACGGTGACCGGCAGCTCGGGAACGTCCGCGCCGTTGCCGACGATGACCACCTCGACGTCGCCGTCGATCTGGTTCAGCGCGGACTCGACCGCCCGGCCCAGCTCGGGGACCCGGTTGCCCATGGTGAGGATGACGCACGAGATCTTCAACGGGTCATCGCCTTGACGCGTCGAGAGCACGTACGGAGCATACTTTCATGATCACCGAGTCTGTGTGGCGGGCAGTGCGGGCATAGCTAGAGGTTCCTGCTTTACCAGGAAATAAGCGTATCGGAACCCAGGGCGAACACCCACCAAACAGTGAGATGTTCGCACCTAGGACGCACCGCAACGCCATCCGGTTCCTCATGAGAGCCGCCTCGACGCCAGGATGCTCACCAGATGCAGGATCATCTGCAGCACCGCGACCACCACGCAGGCCACCGTGAGCACCCTCGTGGCGGCCAGACCGCCGCTGAGCATATCCCAGACCGCCGCGACCACCACGAGGATGGACAACTCGACCGCCTGGACGACCCTGTGGAACTTCAGGGCGGCGGCGGCCTTGCGGGCCAGGCTCAGGCCACGCGAACGGAACTGCTCGGCCGCGGCCTCGGTCGCCGCGACCAGGCCGGACCGGGCACGGGCCACGTCGACCAGGTCGGTCTCCGCCTTGATCAGGATGGCGCCGAGCGCGGCGGCGAAGCCCATCACGGTGTACCAGTCGGGAAGGACCTCGGACGCGCGGAAGCCCAGCCCGATGAGCAGGGCGGCCTCGGCGAAATAGTGGCCGACCCGATCCAGGTAGACGCCGGTGATGGAGGTCCGCCCGGTCCACCGCGCCAGCTCGCCGTCGGAGCAGTCGAGCAGCAGGTAGATCTGGATCAGCAGGGCCGCGCCGACCGCGGCCCAGACGCCGGGAAGCGCGAGGACCCCGCCCGCCAGCAGCCCGGACAGGATCATCAACCAGGTGGTCTGGTTGGGCGTGATCGGCGTCTTGGCGAGGAACCAGGTGACGTAGATCGACAGCTTCCGCATGTAGAGCACGCCGGCCCAGTGCTCGCCGCTGTTGCGGCCCATGGTCGAGTGCGGCTGGGCCACCGCACGCAGCTCAGCGACCGACGGCCCGGACATAGTCCCCCACCCGATCGCGAATCTCCGGCTCGGACAGGCGCAGGTGCTCCAGGATCGTGTAGCGCCCAGGACGCGTCGAGGGCGCCAGCATGACCGCGGCGGTGAACTGGTCTTCGGTCAGCCCCACGTCGGCGGGGGTGACCGGCAGCTCGTGCCCGCGCAGGCAGTCGACGACCTGGGTCAGCCTCCGGGAGTCTTCTCGGAGGAAGAAGCAGAAAGCGGCACCGATCCCGGCAAGCTCGCCGTGGTTGGATGTGCCGGGAAAAAGCTGATCCACGGCATGCAGGATCTCATGATCCCCACCGCTTGAGGGACGGGAAGACCCGGCGATCACCATCGACATCCCCGAGAGGATGAGCGCCTCGGCCAGCACGGTCAGGAAGGCGTCGGACTCGATCGAGTCCGACCTGCCGATCACCGCCTCCGCCGCGGTGCGGGCCATCGAGCAGGCCAGGCCGTCGATCGGCTCGCCCCGCTCGGCGTTGCCCAGCTGCCAGTCCTCGATCGCCGACAGGTTGCTCACCACGTCGCCGACCCCGGAACGGACCAGAGACTCGGGCGCGTCATGCACGAAGTCGAGGTCCACCATGATGGCCAGCGGCATGGGAACGCCGAAAGAACCCTTGCCCCCGTCGTGCGTCAGCGACGCCACCGGCGAGCAGATCCCGTCGTGCGACAGGTTGGTGGCCACCGCCACCATCGGGATCCCGGCGAGCGACGCGGCGTATTTGGTCGCGTCGATGGTCTTGCCGCCGCCGATGCCGACGACCGCCTCGTAGGCGCCCTTACGCAGGTCGGCGCCGAGCGCGACCGCGGCGTCCACCGAGCCGTCGGGCACCCGGAAGACCTGGGCCTCGTCGAGCGAGGGTGCGATCACCGAGGCGATCTTGTCTCCCTGGCCCACGCCCACCGCCACCGCCACCCGCCCGGAGGTCGCCACCCGGCTGTCGGCGAGCAGCGAACCGAGCTGCGCGATAGCGCCCCGCCGTACCTCCATGGTCAGCGGGGCGGGCAGCATCCTGGCTAGTATCGGCACGCGATCTCCCGCGCCTTCGCGAGGTCGTCGTGGTTGTCCACTTCGACCCACGAGACCTCGCCGATAGGGGCGATCGCGATCTTCTCCCCACGGGCGACCAGCTCCTGGTAGCCGTCCTCGTAGTAGAGCTGCGGGTCGCGCTCGAAGGTGGCCTGGAGCGCGTCGGCGAGGCGCTCGCCGATGCCGGGGCGGATCAGCGTGGCGCCGATGTATTCGCCCGCGGCCTCGGCCGGGTCCATCAGCTTGGTGATCAGCTTGAGGTGGTCGTTCTCGTCGAGGGTGACCTTCATCTCCTCGTCGGCGAGCTTCTTCACGTTGTCCACCGCGAGCAGGATGTCACTCGTCACCGGTGCGGACAGCAGCGTCTCCTCGACGGAGACCGGGTGCACGGTGTCGCCGTTGACCAGCAGCACGCCCTGGTCGAAGTAGTCGCGCGCGCACCACAGGGAGTAGGCGTTGTTCCACTCCTCGGCCTTGTCGTTGTGCACGAGGGTGAGCTTCACGCCGTGCCGCCGCTCCAGCTCGGCCTTCCGCTCGTGTACGGCCTGCGCCTGGTAACCGACGATGACCACGACGTCGCGGAGGTCGGCCGCCGCGAGGTTCCGCAGCGAGATGTCCATGATCGTGGTGTCACCGTCGACCGGCACGAGCGCCTTGGGCAGCGTGTCCGTGTACGGCCGCAGGCGTCGTCCGGCCCCGGCGGCCAGCACCATTCCCAGCAACGTGCACTCCTCATCCAAGTGAGCCCCTCGGCGGGCACTCCTGGCCCCAAAGGTTAGTTGCCTTTAGGCCCTGATCGTGTAATTGGAGGTTTGCCAGGTGTTCTCAGTCGTGCGCGCCCAGATCGGCCGCGTCCGCCCCCGAGCGCGGCGCGGCCAGCCAGCACGTGATGCTCTCCCACCCGAAGAGCCCCCACAGATACAGCGGGAGCAGGGCGAACACCAGCGTCACCTGGCCGACGAGGCCGCCCAGCGCGATCAGCAGCATACGGCCGTCCCAGCCCAGGCCCAGCGTCGCCAGCCAGGCCGGCGGATAGACGCGCTGCCGCACCCGGTAGACGACGTCGTAGTGGTGGAAGGCCATCGCGCCGAGCAACAGGAAGATCAACCCGGGCGGCACGTCGTGCGCGAACCCCACCGAGGCCACGAACCCGTATTCGGTCAGGCGCAGGATCGGCGGGACCAGCCAGTCGATCCGGCCGTCGTGGGGATGTGAGCTGCCGGGGCCGGCCAGCAGCAGCGCCGCCGCCGGGGCGAACACCGCCAGGCCGTCGGTGCCGGCCACGCCCACCATCAGCAGCACCCCGGTCACGAACATCCCGACCAGCGCGGGCGGCAGTGGCGGGAGCTGTCCGAGCACCAGCGTGCCCATCGCCCGCGACAGCACCCCGTCGTCCCGGTAGGCCACCACGGTGCTGCGCGGCACCGGCGTCATCTCCACGGAAGTCATGGTCGAACCCGTCTCCTCACTCGCTTCGCGGAATGCTCGCTGCGTTTCGCCTCCCGCTCCGCTCGCCGCGGAGCCCGTCGTCCCCGGTCATTGGCTGAGTGACCTGCCGATCCTGCCGACGAGCGTGTAGAGGGCGGCGACACCGCCCCAGGCCAGCAGGGCGACGAAGGTCACCCGCGCGTCGAACAGCGCGGCGGTCACCGCGATCAAAGCCATCCGCTCACCGATGGGAAGCACAATCATCTTCTTGAACCATCGGGTGACGGAGTGCCGCTCCAGGTGCCGCGACATCCGTATGATCATGCCGGCCAGGCCCGTTCCAGGTCGCCGGCGGTCGCGGAGATACCGCTCCGCGGCGGCGATTCCGGCCTCCGTCCCGGCCCGCCGCTCCGGCGGCGTCGGAGGCGGCACGACCTCGTCGGCGGGCGCGTCGGGGACGGCAGCCAGGTCAGCGGGCGTGTCGGGGACGGCCGCTCCGGCCCGGGTCACGTCCGCCCGACCCGCCGAGGTCATGTCCGCCCAGTCTTCCGGGGTCACGTCCGCCCAGTCCGCCGGAATCGCCTCCGTCCAGCCCGCCGGGGTCACATCGGTCCGGGCCGCATCCGCCCGGGTCACATCCGCCCGGGTCACGTCCGCCCGGTCCGCGAAGGTCACGCCCGCCCGGTTCGCCCCGGCCGCGTCCGCGCGGGACCCCGCGTAGGAAAAGTCGATCATGTGACGGATGGCCTGCATGATCATCGCCGCCACGGCCAGCGTCCAGATGCCGTCCGGGTCACCGCCGGACTCCCCCGGCTGCGCCGCGTAGCCGAAGGCGAGGCCCACGTAGACGACGTATTCCTTGACGCGGTCGAAGGTGGCGTCCAGCCACGCCCCCATCGGGGAGAACGCGCGGGTGTAACGGGCGAGCTGGCCGTCCACGCAGTCGAGGACGAACGACAGGTAGAGGAGAACCGCCCCGACGATCAGCGCCGGGCGGACGCCCGCCGAGAACCAGAGCGCGGCGAGCGCGGCCAGGCCGACGGAGATCCCGGTGACCGCGTTGGGCGTCAGGCCCAGCCGGGCGGCCAGTTTGACCACGTGCGTGGACCAGGAGCTCACGAAGTAGGTGGTGAAGAAGCCGTCGTTGGTCTTGACCGCGGCGTCCAGCCGGGCGTTGGCCTCGTCCACCTCGCCCAGCCGGGTCACGGCCGAGTCGGCGCTCTCCTGCTCGGCCACCCGGTCACAGTGCAGCCGCCCGAGCCCGGACGCGCGCACCTGGACGCCGGAGCCGATCAGGCCGGCCAGGAGCAGCTCACCGACCTCCGCGCCGTCCGTCGGCCCGAAACCGCCGGTCTCGGACCGCTCGGCCAGCGCGTCCGCGGTCTTGGCGAGGCTCACGAGGTCGGACAGGCCCACCTGGAACGCGCCCCTGAAGGTGCCGTTGGCTCCGGGGACCTCGTCGGCCGAGCCGCCGGCGGCCACCACCAGGCCTCCCTCGACCCTGACCGGCGGGTGCAACGGCCCCGGCTCGTCGCCGTCCGTGGCCACCAGCGCGCCCGTGTCCCGGGCGGGGTGTTTCAGGAGCATGGCCAGCGCCTCGGTGTGGGCCACGAGGTCTCCGGCGACCACGGCCACCGGGCCGCTGGACGCGCGGGCCACCTTGGCCACTCTGCGCAGGTCGTCGGCGAGCCCGCGCGACCCCTCTGAACCGATCATGTAGGTGCCGCCGGGGGCGTGGATGACGTCGCTGGACCGGGCCACCACATGCACGTCTCCGACTGGGAGCGCGTGAAGCTGGCCGGTCAGCCGGTCGAGCAGCGTGCCTTCGGGGCAGCGCAGAGTCGCCGCCGCGGTGGTGGCGAGCACGACGGCGGCCGTCTGGGAGGCTCCAGACGTTGCGGAAGCGCGAGAATCATGCAAACCGGGCTCCTTCGTATCCGACGGGGTCACCGTACGAATCGGGGAGTGCGCACTTAGCGTAGCGAGATCTTGACTGGATAGCACGGGAGCGCGATCCGCGATCGGGTACGCAACCATTACGCTCGCCATATCCAGACTGTTGAAGGAAGCTGACCTTGGCCGCTCTTGAACCACGCCTTCGTACCGTCGGGGTCGTCCTTGCCGGCGGAGTCGGCCAGCGTGTCGGCCTCAACACCCCCAAGCAGCTCATCAAGATCGCCGGAAAGACGATCCTTGAGCACACCCTCGCCCTGTTCAGCGGTGCCCCGGAGGTCGACGAGATCATCGTGCTGATGACTCCGGGCTTCACCGAGGACGTGGAGCGCATCGTCGCCCGCAACGGCTTCAGGAAGGTCAGCAAGATCCTGGAGGGGGGCGCGAGCCGTACCGACACCACGTGGCGGGCGCTGAAGGCCCTGGGCTCCCAGGAGTGCAACGTGCTCCTGCACGACGCGGTGCGGCCGCTGCTGGAGCCCCGGATCATCACCGAGTGCGTGGAGGCCTTGAAGATCTACTCCGCCGTCGACGTGGCGATCCCGAGCTCGGACACGATCGTGGTCGCCGCCCCCGGCCCGCGCGGGGAAGTCATCCGGGACATCCCGGAACGCTCCAGGCTGCGGCGCGGGCAGACCCCGCAGTGTTTCCGGCTCTCGGTGATCCGCGAGGCCTATGAGCGGGCCTTCGCCGACCCCGACTTCGACCGGCAGCCGCCCACCGACGACTGCGGGGTGGTGTTGCGCTACCTGCCCGACGTGCCGATCTACATCGTGCCGGGCAGCGAGCACAACATGAAGGTCACCCACCCGGTGGACGTGTTCATCGCCGACAAGCTCTTCCAGCTCGCCGCGAGCAGTGCCCCCGAGCATTCCTCCCTCGCCTATCGGGAGGCGATGGAGGGCAGGACCATGGTGGTCTTCGGCGGCAGCTACGGCATCGGCGCCGACGTGGTGGCCCTGGCCGAGCGCCACGGCGCCGAGGTCTTCTCCTTCTCGCGCTCCCTGAACGGGGTGCGCGTCGAGGACCCCCAGACGGTGAGCGACGCGCTCGCCCACGTGGCCAAGGAGACCGGCAGGATCGACTACGTCGTCAACACCGCCGGGGTGCTCCACATGGGCAAGCTCGGCGAGGTCAACGACGCCACGATCGCCGAGACCGTGGGCGTGAACTATCTCGGCCCCGTCAACATCGCCAGGGCGGCCATCCCCCACCTGTGCGAGACCCGGGGTCACCTGCTGCTGTACACCTCCTCCTCCTACACGCGGGGGCGGGCCGACTACAGCCTCTACTCCTCGACGAAGGCCGCCGTGGTCAACCTGACCCAGGCGCTCGCCGACGAGTGGGCCGAGTACGGCGTGCGGGTCAACTGCGTCAACCCGGAACGGACCAGCACCCCGATGCGGTCCCGCGCGTTCGGTGAGGAACCGGCGCATACCCTGCTCTCACCGCGCGCCGTCGCCCAGACGTCGATGGACGTGCTCATCTCCGACCTCACCGGACACGTGATCGACGTCCGCATCGACGGAACCTGACACAGCGCGCCTACCAGGGCAAATGCCAGCACACGGGTTAACGTCGGAAGGTGAAGCGTGACCTTCGTGTGCCGGCGGTGGGCGCCGCACTGCTCGGTTCGTACCCGCTGCTGATCATCACGGCCGTGTGGCCCCGGCCGTGGCCGTTCCTGGCGCTCTGCGTGGTGTCCTACGCGGCGGAGATCGCCGCCAGGCGCCGGGCCCGCCCGCTGATCGATCTGCTGAGCAAGATCTACATGGGCGTCACCCTGCGGTTCGCGATCCGCGAGATGGCCGCGATCCTCCTCGTCGCCCGTACGGCGGGCACCGACTCACCCTGGTTCGCGGCCCTGGCCGTGGGGCTGTTCGCGATGCACGGCGCGCGGGCCGCGCAGACCTGGCTGGCGCTCCTCTACAACCGCGTCCTCAGCCAGTTGCCGGTGCTGACCCGCAACATCGACGCGATGAGGATCCCGGCACCGCCTCCGGACGTCCTGGTCAACTACAAGGGGATGCGCTTCCTCTATCTCGACATGCTGCCGGTGGGCGGCGCGGCCCTGGACGCGGTGCGCGGCACCGGCCACCTGGGTGCGGCCGGGGCGGCGATCGGGCTGGGCCTCGAAATCGCGGGAATGATCGGCCTGCTGCCCCACCTGCTCCGTGTCCGGCCCCTCAAGAACAGGCGTCAGGTGCTGAAAGCGGTCGGGAAAAGCCTTGGAAAGTACCGGCCCGAGGTGATCCTCTACTTCTCCGGGCCGAACGACTCGGCCTACCAGGCGACCATGTGGCTGCGCCCGCTGGAGCGGATCGACCGGCCGGCCGTGGTGGTGCTGCGGGAGCGGGACATGCTCAAGGTGCTGGGAGAGACCTCGCTGCCGGTGGTCTGCATCCCGGTGGCGGCCGACCTGATGAGCTTCAGTGCGTTCCGCACCGCGCGGGTGTGCCTGTACCCCTCCAACGTCGGCAAGAACATCCACATGCTCCGCCTCCAGGGGATGCGCAGCGTCTTCGTGGGGCACGGGGACAGCGACAAGGAGGCGTCGTTCAACCCGTTCACCAAGGTCTACGACGAGGTCTGGGTGGCCGGGCAGGCCGGCCGCGACCGCTATCTCCGCGCCCAGGTGGGCGTGCGGGACGAGGACATCCACGAGGTGGGCCGTCCGCAGCTCACCGGCATCCGCGCCTGCGGGCCGGGCCTGCCGTACCGCACGGTGCTCTACGCGCCCACCTGGGAGGGGTGGACCGACGACCTGTTCCACACCTCGATCATCGCGATGGGCCCGGAGATCGTCCGCCTCCTGCTCGCCCGCAGCCCGGCGCTCCGGGTGATCTACAAGCCTCACCCGCTGACCGGCTATCGCAACCCGGCGGCGGGCCACGCGCACCGGCAGATCTGCGCACTGCTGGAGAAGGCGGAGCTGTCCCGGTCCATCGCCCGCCACCCCGCCGGTACGGCCCGCGCCGAGCCGATCAGGCACCAGACCGTCACCGCCCCGGAACCGGCCCTCTACGACTGCTTCAACCAGGCCGACCTGCTGATCACCGACATCTCCAGCGTGGTGGCGGACTTCATCGCCAGCGGCAAGCCGTACATGGTGACCAACGTTTCGGGAATGCCGGAGCAGGACTTCCGCGAGCGCTACCCGAGCGCGGAGGGGGGTTATCTCCTCACCGAGGACCTCAAGGAGCTGCCCGCCGTGCTCCAGGCTCTGGAGCACGGCGACGAGGACGTCCTCGCGGCCACCCGGCGCAAGCTGAAGACCTACCTGCTCGGCCTGGACCACCCGGACGCCATGACCCGCTTCAACGACGCGGTGAACCGCGCCTACGACCGCGCCGGAGGCGGCTGAGGCCGCCTCCGGCGCGGTCGGGTCAGCCGTGCGTCTTCGGGGGCCTGGCGAGGCTCTTCGGGCTCGTGAGGAAACCCCAGCCCCATGACATGTGCATGGTGGCGTAGGCCAGCGGCAGCCGGACGAGCGCGGCGGCGGGCAGGCCGCTGCCGGTCACCGCCGAACCGGCCAGGATCGCCACCACGTAGCCACCCGGGATCAGCAGGCCCGGCCAGAAGAACGGGGAGACGAGCAGCCCGGCGAGAATGGCCAGCACGGCCATCGGGGGCGCCAGGTAGCGCAGGTTGATCGTGCCCTCGTGGGTGCGGGCGACCACTCTCCGCCAGCGGCCGTAGTGGAAGTACTGCTTGGCGAGGGCACTGATGTTCGGCCTCGGCCGGTAGGAGACGCGCATCCGGGGCTGGAACCAGACCAGGCCGCCCGTCTCGCGGATGCGGTGGTTCATCTCCCAGTCCTGGGCCCGCTGGAAGTGCTCGTCGTAGCCGCCGACCCGGTCCAGGGCCTCACGGCGGAACACGCCGAGGTAGACCGTGTCGGCCGGCCCGGCGGTGCCGCCGGTGTGGAACCGGGCCCCGCCCACACCGATCTTGGAGGTCATGGCGCGGGCGACGGCCTGCTCGAACGGCGTGACACCCTCGGCGGCCATGATGCCGCCGACGTTGTCGGCACCGGTCTCCTCCAGGGTCTCCACCGCGACCTGGAGATAGTCCTCCGGGAGCATGGCGTGGCCGTCGACCCGGGCGATGATCCCGTTACGGGACGCGCGGATGGCGGCGTTGAGGGCGTTGGGGGTGCGTCCGGTCGGGTTCGGGACCACCGTCACCCGGGGATCTTCGGCCGCTATCGCGTCCGCGACCTCCTGGGTGCGATCCCGGGAGGGGCCGATCGCGAGCACGACCTCGATCGGTCCTGCGTATCGCTGCGACAGAACCTGCCGCACCGCCTCCCGCAGATGGCGCTCCTCGTTCAGCACCGGGATGACGATGGAGATGGGCGGCCAGACACGCGTCTCGGGAGACGACGCCGGCGCGGGCGAGTCGGGGAACTGCTTCATGGCGTCGCTCACGCTACTGTACGAACGGGTACCTCATCGACCCAGCCGAAGCCTAGGGGGCCACGCATGCGCGACCCGGAAGACGAGGACTCGGGTGTGCAGGTGGGCGGTGACGCCTACGGCAAGGTCCGGGTGAATCCCAGACGTGACCGCAGGTCCGTCAGGGGAGCTCGCTCCCGGCGCCGCGGCCTGGTCATCGCCGGCGCGCTGTCCTGCCTGGTGCTGGGCGGCTCCGGGGTGTCGTGGTCGCTGACGAACTACGCGGAGCTCACGATCCAGTCGGTCGACGCGGGCGTGCCGGGGTCGCAGTCCACGGGCGCGATGAACATCCTCGTCGTCGGCGTGGACAAGCGCGACAACCTCACCCGCAAGCAGCAGAACCAGCTCAAACTGGGCCGCGAGTCCGGTGAGCGCACCGACACCATGATGGTGGTCCACCTGTCCGAGGATCACAAGAAGGTCACGGTGGTCAGCCTTCCCCGCGACACCTGGACGACGATTCCCGGCCAGGGCATGCACAAGATCAATGCCGCCTACCAACTCGGCGGCCCCAAGCTCGCCGTGCGCGCCGTACAGAACGCCACCGGGCTGACCATCAACCACTACGTCGAGGTCAACGTGCTCGGCTTCATCGACGTCGTCGACGCGCTCGACGGCGTCTCGGTCTGCACCCCGGTCGCGATCAACGACCCGAAGACCGCGCTCACACTCCAGCCCGGCACCTACTCCCTCGACGGTGTCAAGGCCCTCGCCTACGCCCGCACCCGGGCCACCGCCCGCTCCGACCTGGACCGCATCGACCGTCAGCAGCAGGTCATCTCGGCCCTGCTGCACCGGGCCCTGAGCAGCGACACGCTGACCAACCCCGCCAAGCTCGCCGCGTTCGTCAACACCACCCTCGGCACGCTGCGCGTGGACGACCCGCTCCGCAAGAACCTGCTCGGCCTGGCCAATCAGCTCAAGGCCATCTCCACCGACGACGTGGCCTTCGCCACGGTCCCGCTCGCCGACGTCGACTACAAGACCCCGACCGGCGAGTCTGCCGTGCTCTGGGACAAGGAGGGGGCCAAGGACCTGTTCCGCCGGATCGCCGCCGACGAGCAGCTCATCAAGCCCGCCAAGCCCACGGCGAGCGTGACACCGTCGACACCGGCGCCGACGCCGTCCCCCTCCGCCTCGGCCACCGCGCTGACCGTGCCGCCCTCACGGATCGCCGTCAGGGTGCTCAACGGCACCCTGATCACCGGCCTCGGCTCGCGGACGAGAGCCGACCTGCAGAAGGCCGGGTTCCTGGTGCCCGAGGCCGCCGGCGACACCCGCGAGCGCGACCACGAGAAGACGGTCATCCGGTACGGCCCGGGCCGCGAAGACTCGGCGCGGACCCTTGCCGCCGCGCTGCCCGGGGCGGAGGTGCGCCAGGTGGACGGCATCGGCGACCGGGTCGAAGTGATCGTCGGCCGGAAGTATCCGGGAGCCAAGAAGGTCACCGTGGAGGAAACTCCCAAGCCGACGCAGACCCCCACCTCGACGTCTCTGCCGACGGCCAAAACCGCGACCGAGAACATCTGCAAAAAGTGAACCGGGCGCATAACAGTCACCTGTAAGGGCAGGTAAACCTGCACGGAGGTGACGATCGTGACTCCGAAATTTGATGTTCAAAGATGGCACAGGGACCCGTGCGAGGTGGTGCGGGTGGCCGGTGATCTGGACATGACGGCCGCCCCTCGGCTCCGCGCGGAGGTGGACCGCGCCCTTGAGGTTCCGGGACATCCGTGCCTGGTGATGGATCTGACCGGGGTGCCGTTCTGCGACTCCGTGGGCCTGGGTGTCCTGCTGGAGGCGCTTGCGAGGATCAAGGACACTCATGGCCGCCTCATACTGGTGGTGAGCCCTGGAATGATCACCCACCTTCTGACGATCACCAATCTCGACTCGCACTTCGAGACCTGCGGCAGCCTGCGCGAAGCCCTCGACTCCGCCGCCTGAGCACCCGGTGCGGCCGATGATGTGACAACTCCGGGCGCCGGTCCGGACGGACCAGCACGGTCAGACCTCCCGCCCAGAGCTCAAGAATGATGTTCTGATATCTCCCATGGCCGCTGCACGGGTGGGACAGAATCTCCGCATGACACCCCTGGTGCCCCTGGTGCCCCTGCCCGAATCACGCGACGAGCTTCCCCAGGACGCCGCCGGTCTTCCGACGATCGATCGACGGTTCGATCTGGTCGCCGTCTGTCGCACGATGATGACCGACGCGGCGGCCGAGCTCTCCAGCGGGATGGCACACGCACGTGTGGGCAACGGCTACGTGTCATGGGACTCGCTCAGTGACGCCACCGCTGCCGCCGAGCTCATCCATCTGATGACGTCGGCGTTGCCGATCATGTACCGCCTTGAGGCAACGGACGGCGAGCTCGACGCGTTCCCCGCCTCCCTCCACCACCTGTGCATCGACCTGGAATCCTGTCCGAACCTCGGCAGCGCCCTGGAATAGGGGGTTCATGGCGACCGAGGGGGCCTGTACGGCCGCTCCGCCACAACACGCGTCTCCCGCATCTCCGGCCGTCCGGACAGATGATCGGCATGGCCGCGATCTTCGTCACTGTGGCGAGCACGGCCCCGGCCGCCATGGGCGCCGGGGTCTGGATCGAATGCTCATCCGTTCGGCACCAGCGAGTTACCCGCCTATCAACTCAACGTCATATGTGGTCGTCAACTTCGAGTCGTAGGCCGCCTCCCACGCCCGAGGAGACCCATGTTCCGACGACTCGGCCTCATCATCACGACCACGCTGACGGCCCTGGCGGCGCTCGCTCCCCCGGCGACCGCCGCCCCTCCATCGACGATCACCGATGTCGCCCATCGCGGAGCGTCCGCGTACGCGCCGGAGAACACCATCGCGGCCTTCGAACTGGCACGCGAGCAGCACGCCGACATGTTCGAGCTCGACGTCCAGGAGACCAGGGACCACGAACTGGTCCTGATGCACGACACGACCCTGGCCCGCACCACCAACGTCGAGAAGGTCTTCCCGGACCAGGCCCCCTGGCGGGTCGGCGACCTCACGCTCGCGGAAATCCGCAAGCTGGACGCGGGCTCGTGGTTCGCCTCGAAATACAAGGGCGAACCGGTGCCCACGCTCGGAGAAACGCTGCGCGCGATGAGCGGAGGCCGGCTCGGCCTGCTGCTGGAGATCAAGGCTCCGCAGCTCTACCGGGGCATCGAGACCCGCGTCGCCGACGAACTGCGGCGCAACCCCTCGTGGCTGAGCCCTGGCCGGCTCATCGTGCAGTCGTTCAGCTGGAACTCGATGCGCACGTTCCACCGGCTCATGCCCCAGATCCCGATCGGTCTGCTCGGCACGCCGACGGCCGGGGAACTCCCGGAACTGGCGGACTTCGCCAGCCAGATCAACCCGCCGCACGACGATGTCACCCCGGAGTACGTCCGGCGCGTCCACTCCCACCGCATGGAGGTCTTCACCTGGACCGTGGACGACCTGGACGTCGCACGCCGCCTGGTCTCCTATGGGGTGGACGGCATCATCACCAACAAGCCCGACGTGATGCGCGCGATCGCCTCCACCTCGCGGTAGCACGCCGTTCAAGGAAAGTCCCATCCAAGGAACCTGATATTTGAGCATGATCTCTTGTATGGCGACCAAGAAGGTGACGGTGACGATCCCCGAGGAGCTCCATGACGAGATTCGCGTGGATGCGGCAGAGCGAGGTCTGTCGGCATACGTCATCGGGGCGCTGCGCTTCAAGCGTGACCGGGATCGGTTGCTGGAACCGGTGAACTGGCTGGAGGAAGAATACGGCCCGGTCAGCGACGACGAGCGCGCGGCAGCGATCGAGGAGCTGGAAGGTCTCGACGCTGAGCGCGGGCGTCGCCGCGCCGGCCGATCAGGCGGCGCCGGCGCCTGATCGCTGTTGCGCCCTGCCTGCTCCGGGGTTTCGACGATCCGCGCCGGCCCTGCCGGAGCCGCCCGCGCTGCCAGCGCCGGCGCCGCGGAACACGCGGAGCAGGCAGGCCGGTCGCAGGAGAGCCGACGGAGGGTCGATGAGGTTGGCCACGCGCAGGAAGCGACGGCCGAGCTCGACGTCGTGCTCGGCGGCGCGGTGGAAGCGCTCCAGGTAGGCGTTGATCATCCTGATCTTGGATGTTCGCCGCCCGCGGACTCCGGGCAGCCGCAAATCACCGCTGACCACGACGTCCCACGGCCCGTCGACCACCCGGGCGATCGACCGGAACAGCTCGCCCGCCGGCCGTTCCCGACCTGCCCACTCCCCCAGCCTCAGCGCCTCCACCGCGGCCACGCTCATGCCTTGGCCGTAGATCGGGTTGAAGGCACACACCGCGTCGCCCACGACCGCCAGGCCGCGGGGAAAGCGGGACAGCCGCTCGTACCGCCGCCGCACGCTGGCCGGCGTACGGTGGTGGCACCCCTCGTCGAGCGGCTCGGCCGAGGCGACCAGCTCATGGATGTCGGGCGCAGGCAGGGACTTCGCGTAGGCGACGAAGCCCTCGTAGTCGGACGGTGGCGCGTCGCCGTACCCACCGATGGTGACGATCCACCGGTCACCCTCCATGGCCAGCGCCACCCCGGCACGAGGGATCGCCCGGGTCGCGGCCATGATGACCACCGGGTCCCCGGCCAGGTCGCCGGCACTCCGGCGAAACACCCGAGTGGTGTAGGTCAGGTCGATCTCGACCCGATCCTCCTCGGGCACGGGGAAGCCGAGTCGGCCCAGCCAGGACGGGGCGCGTGAGCCTCGGCCTGACGCGTCGACGACCAGGTCGGCGCTGATCGTCTCATCGGAGACGAGACGGACACCGGTGACCCGGTCGCCGCTGCGGGTGAGGTCGAAGACCTGGCTCTCGCCGATCACCTCCACCCTGGGGAGCCCGGCCACTCGTCGCCGGATCTGGCCCTCCAGGAGCAGGCGGCTGACCAGGAGTCCGGGCATGTCGCCCGGCGCCGGGGCCAGGCGGCGCCCCTCGTTGATCCACCGGCAGTCGGCCTGCAGATCTCCGTCGAACGCCCCACGGGCCATCAGTTCGGCGGTAAGACCGGGCAGCAGCAGTTCCATGACCTCCAGACCCCGGGCCAGGAGGCCGTGAGCATGCCGGCTCTGCGCCGTACCGCGGCGGTGAACGTCCTCCTCGGGCAACTCGTCCCTGTCCAGTACGGTGACCCGCTCGGCGATCCTGCTGAGCGCGGCGGCGGCCAGCAGACCGGAGATGCTGGCTCCGATGACGACGGCGTGCCTCATGGCCTCTCCGCGGAATGGGGTGGAATGCCGGTTCCACGATGACTCGGGCATCGGCGACCGCTCCACCCCTAACATCCCGGATCGGCCCCTAAGGTAATGAGCTCAGCGGAATTCCCACCGCAGTGGGGTCTCACCGATCAGAGCGCTGTTTCAGAAGCTGACGGGCCATGACCATGCGCTGGACCTGGTTGGTGCCCTCGTAGATCTGGGTGATCTCCGATGTGTGATCAGGCCACCTGCGAAAACAACTCGATCATGGGGATGAGCAGCGGTTACGTTTGCGGACGTCGCGTCATTTCTCGCTGCTTTTGGTACTCCCACGGACAGAGCAGAAGCCTGGAGGCGCCCGTGACGATGCCCAGGAAGGGGTCACGGCTCATCACCGTCGACGGCACCGCCTTCCGCTGGCGGATCCGGCACAGGCCCACCTACCGCCAGGGCAACGGCTGGAGTCCCCTCACCGTCACCGTTGAGCGGGCCGATGAGCCGGGGCGTGTTCTCGTGGTGTCACTTCCCTGCGCCCGGCCGGACAACTGGCTCGGAGAACGGGCGATCCCGGTCCGCCCCGTCCTCGTCGCCGGGTGCATCCGGCGAGCCCTCGAACAGGGATGGCACCCCGGGCAACCAGGCTCGGCATTCACCCTCACCGTCACCGAGGACGACCTGGCCGTCCTCTTGGGCGAACCGCCTCAGTACCTGACCCCCTTCCTCTGGGGCATGATCCCTGAAGGCGGAGGCATCAAGGACCTCCCTCGGTGCACCGAAATCTGGAGCCGGGACAAACAGAACACCAGCCGGACGCCTTCTGATCCGTAGCCAGTTCGAGATCGTCCACGGACGTCTAGCGGCGTCAGAAAGACCTGTTCAGAGACACCTCACACTTGCTCATTTTCTTTCGACGACATCGCCATCCGCCCCTTCCGCCACGAGTTCGACGGCGCGCTGTTCGGCCTCGTCATCGAGACCTTCGAAGGCACCGAACACGCCGAGCTCTACCCGGACGACCTCGGCTTCTACGAACCCTGGGACGGCTCCTACGACACCTGACCACCCGACGCGCAAAAGGACAGGTAGCTCATCCCTGGAGCCCTGCCACGATCAGACGGTTGTCGCAGGCCGGCGACATGTGATCATCTAAGGCGTTGTCGCCGCACACCGCTCCGTCGGCCCTCGGGCTGTAGGCAACGCCTACGATCGGTCGTGACGCCATGATCAGGAGGATTCCGGTTGACGAGCACGAGGGTACGCCCCCATGTCGCCCGTGTCCTGGAGCGGACCCGCGCCGTGCTGTTCGTCTTCGACGGCACGACCTGCGATCTTTTCTCCGGCGTGGACACCGCGGCGATCGCCTACGGCATCCGTGACCGGCTCTTCGCCCAGGGGCACAGGATGTCGCTCCTGACCGCCATCGCGACCGACCCACTGTGGATGCTGGCCTACGCCCACGGTGTCAGCCGGGACCACGGGATCGAAGCCGAGAAAACCGTACGAGACGCCGAGATGGCGGCCGCCCTGACGGCCGTGCCCACCCCGGGGACGGACGAGGTGCTGCAGGCCTGCCAGGCAAGCGGCAGGCGCGTCGCGGTGGTGGGCGACACCTCCTCGGCCGCCATGGAGGCCTACCTCCATGCGCACGATCTGCGACACCTGGTGGGACCGATCATCGGACGTGAGCAGCGGCCCTCTTCGCAGGAGCCGGGTGTCGCCCTCGCGCGGCAGGCGGTGAAAGCACTCGACGCGGAACCGTCCAACTGCACGCTGGTCAGCCTGTCCCCTCACGGAATGTCCGTAGCGGCAGAGGCCGGTGTCCAGGCGATCGGTGTGGTCAGCAAACACGCCAACCGCAAGCATCTCGCCAACGTCGGCGGTTCGGTCGCCGTCTCCTCCATGCATCAATTAGCCGGGGCGCTCACAACCGTCTCCGTCACAGACGCCTTCGAGACCTCGCCCGAACAGCTCTAGCCGCCGGTGCGCCCCTACGAAGGCAGAACTCATGCGCCGTCATATGCGCTGATCGCTGAGCGCCCACTGTAAAGCCACAAGACCACTTCATTACGAGATTCTCTATGACTGTCCAACGGCGTCCGTTGCCATCCCTCCGGCCCTGGTCGGCGGCCTGTTCGCCAAGATCCCGGTCCACCAGTGTCCACGGCTGTTCGGGGTCGTTGTCAGCAACCGCGTTAGCAAGATCACCTAGGCCGTTTATCGAAAGTGGATCAATAGGGTTGGGCCGTGATGGGTGTCGCGCCAGGGCTGAGGAGGTCGCCATGTTGTTCGGGTCGCGGACCGGATTCGGTTTGGAGTTCCACGTCGAACAGGACCCGGGGCTGCTGTGCGTCGACGTCTTCGTCGGAGGGCTCCATGTGAACACGTGGGACAACGCGTTCTATCCGCCACTACTGGTCAAGAAGCTCAAGGACGAGCTCAGCCGCTTTCGCACGCCGACTGCGCCGCCGGTGGGGTTCACCTCGCCGTCTGAGTCCTTCCGCATTGCCGAGAGCTGGATGTACGACGACGCCAGCACCGGGGCCTCACCTGGGGCCGAGGCGGCACTCGCACGGTATGTGTTCCTGGAGTGGGGGGAGTGCACCGACGAGGTGACAGCGTTCGCGTTCCCTGACGGGGACCGGGTGCACCTCGCCTGTCGGGTACGCGATGGAGGCGGTCCTGCCTGGGGCACCGAAGCCCGGCGTGAGCCAACGGTGGTGTCGGTGAGCCGGACGTTGCTCGTCGAGACGCTGGAGGGCGGCCTCGTCATCGCCGAACGCGAGTGGTCTGCCCGGCTCGCCGCCATCAAGGCCCGCAGTGACACATGTGACGGTGAGGACGTGTCCAGCATGCGTTCTCCGTAGTACTTCAGCCGTAGATCGTGATCATGTTGGGGCCGCCGTCGGCCGGTTGTAGTGGTTTGCTTGGGAGCGGTCCTGGTGGGAGTGGCTGTGCCGCCGCTTGTCAGGGCGGCCGGAGTCTGTTGGGAGGGGTGCAGGGTGGCGGGGTCGGTTTCGAGGCCGGCGGCGGCAACGCCGGACGATGTGATGCGGGCGCGGGCCGAGACGGCGATGAGCCTTCCAGCTCCGCTGGTGGCACTGTGGAGCGTGAGGGACGGCCTTCACACAGAATCCGGTGTCGCGGTGTACTCGGCAGGGGACATCGGTGAACGCAACGCCACTTACGAAGTCGCGCAGTATGCACCAGGATTCCTCCTCGTCGGCGATGACAGTGGTGGCCGCGGATTCCTCCTGCGTGCCGATGCCCCGGACTCCGCCGTGTTCTCCTCCGGCCTGGGCGATCTGGAGCCTGCGGACTTCGACGTCGTGTCCGCGGACTTCGCGTCCTGGATCGAATCGCTTGGTCCTGCCCCTTCCTGCTGACAAAGGGCATTCTCGGGTTCGCTTACCGGCGTGGGCTGAACGAGTCAGCGTGTGTCGAAAGTGGATCTTGGCCGTGGGAAGATCACGGTTTGTGGCGCGTGGGGATCTGACGGACGAGCAGTGGGCGGTGCTGGGGCCGCTGTTGTCAAAGAACAAGAAGCCCGGTCGGCCGCCGGTATGGCCTCGGCGGCATTGATCGACGGCATACGGTTCCGGGTCCGCACCGGCATCCCGTGGCGGGACATGCCTGAGGAGTATGAGCCGTGGGGTCGGGTGTACGACTTGTTCCGGCGCTGGCAGCGGGACGGCACTTGGCATCGCATTTTCGAGCAGCTTCAGGCCCGTGCAGACGCTAAGGATCTGATCACCTGGGACATCGACATCGACTCCACGGTATGCCGAGCCCACCAACACGCTGCCGGAGCGCGAAAAAGGGGGACCTGCAGAAGGAGCCGCCCGGCGGGGTCGCCGTCGAACCGGACGATCATGGGCTTGGGCGCTCGCGCGGCGGCCTGACCACCGAACTGCACTTGGCTGTCGAGCAGGGCCAGAAGCCAATGTCGATCGTGATCACGGCCGGGCTGCGTGGCGACGCCCCGCAGTCCGAGGCCGTTCTGGGCCGTATCCGGGCGCCCCGCCTCGGGCCCGGCCGACCGCGCACCCGGCCCGGGCGGGTGCGTGCCGACAAGGCATACACTTCCCGTAAGAACCGTGCTTACCTGCGCCGACGCGGCATCCGCTGCACGATTCCGGACAAGGCCGACCAGGCCCGCAACCGCAAGAAACTCGGATCCAGGGGCGGTCGTCCGCCGAAGTTCGATCCGGAGGATTACAAGGCTCGGCAGGCGGTGGAGTGCGGCATCAACCGCCTCAAAAGGCACCGTGCCGTGGCCACCAGATACGACAAGCTCGCGGTCCGCTACGAGGCGACCGTCCTCGTAGCAGCCATCAACGAGTGGCTATGACCAGCACATTCGCTTCGGCCGAGGGCGGGGAAAAAGCTTCGCGATGCGAGTGCACCGGATGGCAGGGTGCAACGCATGGCACCCCAGTACCAGATTCGCGCAGACTACGATGCTGACACGATCGTGGTCTACCAGGCATACGCGCCTGCCATAGCCGACGCAGCGCTGCGAGCGGGCCGCTTCGTTGCGCCGTTCTCATTCCACAGGATGACATGGATCAAGCCCTCATTCCTGTGGCTCATGCATCGCAGCAACTGGGCCCGCAAACCCGGTCAAGAGCGCGTTCTCGCAGTGCGGATAACCCGGCAGGGCTGGGAGGAAGCTCTGTCCCAGGCCGTGCTCACGACCGCGGATCCGGCAGCTGTGACCCAGGCAGCCGTACATGTCCAGTGGGACCCGGAACGCTCGTTGCGCGGAGCGGCACTGAACCACTACAGCATCCAGGTCGGCATCGGCCGCAATCTGATCCGCACATTCACCGACGACTGGATCGTCAGCCTCACCGACCTCACCCCCCAGGTCCGCAAGGCCGCGGTATTGACACAAACCGGGCACGCTACCCAAGCCCAGCGGCTATTCCCCGCAGAGCGGGTGTATCCACTGCCACGGACGCTGGAAAGCCTCCTTTCCCCGGGTAGATGACGGCCGACTGGCGAGGGATAGGTTGCCCGCGCCTGAGGCACTACGAGTCCTTTCGCAACAGGCCTTAATAGGGTGCTCTTCGAGGAGTGGATCGCGGCCGGGGCTCACGTCCGTCTCTATCTCGGGTCGAGTACGCGCGTCATCCAGATCGTGTTGCCGCGTTCGGCGTCCTCGGTGATGCGGTCGCTTCGGTGGAAATCGAGCTTCTCGAGGACGCGGAACGAGGGTGCGTTCCACTCCCGCACGGTCGCCCAGAGCCGTCGACGTCCTGTTCGAGTCGCGGCTTCGATGACCGCACGGGCGGCTTCTGTCGCGTAACCATGGCCGTGAGCTCGTTGTGCCAGCTCGTACGCGATCTCAGGTTCGTCGAGAGATCCCTGGCCGACAGTCAATCCGCAGTATCCAATGAACTCACCGGTGTCTCGCAGCTCGATCGGCAGCAACCCGAGCCCTGGATCCGCCGCCAGCGGATTGTTGAGGAGCCAGCCGCGGATGTCCTCGACCGTCGGGCGTCCCTCGGCGTCGATCCGCCGTACCGCTCGTGGATCGCGCTCAAGCCATAACCCGCGGTACTCCTCGGCATCCGACGGCACCCACCGCCGTAACCGCAGCCGCTCGGTCACCAGTTCCGCCGGTAGATCCCCATAGGTCCCCACCCGTCCAACCTAACCCGGTGCTGACCAAGAGACGAAAAAGCGCCATCGTCGCCATCGGTAATTCCGTGCTGACCGTCATCTGGCACCTGCTGTCGAACCCTGAGGCTCGCTTCATCGACCTTGGGCCCGACTTCTATCAATCCCGCCTGGCCAGCGCCGTGAACGTGACCTGGTCCGCCAGCTCGAACACCTCACCGGCAAGAAGGCCACCCTGCGACCAGCCGCCTGACCCAGCCGGCTCTGCGAAACCAGTTCCGAAATCACCGGTCGATGTTCGCTGCCGCCTGCCCACTAATTCACCGATTTTCGAGCCAGGCGGAGCACTCACCCTGTTTGCTGGGTTCCACCCAAGGTCAGATGGGTGTTGTACGGCTGCCGCAATGCGCCACTGGTGGCCGACATCGCTGTCACCGTCGCTGTCAGTTGCCGTCGACACCTCACCTTGAGCAAGGCTGTGCCGCGATGCGAGCCAGGTCCACAACGACGAACCGGTTCTGGGTGGTTCGCCAGTACACGATAGGGCCGTCCGGCGCGTGAGATCCCATCTTGATCACATTCCACGGCATCTCAGCCTTCAATAGCTTGGAGGACCCGAGAAATGCGTTCTGACGAGTGCAGACGTCGTAGAGCTGGATGATCGGCCCTAAAGCCGATCCGCCCCAGGTCCTGGGAATGGAGTCGTCACCGATGACGGTGGGCATGCCGAGGAACACAAGCCGATTGTGGATCGGTGGCCTGAATCGGAGCGCATCCCCTGGTACCGAATGACGATTGGCACCGTTAATCTGCAGCATCGTCGCCTGCGTAACCTTCCACAGCTCTCGCCGCTCCTCCCCCACACACCAGGCAGGCCCGCACGCGAGGCTACTGAGGTCGTCCGCCCCGGCAACCCTGATCTCCTGACCGGTGTCTAGATTGACCACTGTCCGCTCGCCCTCGTCGTACGCCCACGGCCACGTGCTCACCTGGACGCTTCCATCCGGAAGGATCTGCTCAGGATGCCCGCCAACGAGCGGAACCTTCCAAATGTCACCGCGATATCCCCCCCAAACTGCGACATCTCCGATGATCTGAAACCCATCGATATAGGCTTTCTCGGCCTGAACGTTTTCGGGCAGGCGCGCGACCATACGCATCGCTCCACCCGTTCGAGGCATGGCCCACAGTTCATAATGCCGCTTCCCACCATAGGAGGCACCAGGGGCATAACCTCTAACGATTATGGCTACCTGGTCGGCGCCGATAGCAGTTGCTTGGACATCGAAGCATCCTCCGCATGAGGCCCACTCGGGCGCCCGTGTCAGGAGACGCTGATTCTTAGTCCGCGTATTGAAGCTGAGGAACGCAGGACGACGCTTGTCGTCCATCAGGAGTATCTCGTCTCGGCTGAGCGCTCCAATCGGCCACAGCCAGGTGCCATCCTTAAGCTCAGCAGGCACCATGCTGACCGCTTCAGGCCAAACCTCCGTGACAGGTGCCAGGGCCGGCAACGCGGGGAGATGATCAGGTCGCTTAGGCATCTCTCCTTCCCCGTGGGACTTCCAAGAAATACCCAACACAATCAGAAGCAATAGCACCGCTGCTGCGCGCAGCATTGCGCCAGAATCAATCTGATGTCTCACCTAACGCAACCCTCGACGCCCACTCCCGACCCCATTTCAAGATTACAAATGCCTCAAAGGATAGACGGGCTCAGGCTGCCGAGTAAACCGCTCGCTTTCTCCTGATCACCTCGTATGCCGTCGACTTACCGCGGAGCGGCAGCGGGCCGGTTCCGGAGTGTCAAGCCCGGCTTCGCGTGCACCTTGGCCGGTCGCCGTTCCTCGGTCATCTGTTGTCCTGCCTGTACAGCCGGGCTTGCTGCGGAGGGGCCGGCCTGCTGGGCTCGCCTGGGTCGATGGTTGCGACGTGATCAGGATTCCACCTCAGCCACTCCACCGGTTCAGCCCGCACGTGGCGATCACCTCGGGGCCGGAGATCCCCGTCGGAGGCATGCCCTGACGATCACGAGCCGTGGTCCGTACGTCGGCCGACTGGCCGTGCCCAGTGATGAGCTTCGACGGCTACGGATGGCTCATCGTGGTGGTTCAGCGCGTGGGCGGCGCGGGCCGCGACCGGCCGGAGACCTCTTCGACGTGACGGATGCCGGCCAGGCGCCGCTTGGCCTCACGATCGAGCGGGGGTTCGGGTTCGACATGGATGATCTCCGTAGTGGCCGGAGACCCAGGTGTCAACGATGATCGTCAGTTTTATAGCCTCGTGCGGCGCAGCTTGAGCACGTGGAGGACCTGAGACAGTTCGATCACCCTGTCCGGGCACTCTGTCACCCGCTCGAACGCCTCGCGTCCCAAGCTCATGAGCCAGTACACGAAGTATTCGAAACCATCGGTCGACCCCATGCCGAAGACGGACCAGTACGCCGCGTACATGTCCCAGGTGCAGCCCTGGTTCGCGGCGGAGGTCGACCACGTCTCAAAGTCGACGATCTCTTCGGCCGAGCACCGCGAGAGCTCCCCGTCCAGCCAGGCCAGGCGCCCGTCCTTGGTGTCGGCCTCCCGGCCGGACCGCTCGATCAGCTCCCAGAAGGCATCCGCGTCCATGAGGCGTGATCGTGGCATGCACGATCATCCGCGTATAGATCACGACCGTCCTGGTTCATGACTTGCGGAACTCTCACGGAACAGAGCCTCTCCGAAGATCCACCCGGTATGGGCGAGCCCCGGCCCGGGAGCCTCGTCCGGACCGGGTTTCCGCTGTTCAGAGCCCTACTTGAGCAGCTGGCGGGCCATGACCATGCGCTGGATCTGGTTGGTGCCCTCGTAGATCTGGGTGATCTTGGCGTCGCGCATCATGCGCTCGACCGGGTAGTCGCTGGTGTAGCCGTACCCGCCGAGGAGCTGGACGGCGTCGGTGGTGATCTCCATGGCCGCGTCGGAGGCGGCGCACTTGGCGGCGCTGGAGAAGAACGTGAGGTCCCGCTGCGGTTCGCCGTGCATGGCCAGCTCGGACTTGGCGGCGGCGGCGTAGGTGAGCTGCCGGGCCGCCTCCAGCTTCATCGCCATGTCGGCGAGCATGAACTGGACACCCTGGAACTCGGCGATGGCCTTGCCGAACTGCTTGCGCTCCTTGACGTAGCCCACTGCGTAGTCCAGCGCGCCCTGGGCGATGCCGAGCGCCTGGGCGGCGATCGTGATGCGCGTGTGGTCCAAGGTGGCCAGGGCGGTCTTGAAGCCGGTGCCGGGCTCGCCGATCATCCGGGAGGCCGGGATGCGGACGTTCTCCATGATGACCTGGCGGGTCGGAGAACCCTTGATGCCGAGCTTCTTCTCCTTCGGGCCGAAGCTGACGCCCTCGTCGTCCTTCTCCACGACGAACGCGGAGATGCCCCTGGCACCGGCACCGGGCTCGGTCACGGCCATCACCGTGTAGTACTCCGACACCCCGGCGTTGGTGATCCACATCTTGGCGCCGTTGAGCACGTAGTGGTCGCCGTCGGCCACCGCGCGGGTCTTCATCGAGGCGGCGTCGCTGCCCGCTTCCGCCTCGGACAGCGCGTAGGAGAACATCGCCTCACCTCGCGCGACCGGTGCGAGGTAGCGCTGCTTGAGCTCCTCCGAGGCCGACAGCAGCAGCGGGACGGTGCCGAGCTTGTTGACCGCGGGGATCAGCGACGACGAGGCACAGGCCCGCGCCACCTCCTCGATGACGATGACGGTCGCGAGGGCGTCCGCTCCCGCTCCGCCATACGTTTCGGGAACGTGAACGGCATGCAGCTCCGCGGCGACGAGTGCCTTGTAGACGTCCCAGGGGAACTCCCCCGTTTCGTCGGCCTCGGCGGCACGAGGGGTGATTTTCTCGTCGGCAAGGGCACGAACGGTCTCCCGGAGCATCTCGTGCTCTTCGGGCAGCGCGTAGAGAGGGAAGCTCATGGGCAAATAGTAGGACGTCCAACAAAGTGTGGACCGATCCCTCCCCTGTGATATGTATCGCTGCCTGTTTGTCCAGGTGGAAAAGCGCAGCCGTGGGATGCCGATACCCTGACGACACAGAATTTGGGCAGAACCGAAAGGAACGCCAGTGACCTACCGCCTGACGATGGTGGGAACCGGATACCTGGGTGCGACCACGTCCGCGTGCATGGCCGAACTCGGCTTCGACGTCCTGGGCGTCGACGTGGACGCGGAAAAGATCGCCCGGCTCCAAGCCGGAGACCTGCCCATCTACGAACCCGGCCTGCAAGACCTTCTACGCCGCAACCTCGCCAACGGCCGCCTGCGCTTCACCACCTCCTATGAGGAGGCCGCCGCGTTCGGCGACGTCCACTTCCTCTGCCTGGGCACCCCCCAGAAACCCGGTGAATACGGCGCCGACGTCTCCCACCTCGACGCCGCGATCGAAGCCCTGGCCCCCCACCTGAACCGCGAATGCCTGGTGGTCGGCAAGTCCACCGTCCCGGTCGGCACCGCCGCCCGCCTGGCCGACAAACTCACCCGCCTGGCCCCCGTCGGCCCCGCCGCCGAACTCGCCTGGAACCCCGAATTCCTCCGCGAAGGCTTCGCCGTCGCCGACACCCTGCACCCCGACCGGATCGTCCTCGGCACCGCCTCCGAAAAAGCCGAAAAAATCATGCGGGAGGTCTACGCCTCCATGCTTGAGGCCGGCACCCCCCTGATCGTCACCGACTACCCCACCGCCGAACTCGTCAAGGTCGCCGCCAACGCCTTCCTCGCCACCAAGATCTCCTTCATCAACGCCATGGCCGAGGTCTGCGAGGCCGCCCACGCCGACGTCAAACAACTCTCCCTGGCCCTGTCCTTCGACGACCGCATCGGCGGCAAGTTCCTCAACCCCGGCCTGGGCTTCGGCGGCGGCTGCCTGCCCAAGGACATCCGCGCGTTCATGGCCCGCGCCGGAGAACTCGGCGCCGACCAGGCCCTGACCTTCCTGCGCGAGGTCGACGCGATCAACATGCGCCGCCGGGCCCGCATGGTCGACCTGGCCCGCGACCTGGTCGGCGGATCCTTCCACGGATGCACCGTCGCGGTGCTGGGCGCGGCGTTCAAACCCAACTCCGACGACATCCGCGACTCCCCCGCCCTGGACGTGGCGGCAACCATCGGCCGCCAGGGCGGCCAGGTCACCGTCTACGACCCCGCCGCCCAGGACAACGCCCGCCGCGCCCACCCGGAGCTGGCCTACGGCACCTCGGCGCTGGAGGCCGCCCACGGCGCGCACGTGGTGCTGCTGCTGACCGAATGGCAGGAGTTCGTCACCCTGGACCCCGAGACCCTGGGCTCCGTGGTCGCCTCCCGCAAGATCGTCGACGGCCGCAACGCCCTGGACGCCGAGACCTGGCGAGCCGCCGGCTGGCACTACCGCGCCCTCGGCCGGCCCTGACCGGCGGGGAACGGCCCGCCTCTCTCCTTGGACGGGTCTTCTCCTCAGGCTCACCCTTAGCCGTATGGCCCAGGCCCGCCCTTAGCCGTACGGCCCAGGCCCGCCCTTGGCCGTACAGCGGGTCTCGTCCCCGCTCCGTACGGCGGGCCCCGTCTCCGGCGGGGCCCGCCGTACGGTCAGGTGTCGAACTCGCCCAGTTTCACCCCTCCGACGAAGGCCTCCCACTCGGATCGGGTGAAGAAGAGTTTGGGCCCGTCGGGGTTTTTGGAATCACGCAGCACGTAGAGGGGACCGAGGCCGGCCTTGTGCCCCCCTTCGGGGGCGTCCACCATCGCCACCTCGACGCAGTCGCCGCCGTTGTCACCGCTGGGTGACGCCTTGTGCCAAACGGCCTTGCTCAGGTCTGGGTCCATGTCGCCATCACCTTCGTCATCAGCTCGATGCTCGCTCGCGCGGGCAGGGCCTCCGAGCGGAGCTCTTCATAACGCGTGCAGATCTCCGCCACGTCGCGAGGATGGTCGGTGACACGCCCTTCGACGGCGCAGTCCGCATACACAGTATCCGGCCCACCCTCGATGCTCGCTATGGCAAAGGCTCCGCTCAGGCCGGCCGTGACGGTGACATCTCCGGGCAGGACCTGGATCGAGACGTGACGGTTCTCCGTCGCCGCCAGGATGGCCGCGATCTGGCCGCGCATGATCTGGGGGCTGCCGATCCGGCGGTGGAGCACGCTCTCGTCGATCACCGCCCACAGCATGGGCGGACGGGCGCCGTGCAGCAGGCTCTGACGCTCGATCCGCCCGTCCAGCAGTTCCTCCACCCGCTCCTCCGCCGTCCCCCGCCTTCCCCTCAGGAGGGCGCGGGCGTAGTCGGGGGTCTGCAGCAGGCCGGGGAACACCAGTGGTTGCCAGCTCTTGAGGGTGTGGGCCTCACGCTCGACCTTCACCCACGGGCGAAACCACGAGGGATAGGCCGCCTGGTTGAGCAGGGGCCAGACGCGCATGAGTATCCCGCCGGTGTTCAGCATCCGGTCGCATCGCTCGGCGAAGTCGCGAGACGGGCTGCGCTTGGCGGCCTCCACCATGCCGATCATGGCGGTGGAGTAGGAGATCGCCTCGCCGAGCTTTTCCTGGGTCCAGCCGGCCTGGTCGCGCAGACGACGAAGCTCCGCGGCGAAGAATCCGAGCGGGCTGGACCCGCCGTCGAGCTCACGCGAGGGGGGCATCATGGTCTCCTGTCTCACGCCGGGATCGCACCGCAATCAGTCAAGATCGCGGCCGCAAAGTTGTAATCAACTTTTTACGTACGGTAATCGCCGCCTGTCAACGACGAAAGCGCATCCCTCAAAAAGCCTTGAGACGAGAGCGACGGCCGGGTCCGCGCACCGGGCGGCCCGAGCCTGCCCCCTCCGGTCAGCCCAGGTCGGCGGCCTCGGCGCGGAGCTTGGCACCCTTGGCGTGGGCCTGCTCCTTCAGGGTCGCCTGGAACTCCTCCATCTTGACCCGCAGGTCCTTGTCGGTGGTGGCGAGAATGCGTACGGCCAGCAGCCCGGCGTTGCGGGCGCCACCGATGGCGACGGTCGCGACCGGGACCCCGGCGGGCATCTGGACGATCGAGAGCAGGGAGTCCATGCCGTCGAGATACTTCAGGGGGACGGGGACGCCGATCACCGGTAGCGGGGTCACCGAGGCGAGCATGCCGGGCAGATGCGCGGCTCCTCCGGCCCCCGCGATGATCACCTTCAGACCGCGTCCGGCCGCCTGCGCGCCGTACGCGATCATCTCTTCGGGCATGCGGTGCGCCGAGACCACATCGGCCTCGAACTCCACCCCGAACTCGGCGAGCGCCTCGGCGGCGAGCTTCATCACCGGCCAGTCGGAGTCGCTGCCCATGACGATGCCAACGGTGGTCATGCGTTCTCCTCGCCTCGCGGTCCGCCGACCGTGTTCACAGTGGTGACGTGCCTGCCGATCCGCTCGCTCACGTGTAGACGCCCTCGGAGAGGTAGACGGCGGCGTGCCGGGCCCGGGCCCGGACCTCGTCCAGGTCGGTGCCCAGGGCGGTGACGTGGCCGATCTTACGGCCGGGCCGTACTCCCTTGCCGTAGAAGTGGATCTTGATTCCCGGGTCGTGGGCCATCACGTGTTCGTAGCGGGAGAAGATGTCCGGGTCGTCGCCGCCCAGAAGGTTGGCCATCACCACGACGGGGGCGGCCAGGGACGGTGAGCCCAGCGGGAGGTCGAGCACGGCACGCAGGTGCTGCTCGAACTGGGAGGTGCGAGCGCCGTCGATGGTCCAGTGGCCGCTGTTGTGGGGGCGCATGGCCAGCTCGTTCACCACGAGACCGGAGGCGGTGGCGAACATCTCCACGGCCAGCAGCCCCGTCACGCCCAGCTCGTGTGCGATCTTCAGGGCGATCCGCTGGGCCATCGCGGCCTGCTCGGGGTCGAGCCCGGGCGCCGGGGCGAGCACCTCCACGCAGATCCCGTCGCGCTGGACGGTCTCCACGACTGGGTAGCTGACACCCTGCCCGTGCGGCGACCGGGCGACCAGGACGGCCAGCTCGCGCTCGAACGGCACGAACGCCTCGGCCATCAGCGGCACCCCGCTGGCCAGCACCTCCGCCGCGTCCTCGGCGGACCGGCAGACCCAGACGCCGCGACCGTCGTAGCCGCCGCGGACGGCCTTGAGCACGACCGGCCAGCCGTTCTCCTCGGCGAACTCCTCGACGTCGGCGGCCGTGACGATCCGCCGCCAGGGCGGGCACGGGGCGCCGATCGCGGTCAGCCTCTCGCGCATCACCGCCTTGTCCTGGGCGTGGACGAGGGCGTCGGCACCGGGGTGTACGGCGAAGCCGTCCTCGGCCAGCGCGCGGATGTGCTCCGTGGGCACGTGTTCGTGGTCGAAGGTGAGCGCGTCGCATCCCTTGGCGAAGTCGCGCAGGTCCGCCAGGTTCCGGTAGTCACCCAGACGGACATCGGAGATCACCCGGGACGCGCTCTCGTCCGGCGAGTTGGCCAGCACCCGGAGGTCTATCCCGAGGGCGATCGCCGCCTGTTGGGTCATCCGGGCCAGCTGGCCCGCTCCGATAATGCCGACGACGGGTCCAATGGGACTGGCGGAGGAAGTGCTGCTCACGACGGTTGAGTTTACCGGCCCTCAATACGACGTCAGGCGGGGGGCGAGGCGGCCGAGACGGCAGGTCACGGGCGGCAGGGCGGGACACCGGGCGGACGGGAAGCAGGTGGCGAAGCAGGACACGGGTCTGCGGATGGGCCGCAGGACACCGGGCGGACGGGAAGCAGGTGGCGAAGCAGGACACGGGTCTGCGGATGGGCCGCGGGTCAGCGGGCGGTGAGGGTCGCGAGCGAGTCGCGCATGGCGACCGTGGACAGCGCGGCACCCGCGGCACCGCCGGTGACCTTGGTGGCGAGGAGCACGATCTCGGTGCCGGTGAGCTCGGCGGCCCTGCTTCTTCCGGTGAAACCGCGCAGCTCATCCTCGCCGTAGATCGGGTGGGCCAGCGAAGGGCGCCCGGGGCCGGCCTTCTGCCGGTATTCGATCTCCAGGCCGTGGATGACCAGCGCCTCCCCGCCGGGCAGGAGCAGCGCCCGCTGCGGGCCGACGAGCAGCCGGACGTCGGCGGTGAGGCGGTCGGGCCGCGCCGCCCGCGGCCGCCGGACCAGCGTGTCGAAGACCTCCCTGATGGCGTCCCCCTTGGGGAAGGTCACCCCGCTCACTCCGGCGGGGTCGGTCAGGTAGGTCAGGTAGCGCTGTGGCACCAGGCGGGCCCTGACCCCGATGGCGGGGTCGCCGGTGGGCGCCGTCCCCTCGGCGAGCCCGCGCGGCTCGCCCCTCACCGGGATGGGCCCGGCGCCGAGCTTCCAGCGGCCGTCCTCGTGGACGAACAGGAAGTAGGCCGGGTCGGGTTTGCGGGCCAGGGCGACGAACCAGCGGTCCTCACCGGCCGTGGCCGGCAGGAAGAACTCCGCGTCGGCGTATCTCCTCCTGGCGGGGGCTGGGCGGCCGTTCCGGGTCGCCTCGCAGGCACGGCCGCCCAGCGTCTTCTCCGCCCAGGTGGTGAGCTTCTCGACCGCCGGGCAGTCCCGTTTCCTCCAGGCGTCGTCGAGCCGGTTCAGCAGCGTGAAGGCCCGGGCCGCCTCGGCGGGATCCACCGCGCGGGAGGGTGTTCTGGACGGCTTGGCCTCCCGGATCGGGACCTGCCCGCCGGTTCGCGCACCGCAACCGGCGATCGCGGACAGTCCGAGGAGCAGGGCGAGCATTCGGCGCGGCAAACGGGGTCCCGTGGTCGTGGCCGTCACGTGCGGCGATCCGTCTGGACCGATCGCAGGGGGCAGAGCTCCCCGAAAGTCCCCTGCGATCTACGGGCTCAGAGTAACCTCAGATACCCGGATTTATCCGTCACCGTGCGATATTTCTTGAAATATTCTTGGCTGACTGCTATGCACGACATCCCGTCAACCAGCAGGCGGGACGGGCGGGTATCCCGGTAGCCTGACAGGACAGTGTCCAAGGTCCCCCGAGCGGCGGATCCGCAGCCCAATCTGGAAAGGACCGTGCAGGAGACGTGCACTTCCTCCGACGCACCTACGAGCGAGTCTCCGGCCTGGTGCGTGAGCTGTCGAAGTTCGGAATCATCGGGGCGATCGCATTCGTCATCGACACCGGCGGTCTGAACTTCCTCCAGTACGGCCTGCACTGGGGGACCCTGACCTCCAAGGTCGTCGCCACGACGGTCGCGGCCACCTTCGCCTACCTGGGCAACCGCTACTGGACCTTCCGGCACCGTGAGCAGAGCGGCCTGGCCCGGGAGTATTTCCTGTTCTTCCTGCTCAACGGGATCGGGCTGCTGATCGGGCTGCTCTGCATCGGCTTCACCCGCTACACCCTGGAGCTGACCGACCCGTTGAGCATCAACATCGCCAACCTGATCGGCGTCGGCCTGGGAACACTGTTCCGGTTCTGGTCATACAAGAAGTGGGTCTTCCTGGCCGCCACCGAAGAGGTGCCCAAGGAGCTCCCCACCGAGGTCACGCCGGCCCACTGACCACCCGGTTCCTGCTGGTGTCACCGGCCTCCCGCAGGAAGAGCGCGAACACCGCCGGGCGTGGCCGTACCAGCTCCAGGCGGCCGCCGTCGGCGGCGGCCAGCGCCCGTGCGAGGGTCAGCCCCAGGCCGGTGCCGCCCGCCCCGCTCACGTTCCGCTCGAAGACGCGGGTGGCGAGGTCGTCGGTGACGCCCGGTCCCTCGTCCGCGACCTCGATCACGATGGATCTGTCCTTGTCGCTGGTGGTCACCGTCACCACGCCGCCGCCGTGCTCCAGCGAGTTCTCCAGGAGGGTGGAGATCACCTGGCTGATGCCGCCGCTGGTGCCCAACGCCTGGAGGCCCCGCGTGCCCGACAGCTTCAGTTGCCGCCCGACCCTGCGGAACGCCGGGCCCCACTCGATGAACTGCTGGTCCAGCAGGTCGTCGAGCTCGACCGGCTCGGCCTGGGCGTGCCGCTGCCGCCTGGCCGCGGCCAGCAACTCGTCGATCACCGCGGTGAGCCGCTCGGCCTGCACGATGGCGGCCTCGCCCTCCTCCTTGACGATCTCGGGCTCGTGCGCGGCCGCCACGATCTCCTCCAGCCGCATGCTCAGGCCGGTGAGCGGGGTGCGGAGCTGGTGCGAGGCGTCGGTCGCGAACTCCCGCTCCCTGGCCAGGAGATCGGAGATGCGGGTCGCGCTGCGGTCCAGCACCTCGGCCACCCTGTCGAGCTCCTGAATGCCATAGCGGTGTTTGCTCGGCCTGGCATCCCCGGAGCCGAGCCGCTCAGCGATCATCGCCAGGTCGCTGAGCGGAAGCGTCAGACGGCGCGACTGCACGATGGCGAGCCCGACCGCGACCGCGAGAGCCGCCGCGGCGAGCGCCAGGATGAGCAGGAGCCATGCCCTGACCTCCCGCTCCACCTCCGTCTTGTCCCGGCTGACCGCGACGTACACCCCGTTCTCCGACTGGGCGTCCTCGGTCATCTTGTGGTCTTCGGAGGGCTCGATGCCCACCGTCGTCACCTGGGGAGGTGTGCCCTTAGCGTAGATCTGGATGTATCGGTCAGGGTATTTGCGCTTCAGCTGCTCGGGATCGACGGGCTGGTCCTGAATCCGGGCATACTCCACTTCCCCAAGCAGGCTCTTGGCCTGGGAGGAGAGTTCCTGAGTGGCCTCTTCCTCGATCAGCCGGTTGACTGCCACGCCCAGCGGAATGCCGAGCAGCAGCACTCCGATGACCGCGACGAGGAGAGTCGAGGAAAGCAGACGGCGGCGCATCCCCTACTCGCGTTCGAACCGGAAGCCGACCCCTCGAACCGTCGTGATGTAACGCGGCTTGGCCGCATCGTCGCCGAGCTTGCGTCGCAGCCACGAGATGTGCATGTCCAGAGTCTTGGTGGAACCCCACCAGTTGGTGTCCCACACCTCGCGCATGATCTGCTCGCGGGTGACGACCTTGCCGGCGTCGCGGACCAGGACGCGCAGGAGGTCGAACTCCTTGGTTGTGAGGTGCAGCTCCTTGTCGCCCATCCACGCGCGACGGGAGTCGGCGTCGATGCGGACGCCCTGCACCACGGGCGTCTCCGACGTGCCGCGCCGCAGCAGGGCGCGGACCCGGGCGAGGAGCTCCGCCAGGCGGAAGGGTTTGGTGACGTAGTCGTCGGCTCCCGCGTCGAGGCCGACCACGGTGTCCACCTCGTCGACGCGGGCGGTGAGAATGAGGACGGGCGTGCCGTGCCCTTCGGCACGTATGCGCCTGGCCACTTCGAGGCCGTCCATCTCTGGCAGGCCCAGGTCAAGAACGATCAAGTCGATGCCACCCGACAGAGCCCGCTCCAGGGCTTGCGGGCCGTCGGGGCTCACCTCAACTTGATAGCCCTCGCGGCGCAGAGCACGCGCCAGCGGCTCGGAGATCGAGGTGTCATCCTCGGCGAGAAGTACACAGGTCATGTTGCGATCGTAGGACCTTAAGGGATCGTTTCCCGGGTACAGCGCGCGGTTTGACTCGTCATTGACTTATCCATTGACCTGGGCAAACACTGATAAATCCCGGATAGTCGTCCCGCAACGGTTCAGGACCGCGGGGTACGGCTCCCGCCTCGGAAGTCCATTGAAAGGACAGGCCTGCCAAAGATCTCCCCGACAAAACAGAACACGCCCATCCGTAAGGGACAGAGTGGGCGTGTTCGGGCGATCGGCTCAGGAAGCCGACGGCGGCTCGGCGTAGCGGGCCAGGTAGAGCTGCTCGCCAAGGGCCTCGATAAGCCCCAGCTCGGTCTCCAGGTAGTCGATGTGGTGCTCTTCGTCTTGGAGGATCTCCTCGAAGAGGCGGGCCGAGGTGTGGTCACCCTTTTCGCGCATCAGGATGATGGCGGGCCGCAGACGCGCGACGACCCCGAGCTCAAGCTCGAGGTCGGCGCGGATCTGCTCCGCGACGGTCTGGCCGATGTGGAGCGTGCCCAGCCGCTGGTAGTTGGGCAGGCCTTCGAGAAAGAGGATGCGATCCGTCAGCTTCTCCGCGTGACGCATCTCGTCGAAAGACTCCGCACGGGTGTATTCGGCGAGTTTGGTATATCCCCAGTTCTCCTGCATCTTGGCATGCAGGAAGTACTGGTTGATCGCGGTCAACTCGGAGGTGAGCTGCTCGTTGAGCAATTCGATGATCTTCTTGTCGCCCTGCATGGCGGGCACCTCGTGCTATCCGGTCGGCAGCAAATCTTCAGACCGCTTCAGGATTGCACAGATCTTGCGCACACAAGTAGCACAGTCGCTACCGGCGCCGGTGGTGTCACGGATCTGCTTCGCACTCCTCGCCCCCGCCGCGATGCAGTCATGCACCTCATTCTCGGTGACCGCGCGGCAGACACATACATACATGGCAGGGGAGAAACCTCTCAGGAGCCAGCGAAGGTTAGGCACACCTAAGATAGCTCATTCGGTAAGGCTTGCCTATGTTAGGTGGGACACACAGGCATGATTCCCCTGCCATTCCGGCGAAAATCCGGCAAAACTCGGGCGACGATCAGTGTCCCCTGGCCAGCCACTCCTCCAGATGCGGCTTCTCCACGCCGATCGTGGTGGACTCACCGTGCCCGGTGTGCACGGTCGTGTCCGGCGGCAGGACCAGCAGCCGCTCCTCGATCGACTTGATGATCGTCTCGAAGGAGGAGAAGGACCTGCCCGTCGCGCCGGGACCGCCCTTGAACAGGGTGTCGCCGGTGAAGACCACACCGAGCCCGGGGGCGTGCAGGCAGACCGCGCCCGGCGCGTGCCCCGGCGTGTGCAGCACGGTCAGCTCCACCCCGCCCGCCGAGAGCACCTGGCCGTCCTTCAACGGCGTGTACGGCGTGCCGGGGTAGACCATCTCCCACAGGACCTGGTCGGCCGGGTGGAGCAGGATCGGCGCGTTCACCCGTGCGGCGAGGTCGGCCGCCGCGTTGATGTGGTCGTTGTGCCCGTGGGTGCAGACGATCGCCCTGACCTCACGGCCGCCGATCCCCTCGGCGATGGCGCCGGCGTCGTGGGCCGCGTCGATGACGAGGACCTCGCTGTCGGAGCCGACCAGCCAGACGTTGTTGTCGACCTCCCACGTCCCGCCGTCCAGCGAGAACGTTCCCGAGGTGACGATCTTGTCGATCACAGGACCACCACCGATCGGAGAACCTCGCCGCGATGCATCTTGGCGAACGCCTCCTCGACATCGCCGATGCCGATCGTCTCGGTGACGAAACGGTCCAGGTCCAACCGTCCCTGAAGGTAGAGGTCGATGAGCATGGGGAAGTCACGGCTGGGCAGGCAGTCGCCGTACCAGGAGGACTTCAGCGCCCCGCCGCGGCCGAAGACGTCCAGCAGCGGCAGCTCCACCGTCATCTCCGGAGTGGGCACGCCGACCAGGACCACGGTTCCGGCCAGGTCACGGGCGTAGAAGGCCTGCTTGTAGGTCTCCGGGCGGCCCACCGCCTCGATCACCACGTCCGCGCCGTTGCCGTCGGTGATCTCCCGGATCGCCTCCACCGCGTCGGCGGTGCCGGAGTTGATCGTGTGAGTGGCGCCGAACTCCTTGGCCCAGGCGAGCTTGCGGTCGTCGATGTCCACCGCGATGATCTTCGTCGCGCCCGCCAGCAGGGAACCGTGGACGGCCGCGCTGCCGACGCCGCCGCAGCCGATGACGGCCACGCTGTCGCCGCGGGTCACGGCGCCGGTGTTGACGGCCGCGCCGATGCCCGCCATCACGCCACAGCCGAGCAGACCGGCCGCCGTCGCGGGAGCCTCCGGGCTGACCTTGGTGCACTGTCCCGCCGCGACCAGGGTTTTCTCGATGAAGGCACCGATGCCCAGGGCGGGGCTGAGCGGCGTGCCGTCCTCCAGCGTCATCTTCTGGGTCGCGTTGTGGGTGCTGAAGCAGTACCACGGACGGCCGCGCCGGCAGGCGCGGCAGGTGCCGCAGACCGCTCGCCAGTTCAGGATCACGTAGTCGCCGGGGGCCACCTCGGTGACGCCCTCGCCCACGGCCTCGACCACACCCGCGGCCTCGTGGCCGAGCAGGAACGGGAAGTCGTCGCTGATCCCGCCCTCCCGGTAGTGCAGGTCGGTGTGGCAGACGCCGCACGCCTGGACGTTCACCACCGCCTCCCCCGGACCGGGATCCGGCACATGGATCGTCTCCAGGGAGACGGGTTCCCCCTTGGCCCGCGCGACCACACCTTGCACGGTGTACGGCATGTTCATGCACCTCAGATCTGTGAGCTGGATTGCAGGTTGACTGGACTACAGGTCGAACGGCACGTCTACGACGCGCCCCCTACGCCCATGCTTATCAAGCGCGGCGAAGCACGTACGGCTGGACCAGACCGAGGCCGCGCGCCGGTCTCCGGCGGATGCGGGTCACCTCGGTGCCGGGCGCCCCTGTCACGGCATCGGCGAGCCCGCTGTCGATGATGATCGTTCCAGGGCGGGCGATGGCCGTCAGCCGGGCGGCCAGGTTGACGGTGGTCCCGAACACGTCGCCCATCATCGGCAGGACCGGGCCGTAGGCCAGCCCGATCCGCACGTCGGGCCCGTCCCGCTGGATCGCGTCGACGAGCTCCAGCGCGATCGCGGCGGCCGCGCGGGGATCGGCCGCGATGAACAGCACCTCGTCGCCGAGCGTCTTGACCAGCCGTCCCCCGTGGGCGGCGACCACGTCGGAGGCCCGGGACTCGAACCCCTCGACCAGGTCGGCGAGCCCCCGCTCGTCCAGCTCGCGGGAGACCCGGGTGAAGGAGACCAGGTCGGCGAAGCCCACCGCGAGGGTCACCCGGGTCGGCACGACCTCCTCGGTGATGTCGGCGATGGCCAGCAGGCGGGTGCCTGCGGCGGCGAGTTGGGCCCGCCACACGTGGATCAGCACCTGCTCGAAGTCGGGGAGCAACTGGCGCGAGGTCTCCAGGATCGCCGCCAGATCGGCGTCGGTGGGCGGCTGTGCCGGGTCGAGCATGGCACCGATCATGATCTCGGCCTGCCACTGCGCGAGCCTGGCGGTCGTCTGGCCGAGCGCCCGGGCCATCCGGATGACCGCCCGGTCGTCCAGCAGGCCGCTCTCCATCATCGCCCGGACCCGCTTGAGCGCGGCCACGTCGGCGTCGGTGAAGGCCACCGCGTCGTCGGCGAGCGTGGCGAACCCGAGCGCCCGCCAGATCCGCTCGGTGAGATCCTGCGGCACCTCGGCCATCTTGGCCACCTGGACCCGGGTATAGCGGGGCGGCGAGCCGACGAAGGTGTGTTCGATCTGCTCGGCCGTCGGACGACCCGACGTTTCCCTTCCGCCCATCATCTCCCCCAGACCAGGAGGTTACGCCACATGGCCCATCGCCCCCTATGGTTCTCCGTCGGCCGCGTCGTCGAGCACGCGGAACAGCTCTGCCCGCACGTCCTGGATGTGGGGGATGTCACGCAGCGTGATCCTGCCCTGCTCACCGGCCGACTCGACATTGAGCGTGCCGCAGCCGAGAATCCGCTCCAGCAGCGTCTGGTCGGCGCTGACCGTGTTCACCTTGCTCATCGGGATGTCGTCGTTGGACTTGTTCAGCACGCCCGTGCTGATCGTGAACCGGTGCGAGGTGAGCACGTAGGAGGTGTTCTTCCACTGGAGATACGGCACGAACGACCACACGGTCAGCAGCCCGACCGCGATCACGGCCACCGCGATGCGGGCGTAGGACTCGTACTCGAAGGCGGGTATGAAGAACATCGCGGCGCCGGAACCGGCGGCGATGACGATCAACGCGAGGAGCGGGACGACGAGGCGCTTCCAGTGGGGGTGGAACGAGCGGATGCGCTGTTCCCCCTCCGTGAGGTGGTGATCAGGGAGACCCATGGGGCAAATCGTGGCACGCCTGGATGCCCCGCGTCACGATGTGTGCGGACGAACATGCACGACGTCACCCGCGCTCAGCGTGTGCTCCTCCCCCTTGGCCTGGACGAGCAGGTGACCGGAGCTGTCGACGCCGGTGGCCGTCCCGGTGAGCACCCGCTCTCCCGGCAGCTCGACCCGGACCTCACGGCCGACCGTCGCGCTGATCGCGAGGTAGGCGGCCCTCAGCCCGCACGCGTCGGCGTCGCCGTCGGCCTCGGACCACTCCCGGTAGTGGGTCTCGACCTCCCGCAGCACCGCCCGGATGATCGGGTCGCGGTCGACGCAGGCGGCCTTCTCGATGGCCAGCGAGGTGGCGGTTTCGACGGGCAGCTCGTCGGGACGGACGCTCACGTTGAGCCCGACCCCGACGATCACCGCGTTGTCCACCCGCTCGGCGAGCACCCCGGCGAGCTTGCGCTCGCCGATCAGCAGGTCGTTGGGCCACTTCAGGCGGACGTCCACCTCGGCGATCTTCCGCACGGCCGACGCGGTGGCCAGGCCGACGAGCAGCGGCAGCCAGCCTTGCCTGATCGGGGGCGGATCGGGACGCAGGAGCATGGAGAAAGCCAGCCCGGAACGCGGCGGCGCGCTCCAGGAACGGCCGAGCCTGCCGCGACCGGCGAACTGCGCCTCCGCGATGACCACGGCACCCTGCCGGGCACCGTCGCGCACGGCCTGGGCGAGATCGGCGTTCGTCGAGCCGGTCCTGCCGACGACGGCGATGTCCGACCACAGGCCCCCGGGGCGGACCAGGGCATGGGTGAGAGCCGCCTGGGAGAGCGGCGGGCGGTCGAGATCGGTGAAGGGCGAGTCGAGCACTTAACCATCTTCCCTCCCTTACCGACCGCCTGTTACCGAATCGCGGCAATGACCAGGGAATACTGTCAACGTGCACGGGATACGCGGGCAGATCCGACTATCCGTACAGGTCGGGCACAGAAAGATGGGGAAAATGAGCAAAAGTCTCCGCTCACATGCCTGGGCCACCCGTGGATAGCGTCACGAGGCCGGGGCCGACCACCGTGGTCCGGATCCGGGAAGTCTCAGGCGGGATCGCCAGAGACCGCCGTGACGACCTGGCCACCGAGGAGCCGCTGGAGATCCGGATCCAGGCGGGTGGCGCGCGCCGTACGGTCGCGATCACCATGCGGACCCCGGGCGCCGACTTCGAGCTCGCCGCCGGGTTCCTGCGCGGCGAGGGCATGGTCTCCGGCGAGGAGATCGTCTCCATCGCCTACTGCACCGACGACGACGTGGCGCCCGAGGCCCGCTACAACACGGTGACGGTACGGCTGCGCGGTCCCCTGCCCGACCTGCCCTCCCTGGACCGGCACTTCATGACGTCGAGCGCCTGCGGCGTCTGCGGCACCGCCAGCCTCGACGCCCTCCACTCCCGCCACCTCCCCCCGATCGAGGCGACAGGGCCCACGGTCTCCCCCGAGACCCTGTACGGCCTGCCGCACCGGCTGCGGGAGGCCCAGGGCGTGTTCGGCAAGACCGGGGGCCTGCACGCGGCCGGGCTGTTCTCACCGGACGGCGAGCTGGTGGCACTGCGTGAGGACGTGGGACGGCACAACGCGGTGGACAAGCTGGTCGGCTGGGCACTGATGAGCGGGAGACTGCCGCTGAGCGAGCACATCCTGATGGTCAGCGGACGGAGCAGCTACGAGATCATGCAGAAGGCCCTCACCGCCGGCCTGCCGATCGTCTGCGCGGTCTCCGCGCCCTCGTCCCTGGCCGTCGACCTGGCCAGGGAGTTCGGGATGACGTTGGTCGGCTTCCTCCGCGACAGGCGGTTCAACCTCTACTCGGCCCCCGAGCGGGTGACAGGCTGAGCTCGCGCCGTCGAGCCGTCGAGTCGCCACTGGCTAAGATCGAGGCACCGACGACTCTTCGGGTGGGAGATGGTGACCGAGCAGACACGCCCGATCCGCCGCATGTGGTCGTCCATGACCACGGCGGCGTCGCGTGCTGCCCGGCTCGGTGATCTGCCCGTCATCTTCATGCTGGCCTGGGTCGGCTGGCTGGCCGTCCCGTGGTCGCTCAGCGGGCTCGCCCAGGCCCGCGCGGCGGCCGCCGCCAGCGCCAGCCACGACCGCGCCACCGAACCGGCGCACACCGGCTCGTCCCGGCATGTGGTCGCGGCCACCGCCCCGGACCCGGCCGGTCTCGACGCGATCCCGCCTCTTCCCGCTTCGACCGGCCTCGGCGCGACCTCACACCTCCCCGCCTCCTCGGTTCCGACCGGCCTCGGCGCGGCCCCTCCTCTTCCCGCCGCCGACGATCTGATCGCGCGGGAGCGGGCGAGGATCGCCGGAGAGGTGCACGACGCCGCCGGGCACGGCCTCGCCACCATCGCCATGCATGCCGGGGTCGCCCTTCTCCTGCTCGACGAGCGTCCCGAGCAGGCCCGCGCCTCACTGGAGGCGATCCGCGACACGAGCGTGCGGGCGCTCACCCAGCTTCGCACCGCGCTCGACGTCATCGACCCCGGCACTCCCGCCGAGGAAGACCTGCCCCGCCTGATCGACGGCGTCCGGGCGGCGGGCCTGCCCATCGACGTCGAGCCCGCCGAGCCCACGGTGCCCGCGCATCTCCAGGGCACGGTCTACCGTGTCGTGCGTGAGTCGCTGACCAACGTCCTGCGCCACGCCGGCCCCACCCGGGCGCTGGTCCGTGTCGCCAACGATCCGTGCGAGTTCGTGCTGGAGGTCGCCGACCGGGGCCGGGGCGGCTCAGGATCGGGTGAGGGCCGTGGCCTCGCGGGGATGCGCGCCCGGGTGACCGCGGCGGGCGGAGACTTCAGCGCGGGCCCGCGAGAGGGCGGCGGCTTCCGGGTGATGGCCCGCTTCCCCGGGGAAACCACCTGACCGCGGGGGACCCGGCGGGTGAGATCATGGCTTGTCGACCGGGCACGCCGTCTCACCACGCCCTCACCATGCCTCCTCACCACGTCTCTTCACCACGCCTCTTCACTACGCCTCGGAGTCCCATTGACCACCCAGTCTCCGGAAGTGATCCGGGTCGCCCTGGCCGATGACCAGGCCGTCGTGCGCATGGGGCTGCGAGCACTCATCGACCGGGAGCCCGACCTGGAGTACGTCGGCGAGGCCGGTGAGGGCGCCGCCGCACTGGAACTGGTCCGCGGCACCCGCCCCGACGTCCTGCTGCTCGATATCCGCATGCCGGGCATGGACGGTCTCGACACCCTCCGCGCCATCGCCGCCGACCCCGGCCTGCGCGGCACCCGGGTCGTGATCGTGACCACGTTCGCGGTCGACCAGTACGTCTTCACCGCCCTCCAGGCGGGCGCCAGCGGGTTCGTGCTCAAAGACAGCGCCCCGGCCGAGCTCACCCAGGCGATAAGAGTGGTCGCCTCGGGCGAGGCGCTGCTGTCGCCCTCCATCACGAAGAAGGTCATCGGTCTCTTCGGCCGTCACGACATCGCACCGGACATCGCACCGGTCGAAGGGCTCGACACGCTCACACCCCGCGAACGCGAGATGGTCGCCTGGGTGGCCACCGGCCGGTCGAACAGCGAGATCGCCAGGGAGCTCACGCTCAGCCCCGACACCGTGCGCACGCACGTCAGCAGGGCCATGGTGAAGCTCCACGCCCGTGACCGGGCCCAGCTGGTGGTGTTCGCCGTACGGGCCGGGCTGACCCTCCCCGCCTGAGCGTCCCCCTCAGCGGAGGAAACCCTCGTAGTTGCGCTGCTGCAGCTGCGCCTCGATCTGCTTCACGGTCTCCAGGCCGACCCCGACCATGATGAGGACGGTCGTCCCGCCGAAGGGGAAGTTCTGCTGCGTCGAGGGGTCGCGAAGCATCACGAACGCGATGAGCGGGATCAGCGAGAGCGCTCCCAGATAGAGCGCGCCGGGCGCGGTCAGGCGGGACAGCACGAACCGGAGGTATTCCTCCGTGGGCCGCCCCGGACGGATCCCCGGGACGAACCCGCCGTAACGCTTCATGGTGTCCGCCACCTCCACCGGATTGAAGGTGATCGACACGTAGAAGTAGGTGAACCCCACGATCAGCAGGAAGTAGGCGGCCATGTAGAGCGGGTGGTCGCCCGTGACCAGATAGGTCGAGATCCACCGCGTGACCGGGTCGGTCCCGCCGCCCATCGACACCGCGAGCTGCGGCAGGTACAGCAGCGACGAGGTGAAGATGACCGGGGTGATCCCCGCCTGGTTGACCTTCAGCGGGATGTAGGTCGAGGTCCCGCCGTACATCCGCCGCCCGACCATGCGCTTGGCGTACTGCACGGGAATCCGCCGCTGGGCCTGTTCCATGGAGACCACGGCCGCCACCACGAAAACGCCCCAGACCAGCATGAGCACGAGCGCGAAGGGGTTCGTCGCGAAGATGTTCGACAGATAGGACGGGAAGACCGCGACGACCTGCGTGAAGATCAGGATGGACATGCCGCTGCCGACGCCCCGCTCGGTGACGAGCTCACCGAGCCACATGACGACGCACATGCCGGCCACCATCGTGATCACGATGACCGTGACGGACAGCGGGCTCTGGTCGTACAGCAGCCGCTCGCGGCAGTTCGGGAAGATCTGCCCGGTGCGGGCCATCGCCACGACCGCGGTCGCGTTGATCACCGCGAGCCCGACGGTCAGGTATCTCGTGTACTGCGTGATCTTCGCCTGACCCGCCTGCCCCTCCTTGCGCAACGCCTCCAGTCGCGGGATCAGCACCGCGAGCAGCTGGATGACGATGCTCGCGGTGATGTACGGCGCGACGCCGAGGGCGAACGCCGACAGCTTGAGCATCGCGCCCCCGCTGAAGAGCTGCACCATGTCCGCGAACCCGCCTCTGGCCCCCGCCAGGCACCGCCGTACCCCTTCGACGTCGACCCCGGGGGACGGCAGAATCTGGCCGAGCCTGAACAGCGCGACGACGCCCAGCGTGAAAAGCAGCTTCTTCCGCAGTTCGGGCACGCGCAGGACCCGGGTGAGCACGATCAGCATGCCGCGAGTCTGGTCGCACCCGCGAAAAGAGACATCCGCACGAAAGCGGCTTCCTCCTACGCAGATCTGCGTAGCCACCTCACCGCGGGGGAATCTCTCGCTCGAGACTCGATGCCCGCCCACTGCGCCTGCGAACGCGCCCACCGCGTGGCTCGCCGAGCCCGCCTGCCATCGAGCTGGATACGACCTTCGGCCCGTGATACTTCAGCGGATGTCGCGGGCTGCGCGGCGGATGAGGTCAGTGACCGCTTCGGGCTCGGAGACGGAGATCGCGTGTGAGGCGCTATCGACGGTGACGGTGCGGGAGTGGGCGCGCTCGGCCATCCACTGCTGGGCCTTCGGCGGGATGTTGTGGTCCTTGCCCGCGATCAGGGCGTAGGAGCGGATGTCCTTCCAGGCGGCCTTCGTGGCCTTCTCCTCCAGGGCGAGGGTGGAGACCGGCCGCTGGGTGGCCGCCATGATCGCGGCGGTGGTGGCGGGCACGTCGGCGGCGAACTGTTTGCGGAACCTGTCCTGGTTGATGGTCAGCTCGGTGCCGGTGCCGCCGCCGGGCCGGGGGTAGGAGGCGGTGTTCAGGGTCTCGCCCAGGGTGCTGCCGGGGAACTTGCCGGCCAGTTCGCCGGCGCTCTCGCCGATGTCGGGAATGAACGCGGCGATGTAGACCAGCGCCTTGACGTCCGGGTCGTCGGCGGCGGCGGCCTGGCTGATGACCGAGCCGCCGTAGGAGTGACCGGCCAGCACCACCGGCCCGTCGATGCTGTCCAGGACGCTACGCAGGTAGGCGGCGTCGCTGCTCAGTCCGCGCAGGGGGTTGGCAGTGGCGATGACGCGATAGCCGTCGCGTTGCAGGCGCCGGATAACGCCGGACCAGCTGGAGGCGTCGGCGAAGGCGCCGTGGACGAGCACGATGGTCGGCTTGGCCTTGGCCGTCGCGGCGTTGCGCGAGGCGGCGGCGCTGCTGCTCGCCGTACTGGTGGCCAGCAGTGCGCCGGTCACGATCGAAGCGACGGCCACGCCGGCGAGTGCGCGGGCGGCCGAGCGGGTGCGAAGGAAACGGGACATGGCGGTTCTCCTTGGAACTTGACGCCGGTCAGATGGTCGTGCGGGGGATGGCGGCGGAGGCGATGAGGAGGTGGCCTCCTGCCTTGCCGGTCAGGCCGTGCCGGCGCGGACGGCGTCTCGGATGACGTCGGCTACCTCTTTGGGCCGGGATACCGCGACGGCGTGCGAGGCGCCCCCCACCTCGACGATCGTCGCTCCGGCCCGCTCCGCTCCGAAGCGCTGGACCTGCGGGTTGATCGCCTGGTCGCCGGTGGCTATCACCGCCCAGGAAGGCTTGGTCCGCCAGGCGGCCGCGGTGGCCGGCTCGGTGAACGCCACGGCGGCGAGCGGGCGCTGCGCCACCGCTAGCACCGTGGTCACCTCGACGGGAACGTCCGCGGCGAAGACGGTGGGGAACGCCTGCGGGACGATCGTGAACTCGACCGCAGGCTCACCGCCCGGCACGGGGTAGGTCGTGGTGCGCAGGCTGGTCGCCAGTGGCGGCTCGGCGAAGCGCCCCTGGAGCTCGCCGAGGCTCTCGTTCTCTTCCAGGGCGTAGGCGGCGACGTAGACGAGGCCGACGACGTTGTCGGTCGTGCCGGCCACGGTGATGATCGCGCCGCCGTAGGAGTGGCCGACGAGCACGACGGGGCCGTCGATCTGGGCGGCCACGGAGGAGATGTAGGCCGCGTCGGAGGCCAGACCGCGCAGCGGGTTGGGCGGCGCCACCACGGGAATGCCGTGGTCCTGGAGGTCGGCGATGACGCCGGACCAGCTGGAGGCATCGGCGAACGCGCCGTGCACGAGGACGACGGTCGGGGTGGTGCTTTCCCTCATGGATGTGCTCCTTGCCAACAAGGTGTCAGTCGGACGGGAGCGATCCAAACAGGCCACGACAGGGGAGAACGAGGTGGAAACGTACTTCTGCCTGTGCTTCTGCCTCGTCTTCCCTGTTGCCGCTTGTTTGGATGTGTGGCGAACGGGAGCTCCCCCTTGTGCTGGAGCCCGCCTCTTTCACCCCTTTGGAGAAATCATGAGCAAGCCTGTCCTGGAACCCGCCGCGAGAGCCTTCGCCGAGGCCACCGCCCAGCCGCCCTACCTCTTCCAGATCCCGCCGAGCGAGGGCCGCAAGGCCGTGGACGAGGTCCAGTCCGGCCCGATCGACCTGTTCGCCGTGGACGAGGAGTGGGTGACGATCCCCGGCGGCCCCACCGGTGAGGTCAGGGCCCGCATCGTCAAGCCGGCGGGCAGCACCGGCGACCTCCCCGTGATCATTTACATCCACGGCGCGGGCTGGGTCTTCGGCAACGCCCACACCCACGACCGGCTGGTACGCGAACTCGCCGTGGGCACGGGCGCCGCCGTCGTCTTTCCCGAGTACGACCTGTCGCCCGAGCACCGCTACCCGGTCGCCATCGAGCAGAACTGGACGGTGGCCCAGTGGATCGTCACTCAGGGGACGTCCAAGGGCCTGGATGCGTCCAGGATCGCGGTGGCCGGCGACTCCGTCGGCGGCAACATGAGCGCCGCCCTGACGCTGATGGCCAAGCGGCGCGGCGGGCTGCCGCTGGTTCAGCAGGTGCTGTTCTACCCGGTGACCGACGCCGCCTTCGACACCGGCTCCTACCAGCAGTTCGCCGAGGGCTACTTCCTGCGCCGCGACGCCATGCAGTGGTTCTGGGACCAATACACCACCGACGAGGCCCAGCGCGCCGAGATCACCGCCTCCCCGCTGCGCGCCACCACCGAACAGCTGACCGGCCTGCCTCCGGCGCTGATCATCACCGGTGAGGCGGACGTGCTGCGCGACGAGGGCGAGGCGTACGCGAACAAGCTCCGCGCGGCCGGGGTGCCCGTGACCGCCGTACGCTACCAGGGCATCATCCACGACTTCGTCATGCTCAACGCGCTGCGCGAGACCAACGCCGCCGCCTCGGCGATCGAGATGGCCATCAGCACGCTCCGCCGGGCCCTGGCCGAGAACTGACACGCTTTGTCCTGGGTCGGGGCGGAGCGAAGGGCCCCCGCACCGGCCCGCACACGGCCTCAGGACGGATTATGCCCTCCACCCTCGAATGCGCCCGGATCCGCCGTGTCAACGCCACCGGCCGGATCCCGGTCGTCTTCATCCACGGCCTGTGGCTGCTGCCCATGAGCTGGGAACGCTGGGCTCAGGTGTTCGGCGAGGCGGGATTCGCTTCCCTCAGCCCGGCCTGGCCATGCGCGCCGCCGCCCACCGTAAGGACAGCCGACGAGGTGGCCGACCACTTCGCGGCTCTGATCGGCGGGCTGGAGCGCAAGCCTGCCGTGGTCGGCCACTCCACCGGGGGCCTGCTCGCCCAGATCCTCGCCGGGCGCGGCCTTGCCTGCGCCGCCGTGGCCATCGGCCCGGCGCTCTCGCAGGATGTGCTGTCGCTGCCGGTCTCCCCTCCGCGGGTGCCGACCGATCCGGCCTGCCCGCTCACCTACGACCGGTTCCGCCACGCCTTCGCCAACGCCGTCGGTGAGGAGGAGGCACTGGAGCTGTACGAGACGTTCGCCGCGCCGGGCGTGCCGCCGTACCCGGCGTCCGCCGGGGCCTTCGGTCCGTGGAGCGAACCGGAGGTCGACGCCGTCGCGAAGGATCGGGGTCCGCTGCTGCTCATCTCCGGTGAGATGGATCACATCGTCCCCTGGGCCGCCGCCCGCGCCGCCTATGACAAGCAGGTCCGCAACGAGCACCACCTGACGGAGATCATCGAGATGCCCGGCCGCGGGCATTCGCTGACTGTCGACAACGGCTGGCGTGAAGTCTGCGGCACCGCCCTGACGTTCATGCAGCGCTTTGTGGATCCGTGACGGAACCCGCCGCCTGCGTGATCTGGCCGAGTTCCTTGCGTACCCAGGCCACACGGGCGGTGTCACCGGCGCTCTCGAACAGCTCCACGGCCTCCCGAAACGCCTCGCGGGCCTGCTCCACCTGCTCCAGCCGGACCAGTGCCTTGCCCAGGTTGGTCAGGGAGGTGGCCATGGCCCGGCTGATCGGGCGCTCGCGCATCTCCCGCAACGCCTGGCGGTAGTGGTCGGCGGCCTCCTGCCAGCGTCCGAGGGTGAAGTAGCCGTCACCCACCAGGTCCAGCGTCGAGCCCACGGCCTGGTTGACGATGGCCGGCGAGCCGCCGAAGGAGGGATCGCGCAGCCGGTCCAGCAGGGCGAGGTTGTGCTGGACAGACTCCTCCACCCGGCCGAGCCGTCGCAGGCAGTTCCCTATGCTGATCATGGCCTGGGCGTAGCCGTCCATGTCTCCGACCTGCTGGAAGCACTCCGCCGCCTGCCGGGTGTAGCTCATCCCGCTTTCCTTGCTCTGCTGGTCGTCGCGAGCCCACAGCGACCAGGTGGCGTAGATCAGCGCCCAGCCCTGCTGGCGCACGTCGCCGATGTCGCGGGCCAGCTCCAACGCGCGCAGGGCGGTCGCCTCCGCCTCGTCGTAGCGGGCCTGGCAGTAGGTCTGCGCCCAGGACAGGTAATTGAGATGCACCGCCTCCAGCCCCGGATCGTCCATGGCGCGGGCGGCAGCGGCGGACAGGGCGAACACCTCGGGCCAGTGGCCCCAGTGCATCCACAGGTCCGAGAACCAGTGCATGGCCTCGGCCACCTCGACGACGCGCGCGTGCTCACCGACGCGGGCCGCCTGCCGCAGTGCCGCCAACCAGGCCTCACCCTCCACCTGGAGCCACTCCTGCGCCTGCCCCGCGGTGTCCAACTCGACGAGGGAGTCCCAGCCCGGCGGCGGGGCGCCGTAGTCCGGCTCGAACCAGCGCCCGGCGACCGTGGCGACCTCGAGCAGCCAGTCGTCCATGCGCCGCCGCGCCCGCCGCTGGGACTCGATGGGTTCCTCCTCCGATAGCCGGGCGCGGGCGAACAGCCGTACCAGGTCGTGGAAGCGGTAGCGGGCTAGGTATGGCGACTGCAGCAGACCGAGATCGACCAGCTCCTCCAAGGCGTCCTCCGCCTCGGCCAGGCCCAGCTCGGCCAGGACCGCCGTCATCGGCACGCCGAAGTCCGGCGCGGCGACCAGCGCCAGTCGCCGGAAGCACTGCCGTGCCGACGGGGAGAGCTGCCGGTACGACAGCGCGAACGCGGCGGCCACCGACAGGTCACCCGCGGCCAGCGACTCCACCCGGCGTCCCTCATTACCAAGGCGCGCTGCCAGTTGCCCAACCGTCCAGCCGGGCCTGCTCTGCAACCGGTTCCCGGCGATGCGCAGCGCCAGCGGCAGGTTCCCGCACAAGCTCGCCACCTGCGTCACCCCATCCGGATCGGCCTCGGCACGCTCCGTGCCCACGATCGTGCGCAGGAGCGCGGCCGCTTCCTCAGCGGCCAAGTGCTCCAGCGGGAACTGATGCGCGCCTTCCAGCCCGGCCAGTGGACGGCGGCTCGTGATCAGCGTCATCACCGGCCCACTCGACGGCAGCAGCGCACGCACCTGGCCTTCGTGGGCCGCGTTGTCCAGGATGATCAGGCAGCGCCGTTCGCGTAGCAGGGCCCGGTAATGGCCCGCGCGTTCCTCCTCGTCGGCGGGGATGCGCCGCTCGGCCACACCCAGGGCTTTGAGCAGCCGGGACAGCGCCGTCCCTGGCTCCAGCGGGACCGGATCCATGCCACGCAGGTCCAGGTAGAAGCGGCCGTCGGGGAACAGCTCGGGCACCTGCCCAACGGCTCGTACGGCCAGCGCCGTCTTCCCGATGCCGGCGGCACCGGAGATCGCGGCGACGACGGCGGCCTCTTCGTCTCCGGCCCGGCCCGACAGTTCGCGCAAAGCACGTAGCTCCCATGCCCGCCCGGTGAAGTCGCCCACTCCGCGAGGCAGCTCACACGCGCCCGGTGCGGGCGCCTCCTGGCGCGGTCGTCCGGCTCGTGCCGCCTCCGACAGCGCCGATCGCTGCGCGTCCCCGAGCCGCAGCGCCACGGCCAGCGCCTCCACGGTGCGCCGCTGCGGACCCCGACTGGTTCCTCGCTCCATGTCGCCGATGGCCCGAACGCTCACGCCCGACGCGTGGGCAAGCTCCTCGATCGTCAGCTTGGCGGCGTGCCGCAACCTCCGCAGCAACCCGCCGAACGCCTCCGCCATCCGCCCCACTACCTCCCGCCAGTGAAATATTGAAAATTGCATCATATTCGCCCATCCCCGCCGAGAACGGACGTCTCCGGCCCCGGCACCTGGCTCCTGGACCCGATCGACGCCCGCGAGCACTCCCTGGCCTGCCAGATCGAGCAGGCTCAGGCGGAGATCGACGCTCTCACCGCGCCGAACTCAAACGCCTGGTCAACCGCAGCATCCTCGTCGAGACCGAGCCGGGATCGTTCACCCGGCCGCGCCCATGGCTCGGCCGGTGAGCCACGCGTTCATGCCCACGTTGAACGTCGTCCTACAGGGTTGTTAGCCTGCGCGCATGTCAGATCTAGGACATGTGGCTTGGCCGCCTGAGCTGATCCGGACCGAGCGGCTCGTGCTCCGTGAGCCCGAGGCGCGGGACCGTACAACGTTCATCGAGCTGCTCGCCTCGCCAGAGGTGCACACCTACCTCGGCGGTCCCCGCCCGCGTGACGAGCTTGAGCGTGAGATGCCCGAGGTGCCCGAGCGATGGCCCGGGAGTTTCGTCGTCGAGCTCGACGGGGCGATGATCGGCCAGATCCTGCTCAGGAGAGCAGCCGGGCACCATCGCCCGGCTGCTGCGGGGAAGGCCGATCTCGGTTACCTGTTCCTGCCGAAGGCCTGGGGGCAAGGGTACGCCGCAGAGGCGTGCGCGGCGGCACTCGACTGGTTTGACGGCGTCCTTCCCGGCGAGCCGGTGGTGCTCACCACCCAGAGCGCCAACGTCGGCTCGATGCGCCTCGCGGCAAAGCTGGGGTTCACCGAGGTCGAGCGGTTCCAGGCCTGGGGCGCCGAGCAGTGGCTCGGCCTGCGGCCCCCGGCCACGTGATGGGGCTACGCGATTTCGGCTCTGACGCTTTCCCTGGATGCTGTTGGTGATCTTCACGATGGTGGCAGGTCGTGGATGAGGCGTTCGAACGGTCGAAGAGAGCGAGTCGGCCGTCGGGGGTAGACGTCCTGATCGGCAAGCCGGAGAAGGTTGGTGCCCGCGGCGACGAGGACGAGCCCGGATTGTTCGCTCAGCCTCGACCGTAGCCCCGAAGAGCCCTTGACCAGCACGCCATCCCGAGCGCAAGCGACGGTAGGGACATCAACGTGCGTAACACCCTCTAAGAGCTCATCTACCGCGGAATCAGACGCCTGGCGTGTCGAAACAAGTTCACTCGGTGAGCCGTTTCCTCATGAAGACCACATCGCGTGGACCCGAGCGGCGGCGGTCGGTGATCTCGTAGCCGAGGCGTTCGTAGAGCGCGATGTTCGGCTTCATCAGGGCGTTGGTGATCAGCCGCAGTGCCCCCAGGCCCGCCTCACGGGCCTGGGCCTCGGCGAAGGCCAGGAGCCTCTTGCCCAGCCCCCGGCCGTGGCGGCCGGGGGCGACCGCCACGTTGTCCACCAGCAGCACGCCGTCTTCGGGGATCAGCACGATCAGCCCGGCGGTCTCCCCCTCCTCCTCCAGGAGGTGAACGTAACCTGCCGCGACATGCGCGGCGTAGTCGTCGTCCATCGGCTTGGGGCGGATGCCGATCAGCTCGGCCCACGGCTGGTAGGCCTCCGCCACGATCCCCTCGATGACCGGCAGGTCCTCGGGACGGGCGAGGTGGATCATCGCGGCTCCTTGGGTGTGAGGGCCCCGGGCTTCGAGGGCGGGGGCGGGGAAGAGGTCGAGTGCTGTCAGGAGGTCTGGCGGCCTTCCGCGGGCCCGCGGGAGAAGGTCGGCCGGTGTTCGCGAAGAGAAAGCCGGCCGGTGTTCCGCGGGCCCGCGAGGAGAGGGTCAGCCGGTGTTCTGCAGGCCCGCGGCGACGCCGTTGACCGACAGGAGCAGCAGCGTGGACAGCCGCTCGCGCTCCTCCTCCGACACGTCGCCGTCGGCACGGAGCGTGGACAGCGCGCGGAGCTGGAGGTGGGAGAGCGCGTCCACGTAGGGGTCGCGCAGCTGGACCGCGCGGGAGAGCACCCTGCGGTTCTCCAGCAGGCGGGTGTGGCCGGTGACCTCCAGGACCAGGCGGCGGGTGAGGTCGTATTCGCGCAGGACCTGCTGGACGAAGTCGTCCCGGCCACCGAGCGCGAGGTAGCGGGCGGCGATGTCCCGGTCGGTCTTGGCCAGCGACATCTCCACGTTGTCCAGCAACGAGGCGAACAGCGGCCACTCTTGGTAGGCGGCGCGCAGCTCGTCCAGGCCGGACTCGGAGATCACCGCCTCCAGGCCGCTGCCCAGGCCGTACCAGCCGGGCAGGTTGACCCGGGTCTGGGCCCAGGCGAACACCCACGGGATGGCCCGCAGGTCGTCCAGGGACCGGGGCGCGCCGAGGCCGCGCCGGGCGGGCCGGGAGCCCAGGCGCAGCGAGCCGATCTCCTCCAGCGGGCTGACCAGGGAGAACCACTCGGGGAAGCCGGGCGCCTCGGTCAGCGACCGGTAGGCCTTCTCCGAGGCGGAGGCGACCTGTTCGGCCATGCCCCGGAAGCGTCCGGCGGCCCGCGCCGTACGGGCCTCGATGGACGGGGTGGAGGCGAGCAGCACCGCCGAGGTGACCTGCTCCATGTGGCGGCGGGCGATGGCGACGTGGCCGTAGCGGGCGAAGATGACCTCGCCCTGTTCGGTGACCTTGAACCTGCCGCCCACCGAGCCGGGAGCCTGGGCGAGCACGGCCCGGTTGGCCGGTCCGCCGCCCCGGCCCAGGGCGCCGCCCCGGCCGTGGAACAGCGTCAGCCGCACATCGTGCTCGGTGGCCCAGGCGGACAACTTCTCCTGGGCCTCGTACAGCTTCATGGTCGCGGCGGCCGGGCCGAGTTCCTTGGCGGAGTCGGAGTAGCCGAGCATGACCTCCAGGCGGCGGCCGCCCGCGGCCAGGCGCTCCTGGATCCCCGGGATCTCCAGCATCCCCGTCAGCACCGTGGGGGCGTTGGCCAGGTCGGCGCCCGACTCGAACAGCGGGACCACGTCGAGCTGCGGGGCCTTGTCCCCGAGCGCGTGCCTGGCCAGCTCGTAGACTGCGGCGATGTCGTCGGCGGAACGGGTGAAGGAGACGACGTAGCGGGAGGCGGCGGTCACGCCGAACCGCTCCTGGATCCAGCCGATCGTCCGGATGGTGGCCAGGACCTCCTCGGTCCGCTCGGAGATCCGCCCCTCGGCGATCTCGGCCAGCGCCTCGGCGTGGACCTGCGAGTGCTGGCGCACCTCAAGCTCGGCCAGGTGGAAACCGAACGTCTCCACCTGCCAGATCAGGTGCTGCAGCTCGCCGTACGCCTGCCGCTTCGCCTTGGCCTCGACCAGCGACGCCTGGGCGACGCGCAGGTCGGCCAGGAGCTCCTCGGGCGAGCGGTAGGCCAGGTCGATGCTGCGCTGCCGGGTGGCCGCGATCCGGGCGGCGACGAACATCAGCCACTGCCGGTGCGGCTCCTGGGGGGAGCGGGTGGACAGCTCCGAGACCAGTTCGGGGTGGTCGTTCTCGGCGTCGGCGAGCGCGGTCCGCAGCTGCGGCGAGGCCGGGGTGTAGCCGGCGGTCAGGGTGAGGGTCCGGCCGATCCTGTGGGTGGCGTTCTCCAGGGCAATCAGCACGTGCTCGGACTGGATGAGCATGGCGTCCCTGGTCACCCTGGCGGTGACGTTGGGGTTGCCGTCCCGGTCGCCGCCGATCCAGCTTCCGTAGCGGATGAAGGGGCGGGCCAGCGGCTCGCGGGTGCCGGTTCCCTCCCCGAGCGCGGCGTCCAGCGAGCGGTAGACCATCGGGACCGCCCGGAACAGGGTCTCGTCGAAGGCCGCCATGGCGGTGCGGACCTCGTCCAGCGGGTCGAGCTTGGTGGACCTGAGCTGGGAGGTGCGCCAGAGCAGGTCGATCTCCTCCAGCAGCCGCCGGCGGGTCTCGGCCCGTTCGGCGGCGCCCCTCTCGGGGCTGTTGTAGGCGGCGAGCTGGCCGCTGATCCGCTGGATCGCGGTGACCACCGCGCGCCTGCGCGCCTCGGTCGGGTGCGCGGTCAGCACCGGGTGCAGCCGCAGTCCCTCCACCAGCTCGGAGACCTTCTCTCCGCCGAGTTCCTGCACGACCTGCGCCAGGGACTCGGGCAGCGGCTCCTTCCCGGTGTCGCGGACCCGGAGCGTGCGGATGCGGAAGTGCTCCTCGGCGAGGTTCGCCAGGTGGAAGTAGCAGGTGAACGCGCGGGCGATCTGCACCGCCCGGTCTATCGGCCACTCGGCGACCATCGCGGTGATCTCGTCGCCCGAGACCTTCCCGCGACGGGCCGCGATGACGGCCTTGCGTAGGCGTTCGACATCGGCGAGCAGGTCGTCGCCGCCGTGCTCGGCGATGACCTGCCCCAAAAGCTCTCCGAGCAGTCGCACATCCGCGCGTAGCTCTTCGGGCATCTCGGTGACGGCGGATGAACGTTCTGCCTGGTTGTTCGCGATGGCGGACATGCTCGTCAGCGTATCCAGTCCGTTTTCCCCGGCGGAGACCGGTCTCATCTATTGGACTAGACCACTCAGTTCGGCTGGGAGATCGCGGTCAGGATCTCGGGGTATCTCCTGAAGCCGATGCCGCCCGCGATCCGGCGGCCTCCCCAGGCGACCAGCAGGCCGTACGGCACCGCCAGCGCGCTGACCCCGGTGAAGCCGATGGCCACCGGCAGCGCCATCGGTACCGCCAGGACGCTCGTGCCGATCATCGCGCTGAACGAGGTCACGAAGGCGACGCCGCCCTGCCCCGGTGCGGCGCCGGTGAAGGCGTTGATCCGCTCGGGCACGGTGTACGGCAGAAGCACACTGGTCATGGCGCCCACGCCGAGCCCGACGCCGAGGATGCCCCAGGCGGTGAGCGCGGCGGGGACGGCCCAGAGCAGGTTGCCCGCGAGGAAGGCGGCGACCCCGGCCAGCAGGACCAGCAGCGGCATGGCGATCGTCATGACGGCCAGGTGCCGTCCGGCGAGGTCGGTCCGCCAGTCGCGGCCCGTGCCGTAGATCATGGAGTTCATCCACAGCGAGCGGCCGTCGATGCCGAAGGAGTTGGACGACTGCAGGCCGATCATCACCGCGCCGATGCACGCCGGGATGACCGCCAGCGCGACGCCCGTGGGCCCGACCCCGCCGTTCCTGCTCATGGAGAAGGCCATGATGCCGGTGACCGCGATGGCGGCGAACCAGCCGACCCGGCCCCGGGGGTCGCGGCGGGCGTACTTGAGCTCCTTGGTGGCGATCGCCGCGAGCGGGCCGTCGGGCAGGATCCGGGTCAGCAGGCCCCTGGAGTTGCGGACCGAGGCGCCCTGGGTGGAGGCGTCCGCGGAGACCAGCGCCCGGCGGAGCGCCACGATCCAGAGCCAGCCGACCACGACGACCACGACGGCGAGGAAGGCCAGCTCAGCGACCGCCACGAGGCCGCCGTCGGTGATGGCGTGCGCGGCCATGCCGGGCGGGGTCCAGCGCAGCACCGAGGCGATGACCCGCAGCATCCTGCCCGGGTCGCTCATCAGGCCGCCGTTGAGCATCAGGTTCGGCAGCTGGGCCGCCAGGATGAAGAAGACCACCGCGATGGCGAGCACGTCACGGCCCCTGCGCGTGCGCAGGATGCCGGAAAGGGACGTGGTGATCAGCCGCGAGGTGACGATGCAGAGCGCGAACTGGAGCAGGACGGCGACGATGCCCAGGAGCACGCCGCCGATCCCGGTGGCCAGGCCGACGATCGCGCCGAACGTGATGATCAGCGTGGCCGCCGGCCAGACGCCGGTGACCGAGGCGGCGAACATGCCGACCGCGAGCTGGCCGGTCCGCAGCGGGAACAACGACAGCCGGGACGGGTCGAGCGTGTCGTCCACGCCGAACGCCAGCAGCGGGACGACCGCCCACCCGACCAGGAAGACGGTGAACAACACGATCCCGACGTTCGCGGCGATGTCGGCGGGCGCCAGCCGGAGCATGGTCATCACGAAGAACCCGAAGCCCGCCACGACGACCGCGGCGATCACGGTGAAGACGAACCCGAGCAGGCGTTCGGTGCTGCCACGCAGGTTTCCGGCGATCAGACGGAGCTTGAGCCGGACGAAGACCGAGGGACCCACCCGGGGGGTGCCGCTCACGCCGAGGTCGCGCCCAGCCATGACAGCCCCTCCTCTCCGCCGTCGTGGCCGCGGACGCCGACCAGGCCGAGGAAGGCCTCGTTGAGGCTCTGTCCGGCCCGGACCTGGTCCAGCGGGCCCTGCGCGACGATCTGGCCACGGCTCATCACCGAGACCCAGTCACACAGGCGCTCGACGAGCTCCATGACGTGGCTGGAGAAGACGACGGTCGCGCCGGAGGCGGTGTAGCGCTGGAGCACCTCGACCAGCGTGTTGGCGCTGACCGGGTCCACGCCCTCGAACGGCTCGTCGAGAAAGAGCACCTTGGGGTTGTGCAGGAGCGCGGCGGCCAGGCCGATCTTCTTGCGCATGCCGGTCGAGTAGTCGACGACGAGCTTGTCCGCCGACTCCGTCAGATCCATGACCTTGAGCAGTTCGGCGGCCCGCTGCTCCACCTCGGCCCTCGGGATGCCCCGGAGCTGGCCGTTGTAGGACAGCAGTTCCCGGCCGGACAGCCGCTCGAACAGGCGCAGCCCTTCGGGGAGCACGCCGATGCGGCCCTTGACCGCGACCGGGTCTCGCCAGACGTCGAGACCGTCGATGTGGATCGCGCCGCCGTCCGGGCGGAGCAGGCCGGTCACCATACTGAGCGTGGTGGTCTTGCCCGCGCCGTTCGGCCCGACCAGGCCGGCGAAGCTGCCTCGTGGCACGACCAGGTCGACGCCGCCGACGGCGATCTGCTGGCCGAATCTTTTGAACAGCCCTTGCGTCCGTACCGCCTCGGTAATGCCCGTCATGGCCCCTACTTTGTCAGAATTTCCGATTTGACGGCCTGTTATATCTGGGGGGCAAACGAACGACCGCCCCCGATAGTTCTCCATGTCAGGAGACGGTTACCCTGCTGGGCATGAGTCACCCGATGAGCGCTGAGCCGATAGCCGCCGGAATCGATATTCACACCACAGCGGGAAAACTCGCCGACCTGGAGCGCCGCCTGGACGAGGCGACCCACGCCGGTTCCGCGCGTGCGGTGGAGAAGCAGCACGCCAAGGGCAAGATGACCGCCAGGGAGCGAGTGCTGGCATTCCTTGACGAGGACAGCTTCGTGGAGTTCGACGAGCTGGCCAGGCACCGGTCCACGAATTTCGGCCTGGAGCGCGAGCGTCCGTACGGCGACGGCGTGGTGACCGGCTACGGCACGGTGGACGGCCGCCCGGTGGCGGTGTTCGCCCAGGACTTCACGGTGTTCGGCGGGTCGCTGGGCGAGGTCTTCGGCGAGAAGATCGTCAAGGTCATGGACCACGCGCTGAAGACCGGCTGCCCGGTGATCGGCATCAACGACTCCGGCGGGGCGCGCATCCAGGAGGGCGTCGTCTCCCTGGGCCTGTACGCCGAGATCTTCAAGCGGAACGTGCACGCCTCCGGAGTGATCCCGCAGATCTCGCTGATCATGGGCCCGTGCGCGGGCGGCGCGGTCTACTCCCCCGCGCTCACCGACTTCGTGCTGATGGTCTCGGAGAAGTCGCACATGTTCATCACCGGCCCGGACGTCATCAAGACGGTCACCGGCGAGGAGGTGACGTTCGAGGAGCTGGGCGGCGCGCACACGCACAACTCCAGGTCGGGCGTCGCGCACTACGAGGCCGCCGACGAGGCCGACTGCCTGGAGTTCGCCAGGGCGCTGCTGTCCTACCTGCCGTCCAACAACCTGGACGAGGCTCCGGCCTTCGACGTCGACCCGGTCCTTTCGACCACCGCCGATGATCTCGAACTCGACACGTTGATCCCGGATTCGGCGAATCAGCCGTACGACATGCACACGGTGATCGAACATATTCTCGACGACGGCGAATTCCTGGAGGTGCACGCGCAATTCGCGCCGAACATCCTCGTGGGCTTCGGCCGGGTCGAAGGTCGTTCCGTGGGGATCGTCGCCAACCAGCCGATGAGTTTCGCGGGCACGCTGGACATCGCGGCGTCGGAGAAAGCGGCGAGATTCGTCCGCACGTGCGACGCGTTTAACATTCCGGTTCTGACATTTGTCGACGTTCCGGGATTCCTCCCCGGCACCGACCAGGAATGGAACGGGATCATCCGCCGCGGCGCGAAGCTGCTCTACGCCTACGCGGAGGCGACCGTCCCGCTGGTGACGGTCATCACCCGCAAGGCGTACGGCGGGGCCTACGACGTCATGGGGTCCAAGCACCTGGGCGCTGACATCAACCTGGCCTGGCCGACCGCGCAGATCGCGGTGATGGGCGCGCAGGGCGCGGTCAACATCCTCTACCGGCGCGAACTCGCCTCGGCCGACGACCCCGACGCGGAGCGGGCCCGTCTCGTCACCGAATATGAAGACACTCTCGCCAATCCGTATCTTGCGGCCGAACGTGGGTATGTGGATGCGGTGATCCGCCCGTCCGACACTCGCGTACAGATCATCAGGGCATTGCGCGCCCTGCGTAACAAGCGCGCGACACTGCCCCCGAAGAAGCATGGGAACATCCCGCTATGACGCACTTGAAGATCGTCCGTGGGGACGCGACCCAAGAGGAGATCGCCGCGCTCGTGATCGCGCTCACCTCACGGGCGATCCCAGTGGCGAAAGCAACACAAAAGCAGGAAACTTGGCGTAATCCCTCACATCGCATGCGAAAACCTCTCCCCGTTGGACAAGGTGCATGGAGATCAAGCGCACTGCCGAGATAGATCCTCAGAACAGGGTGTCAAGTTGCGCGAGAGTTGGGACTATCTAAGAAATGGGCGCATATAGTCAGCCGATCAGCTAGTTCCGAGGCCTGGAGGACGACATGACCATCCTGGACCTCACGTCCCATCCCGTCGTCGCGAAGTACGCCGTCCTGGTGGACGTGGGATATCTCTATGCGGCCGCGGGGGAAGTGCTTCTGGGCGCCAAGGAACGCAAGGAATACCGTGTCGCGGCTGACGAGCTCATCCAGGCGCTGCAGAAGCACGCGGAAGCGCGCATTCACGGCGAGCTGCTGAGAATCTACTGGTACGACGCCGCCCGCGACCGGGTTCCGACCGTGGACCAGCGTGTCATCGCCCAGCTCCCCTGGGTCAAGGTGCGCCTGGGCAACCTCAACGCGCGAGGGCAGCAGAAAGGCGTGGACGCGCAGATCCGGAGCGACCTGGAGGCGCTGGCCAGGCACCACGCGGTGAGCGACACGATCCTGCTCGCCGGAGACGAGGACATGGTCCCCGCCGTCGAGGCCGCCCAGGCCTACGGCGTGCGGATCCACCTGTGGGGCGTCGAACCGCCCTACGGCACCAACCAGGCCGAACGGCTCGTCTGGGAGTCCGACACCGTCGAGATCATCAGCGCCGACTTCCTCCGCTCCTTCTTCAGCCGCGCCCCCGCCCCCGTCCCGGTCCCCCCGACCGCCCCCTCTCCCGCCCAGGTCTTCGCCGGCCGCGCACCCACCACGGTCAAGCCCAAGGTCCCCGTCGGCCCGATCACCAAGCTCGGCCCCAGCCGTCCCCGGGTCGAGGAGGTGGGCGAGCACGTGGCCCAGAAGTGGATCCTCACCCGCGGCCGTGACAACATCCGCGACCTGCTCCCCGGCCCGATCCTCCCCACGGTCATCGACACCGAGCTCCTCATCGAGGCGGAGAAGGAGCTCGGCCACTCCCTGCGCCCGTACCCCGAGGCCCGGGTCTGGCTTCGCGACGGTTTCTGGGCCCGGGTCTACCGCGAGTTCGAGATCGGGGTCGGCGTCTCCTCCAAGTGACGGCTTCGCGTGACCGTTTCGGGTGACCGTTTCGCGTGACGATCCCGCCCGGCGGCCGCGTGACGGTCATGTCCGATTGTCGCCAGCCGTACCGTCTGTGCTGGGGATAGCGTCGTCGATGTGTCCGTGAGAGAGCTCGATTTCAATTCCTGTTACCGTGCCGTGGTCGCGAGAGACGCCCGCTTCGACGGGCGGTTCTACACGGCGGTCACCTCCACCAACATCTACTGCCGGCCGATCTGCCCGGCCCGCACACCCGCTTCACGCAACGTACGGTTCTACCGCCATGCGGCCTCCGCCGAGGCGGCCGGTTTCCGGCCATGCAAGCGGTGCCGGCCGGAGCTCAGCCCCGGCGATCCCGGCTGGGACCACCGCGGCGACCTGATCGGCCGGGCGCTGCGGCTGATCGACGAGGGCGCGGCCGATGACGGCGGGGTCGCGAGGCTGGCCAGGCGGCTGCACATCACCGAACGGCACCTGCACCGGCTCTTCACCACCGAGATCGGCGTGGGGCCGCTGGCCGTGGTCAAGACGAAACGCCTGCTGCTGGCCAAGCAGCTGCTGACCGAGACCAGGCTGCCGATCACCGATGTGGCGTTCGCGTCGGGCTTCGGGAGCGTGCGGCAGTTCAACGCGACCATGAAGGAGACCTATGGCTTCACCCCCGGAGAGCTGCGGGCCACGGCGGGAAGCGCCGCCGCCCACGACTCGCTGACGCTCCGGCTGCACCTGCGCGAGCCGTACGACGCCGAGACGCTGATGGGGTTCCTGAGGGCACGGGCGATTCCCGGGCTGGAGCATGTCGACGAGACGGCGTACAGCCGCGCCGTTCCCGGCGGGGCGATCACCCTCACGCCGGCGTCCGGCTACGTCCAGCTGGACGTGTGCCTTGCCGACACCCGCCATCTGGCTCGCGTCGTCGCCCGCTGCCGCAGGCTCCTCGACCTCGACGCCGATCCCGAGGCCATTTCCCGCGCTCTCGGGGAGACCTCTCTCGGCCCGCTCGTCGCCGCCCGGCCCGGCCTGCGCGTCCCCGGCGCCTGGGACGGCTTCGAAGTGGCCGTCCGCGCCGTGGTCGGCCAGCAGATCTCCGTCGCAGGCGCCCGCACCATCCTCGGCCGCATCGTGAGCCGTGCCGGCCGCCGCACCGGCGCCGACGGGCTCACCCACCTGTTCCCCACCGCCGAAGAGCTCATGGAGGCCGACCTCAGCGAGCTGGGGATGACCGGGCGGCGGGTGGCCACGTTGAAGGCGCTCGCCGGGAAAGTGGCCGGCGGGGAGATCGACCTGGACGGAGCCCAGGAGCCGGGGCAGACCGTGGCCCGGCTGCTGGAGGTGCCGGGGATCGGGCCGTGGACGGCCAGTTATGTCGCGCTGCGGGCGCTGCGCGACCCGGACGCGTGGCCCGAAGGAGACCTCGTGCTGCGCCGGACCATGGCGTGCCTGGGCATCCCCGACAGCCACATCGAACAGTGGCGGCCCTGGCGGGCCTACGCCGCACTACACCTATGGAGTTCCCAATGATCGAGGCACAGGTTCTTCCCACCCCCGTCGGCCCGCTGGCGCTGCTCTCCCACGAGGGGGTCCTCATCGCGGCCGGTTTCACCCCCGACCCGCAGGAGATGTTCGTACGGCTCTCGCCCCAGCTCCAGGCCCGCGGCCTGACCAGGACCGACGATCTGGGCCGCCCGGCGCAGGCCGTACGGGATTATCTGGACGGCGACCTCAAGGCCCTTGACGACGTCGAGCTGGCGCAGCCCGGCTCACCCAAGCGGCAGCGGTTGCTGACGGCCCTGCGGGAGGTGCCGCCAGGCGTCACGATCAGCTACGCCGATCTCGCCGAGCGGGCGGGGTTGCCGAGGACGGCGGCCAGGGCGGCGGGGGCGGCGTGCGCGCAGAACCTGATCGCGCCGTTCGTCCCGTGCCACCGCATCCTGCCGTCCACCGGCGGCTTCGGCGGCTACTACTACGGCATCCCGGTCAAGCAGTGGCTGCTGACCCACGAGAAGGCTCTCGCCTGAGCCGGCGAAGGGCCCTCTCCGCCGACGGTCCAGACAGCCCAGACGGCTTCGGCGGCTTCGGCGGCTCAGACGGCTTCGGCGGCGAGGACCCGCTCACGGCCGATGCCGCGGACAGAGAGCGCCACGACGGCCAAGCCCGCCAGGCCCAGCAGCGCGGCCGCCCAGGCGGGCGCGGTGTAGCCGAGGCCACCCTGGATGACGAGGCCGCCGGCGAAGGAGCCGAGGGTGTTGGCGAGATTGAAGGCGGCGATGTTGGCGGCGGAGGCGAGCATGGGCGCCCCCGCGGCGGCGTCCAGCACCCGGGTCTGCAGCGGAGGAACGGTGGCGAATCCGGCCACCCCGAACAGGGCGAGCGTGACGATGAACGCGATCTGTCCGTGGGCGGTGAAGGTGAGCAGTGCCGCCAGAACGGTGAGCCCGCCGACCGAGAAGTACAGGCTGGCGCTCAGCGCCCGGTCGGCCAGCCTCCCGCCGAGCAAATTGCCGATCACGACGCCCACTCCGAACAGGGCCATCAGCAGCGGCACGGATCCGGCCGGCAGCCCGGCCACCTCTGTGATCATGGGCGCGACGAAGGTGATGACGGTGAAGACGGGGGCGAAGCCCAGGGTCGTCATGAGCAGCGCCAGCCAGACCTGGCCGCTGCGGAAGGCGGCGAACTCCCGCCGGAGGCTCTGCCCGGTGGGGCGAGGCTGGGCGGGAACCAGCGCGGCGACCCCGGCCAGGCCGGCCACACCGATCGCGGTGACGATCCAGAAGGTGGCGCGCCAGCCGAGGTTCTGGCCGACGGCGGTGCCCAGGGGCACGCCGAGGACGTTGGCCAGGGTGAGCCCGGTGAACATCAGCGCGATCGCGCTGGCTCGCTTCTCCGGCGCGACGAGGTCGGCGGCGACGACCGAGCCGATGCCGAAGTAGGCACCGTGCGCGAAGGCGGCGACCACCCGGCCTGCCATCAGGCTCCCGTAGCCCGGCGCGAGCGCGCAGAGCAGGTTGCCCACGATGAACACGACCATCAGGGCCAGCAGCATGGTCTTCCTGGAGAACCGGGTGCCGAGCATGGTGAGCAACGGGGCACCGACGACGACCCCGAGGGCATACCCGGAGACCAGCAGCCCGGCGGTCGGGATCGACACCCCGAAGTCGGCCGCCAGTTCGGGCAGCAGCCCATTGATCACGAATTCGGTGGTGCCGATGCCGAAAGCGCTGATCGCGAGGGCGAGCAGGGCGAGAGGCATGAAGAGACTCCTCGACTACAGTGAGGTACATAGCCAGCGTCAGCATTATTTGCAGACGCCGACTATTTGCAGACGCCCGCTATCTCACCATGCAATCACTTGGAAAGCCAAAGAAACGAGTGTGAGCCGTGCCACTCCCCGACGACGCCGTGGAGGCCCGCGCCCATGGATGGCGCACGCTGGCCGCCCTGCACGCCCGTATCGAAGACCGTCTGGAACGGGCGCTCCAGGCCGGACACGGCCTGAGCGTGAGCGAGTTCACCGTGCTGGACGTCCTGGCCCGCCAGGACGGCTGGCACATGCGCATGCAGCAGCTCTCCCGGGCGGTCGTGCTCAGCCAGAGCGCGACGACCAGGCTGGTGACGCGCCTGGAGGAGCGGGGGCTGCTCTCCCGCTACCTGTGCGAGGACGACCGCCGCGGCATCTACACCGAGGTGACCCCGGCCGGGTGCGATCTGCTCGCCCAGGCCAGGCCCACACATGACACCGTCCTGAAGGAGACGTTGACCGAGGCGCTGGAGGTGCCCGAGCTCGTCCCGCTCGTGCGCGTCATCGAATCCCTCTGACTTCGCGCCCCGGCCCCTTCGACACCCGCGTCACCGCGTCTCCGGGACGGGCCGGGCGGGCCGCTCGCAAGCCAGGCGGCCCATGGCTCAGTTGTTCCCCCTGACCGTGCTCTGCACCTCACCCACCTCGACGTCACGGGTGGCGCTCATCTGGATCGGGTCGTAGGCGAAGGGCACCACGTTGTCCTGCACGGCGACGTCCCACGACGAGGTCACCGTCAGCTCGTAGACGTCACGCGGCTGGTCGACCGAGGCGCGGAGATACCGGACACCGCATGTGAAGTCCTTGGCCCCCTTGACGTACGGCCTGCCGGTCGGGCCACAGGCGTCCTTGTCCTTGACCTCGGCGCGCTCGCCGGTCGTCCCCGGGTCGATGTCGATGTTCCTCAGGGTGGCGGTCACGGTCGCGCTCATGACCCCCGGGAGCGTCGCGGTCACGGACCTGGTGGTGTCGCCGGTCCCGTCCAGCCAGACCCAGGTCGGCAGGTTGACGTAGCTCTGGGCGTCCGGGCTCAGCCGGATCTTCGGCTCGGGCACGGTCAGCGCGGCGCGGGCGATGTCGACGAGGTCCTGGATGGTGATCCCGTTGGGCGGGGTCGTGCCGGGCGGCACGAACACGTAGGGCTCCATCGCCAGCTGGCAGGCCACACCCTTGGGGTCGGACGCGTCGTGGGCGACCGTCCACCAGCGCCCCTCCTCACCGACCTTCTCCTGGAACCTCTTGAGGGTCTCGTTGCGGCGTTTCTGCTCATCGGGATGCCACGCTTCGGAGGGGTGCGCCTTGCGCTGGAAATCCAGCATGTCGGCGGCGTTCTGAGCGGGTTCGTACCAGCAGGGACGCTTGAGCCGATACCCGTCGCTCTTCCCTCCGCCCCCGTTCCCGCTGACGATGATCTGGGAGTTCGTCAGCTTGATCTCGGCCGTGTTCCCGTGCTGGCTGGTCTCGGCCCGCACACCCGGCCCGGGATCATCGCCACCGGCTCCGGAGACGAGCAGCAGCCCCGCAACGACCACATTAATGATCATCGAAGACACCCCTTCACACGCTCATCCGGAAGAGAGGCGTACTGGAACAACTTGATCCGCCAGACCCCGTCGTCGCCCCGCCGAAGGCCGACGATCTGCAGGAAGGGTTCCCTGGCCCACCCGGATCGGCCACCGATCACCTTTCCGGTCCTTCCGTTCAGGAGCCGCATCTCCGTCTCGTCGACGCATATGTTGAGCTGGGCTCCCCGGTCCACGACCGCGACGAGGTTCGGCGCGTACAGCCGGGAGGTCCCTCGCACCGACTCGTGCCTGTCCAGGTATTTCCGTATCCACGCGCTCGCCGCCCAGGTCGCGTCATCCTGGACCGTGTCCAGGTAGGTGGCGTCGCCGCCGCCGGCGATGATCGCCTTGAACGCCCTGGCGCGGTATTCACGGTACGTGTCGATCATTTTCACCATGTCGGGGTCGGCCCCGGCCGGCCACTCGACGACCACCCGCACTCCGGGCCCGGCCTCGACCGCCTCCGCCTTCGGCGCGAGGGTGGGCGCGGGCTCCTCCAAAGAACTCGCGGCACCCGCGGGGAGATCGACGGGGGTGAACGGCCGAGCGGCCGGCGAGGAACAGCCCGCCAGCGCGACCAGAGCCAGTGCGATCACCGCGCGCATGCCGGTCACGCTAGGCGTGCCCGCCGTACGGAACCACCGGTATGCACCGATCGGTATGGATTCATCCGCCCCCTCAGGCCGGCCCGTCCCGGCTCCCCAAGGTCTGCGGGTCGTCACGGCGTTCTCCGCGGGTGCCGGGCCCGTCACCCCGGTCATGCCGACGGCGCCGAACTCATCCGCCATGAGGGCAGCAGCTCGTCGATGAGCGCCTCGGTCTCCGGCGCCATCCCGCCGCCCTCGGGATGAGACTCGGCCCGCCGGTGCAGGGCGTCGACCACGGCCCGCAGACGGCCGGAATCACCGGTGAGGTGGGTGGCCCGCAGCAGGTCCCGCCAGAGCCTCTCGTCGTCGGCGGCCAGCAGCAGCCCGGCCCGCACCGCCGCCACGGCCCGGTCCACCTCGCCGCGGGCCAGCCGTGTCTCGCAGAGCCGGTGCGCGGCGTCGGCGACGGCGGCGGTCACGTCGTACTCCAGGTCGTCGGCTGCCAGCCAGGTATAGCGACCACGCGGGCGGTCGTTCAGCAGCGGGCCCCGCACCAGGCTCAACGCCTCCTCCAGAAGTGCGACGCTCGCGACGGGGTCCGCCTGCGACCGGCGGACGAGGTCGCGGAAGAGCATCCAGTCGGTCCTCACCTCAGGCCCCAGACGCAGACGTCCCGAGTCGTCGGTGAAGAGGTTGGGCCGCCCGGCGCTGTCGGCGCCCAGCCACGCGACGACCCTGGCGATCGTGGCGTCCCTGACCGCGGCCTGCACGCCCCGCGGCCAGAGGATGCCGCCGAGCACGACCGGGTGGACACCGCCCGGATGGGTGGCCAGGTAGACGACGAGCTCGGCGGCGAGCACCGCGCGGCCCTCCTCCATCGGCGGCGGGCCGCCGATTTCGACCGGGCCCAGAATCCGCACCTCGACCGAGGGCGTCCGCGGAACCGGCCCCGGCTCGTCGGGCAGGAGCTCGCCGTCGAGGCGCTCGGCCGTACGGAACAGGTCGATCAGGGCACGGTAGTGGCGACGGGGCAGCAACTGCGCGGACACCTCGAACCCGAGCGCGTCCACGGCGGCCCGGCCGTCCTCGGTGATCTCCCAGTTCCAGGTGGCGTGCGGGACGTCGCCCGCCACGACGTATCCGGCGGCCGTCCGGGCGCCCTTCCTGGCGAGGGCCGCCAGGCGGCGGCCCTCGTCGGCGTTCGGCGCGATCGAGGACAGCAGGTAGTGCGGCGGCCAGATCGGATCGGCGGCACGGCCGTGAATCCGGCCGGTGAGCACCTCGTCGCCGTGACCGCGCTCGGAGGCCCTGACCTCCAGGTCGGGCAGGACCTCGGCCAGGCTGCCCGCGTATCGGATGCGGTCGGGGGCGATCACGGCCAGCTCCTCTCCGAAACCGACGAGCGTGATGCGCATCCGATCCGACCAGCGGTTGGTGGCCAGCTCCACGGCGAGGGCGGCGAGGGCGGCTGTGGTCTGGGGGCCCCTGACACTGATCAGCCCGTGGGCCGCCTCCAGGTCGACGAGCACCCGCCCCTCGCCGTCGGAGCCCAGCGAGACCAGACCCGGGTACGGCGCGGGCGCGTCGGAGAGCGCCCGCTCGTCGAGCATCCGGCCCTCGTGAGCCGGGAGCCGCCAGACCTGACCGCCGTCATGGGCGGTCCAGGGTGCGGGGGCGTCGGCGTCGGGCGGGTGGATCCACAGGTCGAGGGTTCGCGGGGACAGGTGCGCGGCGTAAATCGTGGGCGGAACGCGGGTCTGGGCCGCGAGGGACCTGCCGAGGAGCCGGAGTCCCATGTCCAGCATCCGGCTGCCCGGGGCGTCGGCACCGAGCCGGAGCGCGAGCTCGGCCTGGGCTGCGTCGCCTCTCGGCCGGACGATCCGGCGCCCGAACGCCCGATGCCACAGTTGCCGTCTGCGCCTGCGGCCGAGCGCCGCCAGCAGCCCCGCTGCCGCCAGCGAGGCCCCGGCCAGGTAGTCGAGCACTCCCAGCCCGGAGTCCTGACCGGAGTCCTGCCCGGTGTCGCTCCCGCCGGTCGCCGCCCCCGCATCCCGGTGCTCCGCCCGGCCGGGGTCGGTGGCCGCGCGCGGATCCCCCTTGGCGCCCTTCGCGGTCGCATCCCCGCGCTGCCTGTGGGAGGTGTCGCGCTCGGCGGTGCTCTCCCGGTGGGAGCGCCCGTGCTCGGCGGTGCTCTCCCGGTGAGACTCCTGCGAGGAGCCGGGATCCCGGCGCGTCTCGGCGGCGCCGGTCTTGCCCTGCCCGCCGCCGGATCGGTCGCCCGGGATGACGGAGGTGTCGGGAGGGAGGGAGACCTCCGCCGGCAGCCCCCAGCCGTCGGGGGTGAAGGTCTGGGTGTGGCCGTCGAGATCCGAGGGCTTGCCCGGATGGTCCTTGAGGGTCTCGCCCCGGGGCTGGGTGGCCGGGACGATGTGGACGTTCCTGGCGTCATCCGGCATGTCGAGAACCCAACCGGGCCTGATCAGGTCGGCCATGTGGAGACGGCTGCCGTCGGGCTGCTCCTTGTGCTGGTTGAGCCGGTAGATCTCCGGGTAGCGCCGCCCGTCGCCCAGGCACTTCTCCGCGATCTCCCACAGGCTCTCGTGGTGGCGCCCGTGCGGCGGCTGCACCACGTAGACCTTCTTGGCCTTCTCCACCGGCGCCAGCGACGCCCGCTCGACCGCGACCGGAGCGGACAGCACGGCCGAGGCGACGACGGGACGTGCCACCGGCGGACCGCTCAGCTTCGCGATCGGCACGGCCACCGCCGACACGGTGAACAGCAGCAGGACCGCCGAGACCAGGCGGTTGGCCAGCATCTGGGTGCCACCGGCGAACGGAACCCTGGCGGGCATGCCGACCCGGCGCACCCCGGCGTAGATCTCGACGATCACGCAAACGGTCAGCTGCAGCCATGCGAGCCAGACCAGGAGCACGAGGATCGCGACGACCGTACTGACACCGACCTGGCTGGTCAGCAGGTCGAGATCGAGCAGTTCGGGCGGGAGCGGCGGCCCGGCCAGCCTGAGCAGGGCGTAGGGGACTCCGGCGACGAGCGCGATCAGCACGACCAGCGCACCGAGCCCGGCGGCCAGGTCGCCCGCGGTGCGCTTGGGCCTTATCCGCACGGGCTGTCGCGTGGGCGTGCGTCTCCCCCCGGCCGGGCCACCCATCAGACGTCCTCCCCCGTGTCCGGACCGGCGGTTGCCGTCGCCTCCATCTCGGAGCCGGGAAAGCCGAAGGCCACCAGGAAGAAGGCCTTCCAGGAGACCGAGACCGCCACCGTGACCTCGGCCTGCCCCGCGCCGATCGTGCACTCGCCGAGGCGGACATCGGCGGTGGCGTAGGCGGAGACGATCTCCTCCGCCTTGCCGCAGACCGTGCCCTCCTCCAGCAGCCGAGCCTGGTTGGTGGCGCGGAGGTGCTCGACGTCGATCTGGTCGGCGGCCGACCGGGCCGCCTGCTCCGCGATGTCGGCGGCCCGCAGCCGGGCGTTGATGGCGGCTCCGCCGTCCACCAGAAGCCCGGCCAGCAGGAAGACCACCACCGAGAAGATCACGGTGAACACCGACATCGACCCCCGGTCGTCTCCACGCCCTTTCCCCCCGTCGAGTTCAGGGGGCCGCGGCGCCACCCCCTGGGACGCAGGCCGGGGCATCGGGCCGGAAAGGGGCCGGGACGCCGGTCTCTCCTCACTCCTGAGAGTCATCCACCCTCCGGAACTGCTCAAGCGGCACCACCGAATCGCCCTTCATCTCCTTGGCGGCGCCGAAGCCGAGGAAGTCCAGATTCAGCGAGCAGGTCACCTCCGCCCGCACCTGGCCGCCCTCCTCCCATTTCGTGCCGGTCGAGAGGTCGACCTCGGGCTCGCACTCACCCGACAACGCGGCCTTGGCGGCCTCGTCGGCCGCGTTCTCGGCGTCGGCCAGTGTGCGTTCGACCGAGGCGGCCCTGGCCGCGTCTCTGGCCGCGCCGTTGACCTCGCCCTGGGCCTCCACCACCCTCCCGGCGCCGACCAGGAAGAGCAGGAACAGCAGGAAAACCGGGGCCAGCAGCACCGTCTCGGCCGTCAGCGACCCGCGCTCACCACCGCACCGTCCGCACCGCACGTGTCCACACCGCGCATGTCCACACCGCGCATGTCCGCACCGCAGGTGACCACACCGCAGGTGACCACACCGCAGGTGACCACACCGCGCATGTCCGTATCCGCGTTCGCCGTGCCCTCGTCCGCGTTCGCCGTGGGAAGGGGCCGCGGTCACGGGGGTCATGGGCATCCCTCGCTCCCGTCGTCGGGGCGGAAGCACTCGACGGGACCGCCGAAGCGCGCGGTGACGGTGAAGGTCGTGGACGGCAGCAGCGGGACGACCTGGACCGCCGTGGCGGTGATCTCGACGCCTCGCCGGTCTCCTTCCTCCCAGGTCGTCACGGTCGCGCCGTCGAGGAGCTTCGGCCCGACGGCCCTGAGCACCTGCTCGGCCCGGTCCTTGGCGTCGGACTCCCAGGAGTCGGTGTCGATCCGGGCCAGCCGGGCGCCTTCCCTGGCGGCGGCGTCGGCGACCTGACGCCCGTGGAACCACAGGGCGAACTGCACGACGAGCAGGATGACGGCCAGCACCACCGGCATGATCATCGCCAGCTCGATGACGGCGGCGCCCCGCTCCCGGTCACGGCTCCCCGCCGCCCTGGCCACCTCCACCTCCCCCGCCGAACTGGCTGGAGATCTCGTTCTGCTTCCCCTCGACCAGGGTCTTGATGAGGGTGGCCAGGCCGAGCGCGACCCCGGCGATGATGGCCGTGATGATGACCCACTCGACGGCGGAGGCCCCCCGGGTGGGCGCGTTGCGTGCCTTGTCGATGCGCACGCTCAGAAGGGCGGCCGTGTAAACGATCCACGGATGACTCAGCATGGTCAGGACCCCAACATCTTCATAGCGGCCGGAAAACTCAGGAAGATCACAAAGCCCGCGCAGAGCAGGAGCTGGGCGACGAGCATCGACTGGGACCGCTCGCCTGCCTGCCCCTCCACCTCTGCCAGCTCACGCCGTCGCAGGGTCGCGGCGCGGGCGGTCAGGGACGCCCGGACCTTCGCGCCATCGTCGGCCACCAGCCCGAGCGCGGCGGACAGGTCGCGCAGCTCGTCCACGTTGATCTCGTCGCCGAGCTGCCCCAGGGCCTGCCAGGGGGTGATCCCGACGATCCTGGCGTTACCGAGCGCCTCACGGATCCGGATCATCGCCCAGTTGGCCCCCTCCTCGTCGGCGCCGCCCACCGAGACCGCCATCATCAGCGCCTCCGGCACGCCACGCCCACCGGCGAGGTTCATCGCGACCAGGTCCAGGAAGGCACCGACGACGTGCCGGAAGTCACGGCGCATCCGGGCCGCGTCCCGTTTGATCTGCAGATCGGGGAGGACGAAGAAGACTCCGGCGACGGCGAGCGCGACCCACAGCGGGACGGTGAGCGAGACGCCCCACTCCATCAGCACCAGCCAGCCGACCAGCAGCGGGAACGCCAGCAGCCCGGACACGGCCAGCAGGGCCTTGGTCGCCAGGAACCCCTCGAACGACTTGCCGAGCAGGGCCAGGTCCGCCTTGACCGAACGGGCCTCCCAGCCCCGGGCCGCGTAGAAGCGCGCCAGCCGTACGCCCAGATTCCGCCGGAAGGCGCTGACCTCCTCATCGGGAAGGACGAGCCGCAGGCGCGGAGCCTCGGTGCCCTCCCTGGCCGCGTCGAGCGCCAGCAGCCGCGTCACCAGCCCGGGTCGAGCCGGGAACAGCGCCCGCAGCAGCAGGAACAGCCCCAGCCCGAGTACGGCTCCCGCGAGCAGCGGCTCAGTCATCGCGCACCTCACCTCCCGAAGGCAGACCCAGCAGCCGGGCGGGCTTGTCGAAACGGGCAAGGCGGCGCATCCAGGCGAACCCCGCGCCGAAGAACCCGGCGACCACCACGAGCACGGCCTGGCCGAGGGCGTTGTCGTACTCCTCGACGTAGTCGGGGTTGAACACGACCAGCGCGACCGCGAAGGCGATGGCCGTGCCGACCACGATCTGCACGCTGCGCCGGGTGGAGCGGCGCTCGGCCTCGACCCGGCGGCGCATGTCGAGCTCCTCGCGGGCCGAGACGGCGAGCGCGCCGAGCACGTCGCGCAGGCCGGGGCCCCGCAGCCTGGAGTTGAGGATCAGCGCGGCCACGACCAGGTCGGCCGAGGGGTCGTCGAGCTCGTCGGCGAACAGCCGGAGCGCGTCGGCCAGCGGCATCCGGGTGTGCAGGCGGTCCACCAGCGCGCGCAAGTGAGGGCGGAGCATGGGGGCCGCGGCCCGGATCGACGACGGAATCGCCTGCTCCAGGCCCGCGGCTCCGGCGATGGTGTCGCGGAGCGACTCGGTCCAGGCGGCCAGTCCCTCCAGCCGCCGCATCGCCGCACGCTCCTCGGCCGCGCCGCCGGACAGGCCACGCCATCCCACGGCCAGAAGCACCGCTCCCACCGCCATGACCGGCCAGCCGGTCACCACGAGCACGGCCACCCCGGCGATCGCACCCACCGCGGACCGGGTGGACAGGGCTCGGAGGATCTCGCGCCTGCCGGTCTTCCTACCCGGGGCGGCCGGTCGGGGGCGCACGCCGTACAGGGCGACGCCGAGCAGGAACAGTCCCGCGCCGACCGCCGCGCCGGCGAGCAGCGCCAGCGGGGTGAACAGCCCGGACGGGACGGAGATCATGCCCAGCCTCCCGGGTCGTAGCCGTGGTGGGCGAGCTCCTCCAGGCAGGACAGGGGGGCGTGCGGCAGGACCTGGCCGTCGGGCGAGAGGGCGAACACCTCGGAGGAGAGCACCCGGCCGTCCACCCCCGCCACCTCGCGCACGCTCGACACGAAACGGCGCAGTCTCCCGCCCTCCGCGTAGTCGTTGCGCTTCTCGATGAAGACGACGAAGTCGATCGCGCCGGCGATGAGCATGTGGGTGGCATCGATCGGCAGGCGTTCGGCGGCCTGGAGGGCGTAGGTGGCGATGCGGTTGAAGACCTCCATCGAGGAGTTGGCGTGGATGGTGGACAGCGAACCGTCGTTGCCCTGCGTCATCGCGTTGAGCATGGTGACGATCTCGTCACCGAGGACCTCGCCGACGATCACCCGTGACGGGTTCATGCGCAGGGAACGGCGGACCAGCTCCGCCATGGTGATCTCGCCCTGGCCCTCGGAGTTGGGCAGCCTCTGCTCGAAGGCCACCACGTTGGGATGGAGCTCGGAGAACTGGTCGAGACCGAGCTCCAGCGCGCGCTCCACGGTGATCAGCCGCTCGGACGGCGGGATCTCGTTGGCCAGCGCGCGCAGCAGGGTCGTCTTCCCCGCGTTGGTGGAACCGGAGATCATGATGTTCTTCCTGGCCGCCACCGCGGCCGAGAGGAAACGCCCCAGTTCCGGGGTCAGCGTGCCGTTTCCCACGAGGTCGCTGAGAAAGACCTTGCCCAGCCGGGCGCGGCGGATGGAGACGGCTGGGCGGACCGTCACGTCCATCACCGCCGAGAGCCGGGAGCCGTCCGGCAGGCGCAGGTCGAGCTGGGGGTTGGCGGTGTCGAACGGCCTGCTGGACAGGCCGCTGTAGGCGGCGAGGACCTGGATCAGCTCGACCAGCTCCTCGTCGGAGTCGGCCACCGGCTCGCTCGTGGCCTCCCGGCCGTCGGCGTAGCCGACGAAGACCCGGTCGCAGCCGTTGATGTCGATGTTCTCGACCTCGGGGTCGTCCAGCAGCGGTTGCAGCCGGCCGACGCCGAAGAGCGCCGCGTGGATTCCCGCGGCGAGCGCCTCCTCCTCCTCGGCCGTGGGCGGGGTCCGGCCGACGCCGATCTCGCCGCGCGCGAACCCCTCAAGCACCTGCGCGATCAGCGCGCGGGCGAACTGGCGCTCGTCCTCACCGGTCATCGGCGCCAGGCCGCTGGCCTGGTCCAGGCGGCGCTGGTGGGCCAGCCGGTCGCCGACCTCCTGCCGGAAACGCTTCACCAGCGTGTGGTCGATGGTCATGTGGCGGGCTCCGGAGCACGGACATGGGCGACCAGACGGCCCGCCAGCTCGCGGGCGGTGCGGATCAGCAGCGAGCGGTCCAGCCGGCCGCCCCACTGGCCGCGCAGCAGCTCCGCCCCCTTGGGGTCGTGCGCGAGCCCGCTCACGAAGGCGATCTCCCTGCCGGTGGTGGTGACGATGCGGCGGACCTCGTCGATCGTCGTGCGGTACTGCCGAGGGTCGGCGATCACCACCACCCCGACCTGGGGGCCCCGGGACATCACCTGCAGGCGCTCCCGCAGGTGAGCGACATGGTCGAGGCTCGCCCTGGTGAACAGCACCACCAACGCGGCCTCGGCCGTCAGATCGGCCAGCTGCGGGTGCCCGCCGAGACGGCCGCAGTCGGCCAGCACGTCGGCGCCGGGCAGCGCGGCCAGCGCGCGGCCGAGCGGGCCCCAGAGCCAGGTCAGCCCGGCGGCCTGCTCCCCGTGGGTCAGCCCGGCCAGCACGTCCAGGCCGCCGACGATCTTCTGGGTGTGCTGGTGGATCTGGTCGGCGTGCAGGCCGCGCCGGGCCATCGCGCCCAGGGTGAGCAGGCCTTTCGCCGGATTGAGCACGCCGCCGTCGGCGGCCGGGAGACGGTAGGCGAGGTCTCCTCCCGCGGGGTCGCACTCGGCGAGCAGCACCGGGCGCGGCCAGATCGCGCCGAGCGCGGTGGCCGCCGTGGTCACGCCCGGCGCACCCTTGTCAGCGGCCAGCACGATGAGCGCCATGTCAGCGCGCTCCCGGCAGCTCGGCCAGCGCGACCTCACCGGTGGAGGAGTAGGCGGCGATCGTGGGTGACAGCGTGGTGTCCACGATGATCGCGACCTGGCCGGTCGAACCGTTCCTGCCGGGCGCGCCGACCTTGTGGACCAGCGCGCTCTGCGCGAGCGTCCGGCCCTGCGCGGTGGCCCCGCCGCCCCGGCCCGGCACGTAGATCACCTGGACCCTGTCGCCTTCCGCCAGGGTCAGGGGCATCTGGCCGGGCTTGAGCGACAGGCCCACGATCGCCTTTCCGGGGCCCAGCTCCTTGCTGGAGGAGACGACCATGTCTCTGATCAGCAGGGTTCCGGGGATAAGGGTGACGCGGGCGAAGTTCTGCGCGACACGGGCGCGATCGGCCCACGCCACGTAGCCGATGCCGGTGTCGGCGATCTGGACCTCTCTCATCACCGCCTCGGTGATGGGCTGGCCCGCGCCGACCTGCTGGGTGATCCCGATCGCGGAGATCCGGTCGCCGCTGCGCAGGACCAGCAGGGTGGTGGCAAGCGCGCCGCCCAGAATGAGCAGCACGGCCAGGGCGGCCAGCGCGGGTTTACGCTCGCGCGGGGGCACGGGAAGTTTGCGCGACGCCGGGCCCGAAAGGGCGCCGGGCGAACTTTGCCTTTCGGCGTTCACCGGGGCTCGGCCCGCTGGCTTCTCACTGGTCCTCATGGGCAGGGGGACTCCCAGAGTGATCACAAGCATTGGGACTACTGATCGAATTTACGCCATTATGCGCACCGTGCCGATGAACTGCCGGACAAAAGCCAGGACCCATGCTCGTTTGATAGGAACGCCGCTGTCAACGTCGATCCGGAAGAATCTGACGGTTTCGATAGATGACAGATGACTTATCTGGGTGATAAGGACTTGAATTAACTCCCGTAACACCCATCCCGGCAATTGCGCATGTCTTTCTGGTGAAAGTCTCACCATCTTCACTTCACCGACGGAAGGCCGTGCGCGCTCCTTCACCCTGAACCCGTTCAAAATGTGTCATGCTTGCGCCATGGCCAACTGGTTCAGGCGTCGGGCGCCGAGGCCGGCACGCACCCGGCTTCACCTCCGGGCGGCGGTCGAGCGCCTGCGCCGTCACGGGGTCGAGCACATCGCCTCCGCACCGGCGACGGAGAAGGTCCTGCGGAGCCTGCACCGCGCGGCGACCGGCCTGGCCGAGGTCGCCTCCGAGGTCAGCGCGTACGCCGGACTGCTGGAGGAGAAGACCGGCGAGCTTCAGGCCAGGACGCGGGCCAGACGGAATCCCGCCGGCACCGGCTGAGTTTTCCACAGCTTCGTACGGCCCATCCACAGCCTTTCCAGCAGACTTAAATCGGTGAACACCCATCAGAGACGACGTAACTAGTCGAAACCACCCAACAGTTGTCCACAGGTGGACAGGTTTTCCACAAACCGGGTCGTGACCCATGGCATTGCCGCAAACAGCTCCTCTTGGACCGTTCCCACTCTGTACCTTGAACCGAGGGCCCGACCCGAGGAGAGCGGCGATGCGGATCATGCTCACCGTGCTCGGCGAGCACACCGACCGCGATGTCGTGGTCGAGGGCGACGAGACGACCACCGTGGCACGGCTCGCGGAGTCACTCAGCGGGCAGAGCGGTGAGCGGCTGACCAACGTGGTGCGGCTGACGCGCAGCAAGGCCCCCTACGGGCTGGGCCACGACCCCGCCGGGGGCGAGCCTCCCACCCTCTGGCTGGACGGCCGCCCCCTGCCCCCCGAGGCCCCCGCGCTCGGCCTGCTCCGCGACGGCGACCTCGTCACCCTCGACCGCGACCTGGCCGGAGCCACCATCGCCGAGGAGCCCGGCGGCATCGTGGAGATCCGGGTGATCGGCGGGCCCGCCGCGGGATCCGTGCACCGCCTCAGCCTGGGTGTCCACACCATCGGCTCCGACCCCGCCTGCGCGGTGGCCGTCTCCGATCCCCGGCTGCCCGGCGAGACCGCCGTGGTACGGCTCACCCCCGACGCCATCACCGTGGAGCCCGCGACAGCCGCGAAGCCCGGGACGGCAGCCGCGCCGCGCCTGGACCGCGAGCCCCTCGAAGGCCCGGTGCCGTGGCCCGAGCACGCCCTGCTGACCTGCGGCACGACCGTGCTGACCCTGAAGGCCGTCGAGCCTCCCGACGCGCACCTGGACGCCCAGCCCGACGGCGGCCTCGCCTACAACCGGCCGCCCCGGCTGCGCCGGCCGGGCGGCGAGCGGCGGTTCGAGGTCCCCGCCGAACCCAGACGCGCGGAGACCATGCGGCTCCAGTTGCTGACCGCGTTCCTGCCCGCCGCGCTCGGACTGGTCATGGCCTGGGCTTTCAAGACCTGGTACTTCCTGCTGTTCGCGCTGATGACCCCGATGATCATGATCGGTCAGTGGTGGAGCGACAGGCGGCACGGCCGCAAGCAGTACCGCCAGCAGCTCAGGCAGTACAAGGAGCGGATGAAGGCCTTCGACGCCGCCGTGGAACGCGCCCGCTCCGCCGACGAGGCCGAACGCCGTGCCGCCGCGCCCGACCCCGCCGAGGTGCTGCTCACCACGACCGGCCCCCGGCGGAGGCTGTGGGAGCGGCGCGACCACGACCCCGACGCGCTGCGCCTGCGGGTCGGGCTCGCCGACCTCCCCGCCGGCCTTGAGTTCACCCCCGAGCGTTCCGCCCCCGCCGACGCCCCGATGCCCGACCCGCCGGCCTGCCACGCGGTGCCGGTGGCGCTGGCCATGCGCCGCCTGGGCGTCGTCGGCCTGACCGGGCCTCGTCAGGTGACGGCCGGGCTGGCCCGCTGGATGGTCGGCCAGGCCGCCGCCCTGCACAGCCCGCGCGATCTCGCGATCGTGGTGCTCTCCGCGCACGGAGACGGGGAGGAGCGGTGGAACTGGGTCCGCTGGCTGCCGCACTGCGCCCCGCGCAGCGGCGAAGACTGCATGGCGCTGATCGGCGCCGACCCGGAGGCCGCGGCACGCCGGGTGAACGAGCTGGCCACGCTGATCGACGAGCGGCTCAGCGAGGAGGACAGCCCGTCGGCCAAGCTCGGCCGCATCCCGTCCGGCTGGGGCGACCTCGGCGGAGCGGGGCAGTCCGAACCCACCCCCGTCTACGACGAGCGCCCGTACGACGTGCTGGTCGTCCTGGACGGCGCCCAGGTCCTGCGCGCGCTGCCCGGCATGCCGCAGGTGCTCCGCCAGGGCCCCCGGGCGGGCGTCTACACCCTGGCCGTCGACGGCGACCAGCGGCTGCTGCCCGAGGAGTGCGCCACCGTCGCCGCGACGACCGCCGACGGCCTGGTCCAGCTGCGCGGCGGCGGCCTGGACAACCTCGGCGAGATCCTGGCCGACCAGGTCTCGGCCTCCTGGTGCGACCGGCTCGCCCGCTCCCTGGCCCCGATCCGCGACGTCAGCCGGGACGACTCCAGCCTGGCCCTGCCCGGATCCGCGCGACTGCTGGACCTGCTGGAGCTGACCTCGGTCTCGGGAACGGACCTCGCCAAGCGGTGGGGCCGGACCACCGAGGCCGTGATCGGAGTCGGCCCCGACGGGCCGTTCTCCGTCGACCTGCGCAGGGACGGGCCGCACGCGCTCATCGCGGGCACCACGGGCGCGGGCAAGTCCGAGCTGCTGCAGACCCTGATCTGCTCGCTCGCGGTGGCCAACCGCCCCGACGAGATGACGTTCGTGCTGATCGACTACAAGGGAGGCGCCGCCTTCAAGGAGTGCGTACGGCTCCCGCACACGGTCGGCATGGTCAGCGACCTGGACGGCCACCTGACCCAGCGGGCCCTGGCCTCCCTGGCCGCCGAGATCCGCCGCCGGGAGCGGCTGCTGCTGGCCGCCGGGACGAAGGACATCGAGGACTACCACGAGTTCCGCGACACGCAGACGGCCCGCGCCTCCCGCGACCTGCTCGTGGCCGGCGGCAGGACACCGGCCAGGCCCCTGCCCGGGCACGCCCGGCCGCTGGCCGCCCTGCCCCGGCTGGTGCTGGTCATCGACGAGTTCGCGGCCATGGTCAGCGAGCTGCCCGACTTCATGACCGGGCTGGTGGACATCGCCAGGCGCGGTCGCTCGCTCGGCATCCACCTCATCCTGGCCACCCAGCGGCCCGGTGGGGTGGTGACCGCCGACATCCAGGCCAACACCTCACTGCGGATCGCGCTGCGGGTGACCGAGGCCTCCGAGTCCGCCGACGTGATCGACCGGCCCGACGCCTCGCACATCCCCAAATCCACCCCCGGCCGGTGCTACGTGAAGTCGGGCGCGGGCGCGGCGACCGCCGTACAGGCCGCGAGGATCGGCGGGCGCGGCCCGGGAGGCTCCGGCGAGGTCAGAGCACGGGTGACGGAGGTCGGCTGGCGGGACCTGGGGCAGCCGCTTTCCACGCGCGACGCGGCCGTCGACGGCTCCCCCGTCACCGACCTTTCCCTACTCGCCGACGCCCTGATCGACGCCGCCCGCATCGCGGGGATACCGGAGCAGCCCAGCCCCTGGCTTCCCCCGCTGGGCGATCTCGTGGTCGTCCCCGAGCTCGCGGGCCCGTCCGGCGGCGCGCCGCCGTACCGGGCGGGGATCGAGGAGGTGCCGCCGCTGATGTTCGGGGTGACGGACCTGCCGTGGGCGCAGGATCGGCGGGCGCTGGCACTGGACCTCGCGCACGGAGGGCACCTGCTCCTGGCGGGCACCTCGCGGAGCGGGCGATCCACCGCGCTGCGCACCCTTGCGGGAGCGATCGCGGCGGGGGCGTCCCCGGGCGACGTGCACGTGCATGCGATCGACTGCGGTTCGGGGGCGCTGCTGCCGCTGATGGCGATGCCGCACTGCGGGGCGGTGGTGACCCGCGACCAGTTCGACCGGGTGGAGCGGCTGCTGGCCCGCCTCCGCGCCGAGATCGGGCGGCGGCAGCAGCTTCTCGCCGAGGCCGGATACGCCTCGCTGGCCGAGTTCCGCGCCGCCGCCCCGGGGCCGCGGCTGCCCTGGCTGGTGCTGATGCTCGACCGCTGGGAGGGGTTCGTCGCCGCGTTCGAGGGCTACGACTACGGGCGGCTGGTCGAGTCGCTGATGCAGCTGCTCAGGGAGGGCCCGGCGGTCGGGCTGCGCGCCGTGGTGACCGGCGACCGGTCGGCGCTGATCGGGCAGATCTCCACCGTCTTCGACGACCGGCTGATCCTGCGCCTGGCCGATCCGGCCGACTACGGGCTGGCCGGGCTGCCCGTCAAGGATCTGCCGGCCACGCTCGTCCCCGGCCGGGCGCTGTCCACCGGCGAACACGGCGTCACCGAGAGCCAGGTCGCGCTGCTCTGCGACGACCCCTCGGGCCCCGCCCAGGTCGCGGTCCTGCAGTCGCTCGCCCGTACGGCGGCCGCCCGGTTCGCCCGGGAGCCTGGACGTTCCGGGAGACCGATGGGGCCCGGCGAGTGGGTCTGGGACTCCGAGCCGCCGCTGCGGGTGGACGCGTTGCCGATGCGGATCACCGCGGCCCAGGCGCTGGAGCTGGATCCCTCGTTCGAGCCGCCGTCACCGCTGTGGGCGCTGCTCGGGGCGGGGGGCGACCGGCTGGCCCCGCTCGGCGTCGACCTGCTCGCCCACGGCCCCGGCGCGGTCGTCGCGGGCCCGCCCCGATCCGGCCGGTCCTCGGCCCTGCTGACGGCCGCCCACTCGCTGCTGGCCCGTGGCACCCCGGTGGTCCTCCTCACCCCCCGGCGCAGCCCGCTGCGTGCGCTGGCGGACACGCCGGGGGTGCTGGCCGTACTGGACGCGGGCGGCGACCTGGACGGGGCCGTCGCCGGGCGGGAGCGCTACGTCGTGATCGTCGACGACGCCGAGCTGATCTCTCCTGACTCGCCGCTCGGCGCCTCCCTGGAGCAGGTGCTGCGCACCGGCCGCGACGGCGAGCACGGCCTCATCGTCGGCGGCAGCACCGGCGACCTGACCACCGCCTACCGCGGCTTCGCGGCCGAGGCCCGCAAGACACGGACGGGCCTGCTCCTGTCGGTCCAGAGCCCCGCCGACGGCGACCTGTTCACCATCCGCCTGCCACGGGGCGCGGTCGGCGGCCCCCCGGGCCGTGGCCTGCTGGTCACGCTAGGCGCGATGACTCCCGTCCAGGTCGCCCTGCCCGGCTGACAGAACCCGGCTGACAGAGCCCGGCCGTCCCAGGCGTCCCAGACATGCCGGGCTGCCGGGCGCCCCAGACGTGCCGGGCGTGTCAGACCTGCCGGGCGTCCCAGACGTGCCGGGCGTTCCCGGCTGCTTCGCGGCCGGGCGCCGCGCATGCGTCATGAGCTCCAGCTCCACATGCCGACCCGCACCGGCACGCCGGCGGAGCCGTGCAGGAGGGGAGCGTGGTCCGGGGCGGGAAGCCCTCCCGCCCGGAGCAGCTCCTGGTCGAGGGCGAGCAGCCGGACGTGGCGCAGCGGCCAGGGAGGGTGCTCGACCTCCGCCGCGGCCAGCCTGCCCGCGACGACGGTGAACAGCCGGTAGCGGGCGGTCAGGAAGTGGGCCAGCTCGTCGTGTTCGGCCTCCGCCAGCGGCGGCCCCGTTTCCACGTCCGCGTCCCATCGTGCGCCGGAGGGCCCGGGCCAGCGGCGCCGGCAGCGGTAGCCGATCTGCTCGCCGTCGACGCGCACGGACATGTCAGACCAGAAGTAGGGCAGCCAGTAACCGGCCCTGGCGGCGAGCACGGCGGGAAGACACCCCGCGTCCAGCGACAGGAACCACAGGCCGCCGCGCCCCCGGGCGTCTCGGACGTAGGTGCGCAGATTGGTCTCCGGGAATCGCGACAGCCACGGCAGAGGCGGCACCCCCGGTGTCCGCACATCCTCCATGAGGAAGGGGGTCAGGCCGACCCAGGCCGTGCCGTCGAAGGTCTCGACCGTGAGACAGGGCGGCAACAGCCGCTGAACCACGGCGGGTGGATACCGCCAATGGATGAAAGTTATGTCGGACCAGCGGTGATACATCACCGGCCAGTCAACCCTCGGAGGCGGTGAAGCTCGCATGGTGCACACCTACCCCGGCGGGCGCCCGCCGAGCGCGATGCCTGAACACGGCGGTCGCCCCAGCGTCGTCTCGGCATTTCGGCGTTTCGGCGTCTCGGTGACGTTGAAACAACGCCGGGGCGACACTGAGACGACGCCGAAGCGATGCCGAGCGACGCCGAAGCGATGCCGAGCGACGCCGAAGCGATGCCGAGCGACGCTGGGGTGATGCCGAGCGACGCTGGGGTGATGCCGAGCGACGCTGGGGTGATGCCGAGCGACGCTGGGGTGATGCCGAGCGACGCTGGGGCGACCGGGATCAGCGCGTGGCGGACTCGATGTTGCCGCGGTAGGTGTTGATGACCCGGGAGGCCTCGGCCAGTTCCTCGGACATGCGCTGGAAGGCCGCGCGGTAGTTCTGCCAGGCCTCACTGAACCGCTGGGCGCCAGGGCCGGTCCAGGCGGTGCCGACCTTGCCGGCTTCCCGGTCGAGGGCGGCCATCGTGGCCCTCACCTGGTCGGCCTGCTGCGTGAACTGGGTGGCCATCTGCTGCATTTCCGCGGGATTGCCGCCGAGCAAGTTCTGGCTCATGCCCGTCTCCTTCGGAATCGGTGTCGGGGGGCACCAAACGAAATCACGATAGGTGAGTGGATCACGGTGATACCGGGTTATGCCGAGCGGCTATGGACCTTCCCGGGCGCGCGGAGAAGCTAACGTTGTTTTTTATCTTGATTTTTCTTGACGTTAGGGGCTAATGGCAATGCGTGAGATTGTGGTGACCGGTGGAGGCACCGGAATCGGCTTCGCCGTCGCTGCGGCATTCACCGCCCAGGGGGACCGGGTCACCATCACCGGGCGGCGCGAGCAGGTGCTCAAGGAGGCCGCCGACCAGCTGGGCGTCTCCCACGTGGCGTTCAACGCCGCCAACCCGGTGGCCGTGGGCGAGGCTCTGAGCCAGTTGCCGGCCCAGGTGGACGTGCTGGTCAACAACGCGGGCGGGAACACCAACCTGGACCGCACGACGGACAACAACGACCTGATGGACGTGGCCGAGAGCTGGTGGGCCAACCTCAACGCCAACCTGATGTCGGCCGTACTGGTCACGAGCGCGCTGACCCCCCGGCTCGCCGATCACGGCCGGATCGTCACGATCGGCTCGATCGCGGCCCGGGGCACCGGTTCCGGTTCGTACGGCGCGGCCAAGGCGGCGGTGGAGGCGTGGACCGCCGACCTGGCCGCCGAGCTCGGCCCGCGCGGCATCACCGCCAACGTGGTCTCCCCCGGTCTGATCATGGACACCGAGTTCTTCCGCGGCCGTCTCACCGAAGAAGGCGTACGCCGCCGGGTGGAGGGCACCAGGAACGGGCGCGCCGGCATTCCCGACGACGTCGCTGCCACCGTGAGGTTCCTGGCCTCCCCCGAGGCCCGGCACATCACCGGCCAGGTCGTCCATGTGAACGGTGGCGCATATCTGGGAAGGTAAGCGTGAACGAGTCCGGGAGGCAGGCTGAGCCGTGACGCCCGCCCGGTGGCGCGGGCCCCCGCGTGCCCTTGCGATCAGGGGACGCTTACACTCCGTTGGAGGCCCGCCAGCCTCATGTTCACATGTCTGAAGGGAACGACGTCGGTGCAGAAGGTCCTGATCGCCAATCGTGGTGAGATCGCCGTGCGGATCGCCCGCGCCTGCAGAGACGCCGGACTGGCCAGCGTCGCCGTCTACGCCGACCA
>NZ_JBIAZA010000030.1:0-121764 GCF_042898655.1 Streptosporangium sp. NPDC000396
GTCAACCCCGCCAACACCTCCCGCACCTGCTCGCGCTGCGGGCACTGCGCTGCGGAGAACCGTGTCAGCCAGGCGGTGTTCCGGTGTACGGCGTGCGGGCATGCCGCGCACGCCGACGTGAACGCGGCCCGCAATATTCTCCGGGCAGGGCTTGCCCTTCGCCAGGCTGCGCAAGCGGCTTAGCGAGAAGCCGCTCCCTTAGGGAGCGGAGGAGTCACGTTCTCCGGCGTTCTCCGGCTTGGGGGCTCTCCGAGGCCCGTGCCGAGCGTCTCCGTCGCCCGCTGCGCCGCGACCGTGACGGCGGTGTGGAGCACCCGGGCGATCCACGGGTCGCGCAGGCCCTCACGCCAGGCGATGGCGATCGTGTACTCGCTCGCGTCGCGCACCGGACGGTACACGACGTCGTCCCGGGCGTACCGCTCCGCGAACGAAGCGGGAACCAGGGCGACGGCCTGGCCGAGCGCGACGGCTTCCAGGAGTTGGGAGTTGTCGTGGACCGTCGGGCCGGTCGGCCGCTCGCCGCCCGGGAAGGTGTCACGGCCCGCCCAGTAGTCCCGTTCGGCGGCGTTCGCGCTCGGCCACCGCGGCATCGGCAGACCGGCGAGATCGCGGCAGGCCAGGTCCGCGCGGGCGGCGAGCGGGTGGGCGCGCGGGAGCGCCGCCATCCTCGGCTCGGCGAGGAGCGGCTCGGAGTCGAGGCCCCGCAGGTCGTACGGCGAGCCCAGCAGGGCCAGATCGGCGCGGCCGTCGCGCACCATGCCGGACTGCTCGCCGTAACCGCTGACGGCGACCTCGACGTGCGGGGCGTCGGGCAGGGCGGCGACCGCCGACACGATGTGGCGCAGGAGATCGGTCGCCACACACGGCTTCGCCGTGATCACCAGGGCCGAACGTGCCGCTCTGCGGGTGCGGTGCACGGCGGCGGAGACGGCGTCGAGGACGAGGCGCGCCTCGTCGAGCAGCCTCAGCCCGGCCGGGGTGAGGGTGACCCGGTGGCTGTCGCGCTCGAAGAGGCTCGCGTCGAGGCGGCGCTCCATCTGGCGGATCGCCTTGGAGAGCGGCGGCTGCGCGATCCCGAGCCGCCGGGCGGCGCGGGTGAAGTTGAGTTCCTCGGCCACGGCCTGGAAGTAGCGAAGCTCGCGGACTTCGAGATCGACCATACCCGTAGGGTATTGCGCGGGACCGAAGCGGTGTTTCCCCGGTGCCGGACGGGTCTGGTGGAGTGAGGGCCGTACGGCGACCGGGTGAGAGGAACCACACCATGATTGATCTTGAGCGCAACAAGCAGGCCGTGCGGGCCTATCTCGATCTGGCCTTCAACGCCAAGGATCCCGCGGAGGCGGCGGCCAGGCATGTCGGGGACAAGTACATCCAGCACAACCCCCACGCGGCGGACGGGCCCGAAGGGTTCGTGGCGGCGATATCCGGGTTCGTCGGCCGGTTCCCGGATGTCAGCATCGACATCAGGCGGATGATCGCCGAGGGCGACATGGTGGTCGCCCACAGCCTGTTGAAGGTGTCGGCCGAGGACCGCGGGAGCGCGGCGATGGACATCTTCCGGCTTGAGGACGGCCGCATCGTCGAGCACTGGGACGTGGTGCAGGCCGTGCCGGAGCACGCCGCGAACGCGAACACCATGTTCTGAGACCGGCCCGCGGTCGCCGATCGCGAAAGCCCGCCGCCGCGACGGGCGGCGTTCGGCCCCCGCGAGCCGGTCGGGGGGGTGTTCGGCCCCGCGAACCGGTCACGGGCGGCGTTCCACCCTCGTGAACCGGTCACGGGCAGCGTTCCGCCCCCTGCCCGCGACCGGTTCGCGGGCAGGGGGCGGTCAGCCGGAAAGCGGCGGTTAGGCGGGCACGGAGGCCACACCCGGCGGCAGGAAGCGCGGCTCGGCGATGCCGGTCCGGTCCAGGTACGGCGTGACGCCGCCCAGGTGGAACGGCCAGCCGGCGCCGAGGATCATGCACAGGTCGATGTCCTGGGCCGCCGCGACCACGCCCTCGTCGAGCATGATGCGGATCTCCTCCGCGAGCGCCCGGAGCGCGCGCAGCCGTACCTCCTCCGCGGTCGACGGGGAGGTCCCGCCGGAGAAGAAGGCCACGGCCTCGGCGTCCAGCGAGAAGTCCGGCGCGTAGACGCCGGGCTTGCCCGCCGCGACCAGCCTGGCGAGGTTCTCCGACACGCCGTAGCGGGCCGGGAAGGCGGCGTGCATGGTCTCGGCGACGTGCAGCGCGACGGCCGGGCCGACGAGCTGGAGCAGCGCGAACGGGGTCATCGGCAGGCCCAGCCCGTCCAGCGCGTGGTCGGCGACCTCCAGGGGGGTGCCCTCGTCGACGGCGCCGATGACCTCGCCCATGAACCGGGTCAGGATCCGGTTGACCACGAACGCGGGCGCGTCCTTGACCAGCACGGACGACTTCTTCAGCGACCTGCCGACGGCGAAGGCCGTGGCCAGCGTCGCGTCGTCGGTCGCGGCGCCTCGGACGATCTCCAGCAGCGGCATCACGGCGACCGGGTTGAAGAAGTGGAAGCCCACGACCCGCTCGGGATGCCTCAGCCCGGAGGCCATCTCGGTGAGGGACAGCGAGGAGGTGTTGGTGGCCAGCACGCACTCGGCGGAGACGACCTCCTCCACCTCGGCGAACACCTTCTGCTTGACCTTCATGTCCTCGAAGACCGCCTCGATGACGAAGTCGGCGTCCGCGAACGCGTCCTTGGTCAGCGAGCCGGTCACCAGGGCCTTGAGCCGGTTGGCCTGGTCGGCGGAGACGCGGCCCTTGCCGAGCAGCTTGTCGACCTCGGCGTGGACGTAGCCGACGCCCTTGTCCAGCCGGGCCTGGTCCAGGTCGGTCAGCACGACCGGGACCTCCAGGCGGCGGGCGAACAGCAGCGCCATCTGGGAGGCCATCAGGCCCGCGCCGACGACGCCGACCTTGGTGACCTTGCGGGCCAGCGCCTTGTCGGGGGCGCCGGCGGGCTTCTTGGCCCGGCGCTGCACCAGGTCGAAGGAGTACAGCCCGGCGCGCAGCTCGTCGCCCATGAGGAGGTCGGCCAGAGCCTGGTCCTCGGCGTCGAAGCCCTCGTCGCGCGAGGCCGTGCGGGCCAGCTCGATCAGGTCCAGCGCCCGGTAGGGGGCGGGGGAGGCGCCGTGCAGCTTCATGTCGACCAGGAAGCGGGCGTCGGCGACGGTCTTGGACCAGTCTTCGGCGGTGTGGTCGGTACGGGAGACGGTCACCTCGCCGCGCAGCACCTGGGCGGTCCAGCGCAGCGACTCCTCCAGGAAGTCGGCCGGTTCGAACATCGCGTCGGCCACGCCCAGGACGAAGGCGTCCTTGCCCTTGATCATGCGGTTCTGCGAGAGCGGGTTCTCGATGATCAGCTTGATCGCCGCGGCCGGGCCGATCAGGCGGGGCAGCAGCTGGGTGCCGCCCCAGCCGGGCAGCAGGCCGAGGAAGCACTCGGGCAGGGCCACCGCGGGCACGCCGGAGGAGATGGTCCGGTAGGTGCAGTGGAGGGCGACCTCCAGGCCGCCGCCCATCGCCGCGCCGTTCACGAACGCGAACGACGGCACGTCCAGCTCGCCGAGGCGGCGGAACACGTCGTGGCCCAGCTTGCCGATCGCGAGCGCCTGCTCCCGCTCGGCGACCAGGGCGGCGCCCTTGAGGTCGGCGCCCACCGCGAAGATGAACGGCTTGCCGACGACGCCCACGGCGGCCAGGTCCCCGCGGCCCGCGATCGAGTCGAGGGCCTCGTTCAGGGAGGTGAGACCTCCGGGCCCGAACGTGGACGGCTTGGTGTGGTCGAAGCCGTTGTCCAGCGTGATCAGCGCCATGGTGCCCGCGCCGTAGGGCAGCTCCACGTCGCGGACGATCGCCGAGGTGACGACCTCGTCGCCGAACAGTTCCTTGATGTCCGTCACTTCGCACCTTCCCAGGCGAGGTTCTCCCAGATGACCGTTCCACCCATGCCCATGCCGACGCACATCGTGGTCACGCCGTACCGGACGTCGGGGCGCTCGCCGAACTCGCGGGCGAGCTGGGTCATCAGCCGCACGCCGGAGGAGGCCAGGGGGTGGCCGAAGGCGATCGCGCCGCCGTAGGGGTTCACGCGGGCGTCGTCGTCGGCGATGCCGAAGTGCTCCAGGAACGCCAGCACCTGTACGGCGAAGGCCTCGTTGATCTCGAACAGGCCGATGTCGGAGATGGACAGCCCGGCCAGGCGGAGCGCCCGCTCGGTGGACGGGATCGGGCCGACGCCCATGACCTCGGGGTCCACGCCCGCGAAGGCGTAGGAGACCAGGCGCATCTTGGGCGCGAGGCCCAGCTCCTCGGCGACGTCGGAGGCGGCCACGATGCAGCCGGTCGCGCCGTCGTTGATTCCGGAGGCGTTGCCCGCGGTGACCCGGCCGTGCGGGCGGAACGGGGTCTTCAACCCGGCGAGCCCGCCCAGGGTGGTGCCGGGGCGGGGAGCCTCGTCGGCGGTCGCCAGGCCCCAGCCCTTCTCGGCCGACCGGATGGCCATCGGGACCAGGTCCGGCTGGATCTTGCCGTCGGCGTAGGCCTTGGCGACCTTCTCCTGTGAGGCGAGGGCGAAGGCGTCCGCGCGCTCCTTGGTGATGGTGGGGTAGCGGTCGTGCAGGTTCTCCGCGGTCATGCCCATGACCAGGGCGGAGCCGTCCACGAGCTGCTCGGCCAGGAACCGGGGGTTGGGGTCCACGCCCTCGCCCATCGGGTGGCGGCCCATGTGCTCGACGCCGCCGGCGATGGCGACGTCGTAGGCGCCGAAGGCGATGCCTCCGGCGACCGAGGTCACCGCGGTCATGGCGCCGGCGCACATGCGGTCGATCGCGTAGCCGGGCACGCTCTTGGGCAGCCCGGCCAGCACGGCGGCGGAACGGCCGATGGTCAGGCCCTGGTCGCCGATCTGCGTGGTGGCCGCGATGGCCACCTCGTCGACGCGCTCCGGCGGCAGGTTCGGGTTACGCCGAATCAGCTCGCGGATGACGCGGATCACCAGGTCGTCGGCGCGCGTCTCGGCGTACAGGCCCTTGGGGCCCGACTTGCCGAAGGGCGTGCGCACACCGTCGACGAATACGACGTCACGAGACGAAGGCACGGGTTGGCTCCTCGTTGCTGGGTAGCTTCCCGACTATGCTACTCGCCAGTAACAATATCTCGTGCGACCAGGGTGCCCGCCGACCCGCCGACCCGCAGACGGGCGGGCGGACGGGCGGACGGACCGGCGCCAAGCGCCAAGCGCCAAGCGGCAGGCGCCAGGCAACCGAGGCCTCCGGCGTGCCACTTCCACGCGGGTGATGATCTCGTGGGTGAGAATCGATGCATGCGCTTCGAGGTGCTGGGCCCCATCCGCGTGGTGGGCGAGGACGGCAGGCCCGCCGAGGTCGCCGGGCCGGGGCTGCGCGCGCTGCTGGTCCTGCTGCTGCTCGAACCCGGGGCGACCGTCTCCGCCGAGCGCCTGATCGACGCCCTGCACGGCGAAGATCCGCCGCCCGGGGCCCTGCAGTCGCTCCACTCCCAGGTCTCCCGGCTCCGCAAGCTCGGTGTCGCCGTCGAGCTGCGCCCCTCGGGCTACCGGATCGCGGCGGAGGCCGGCGACGTCGACGCCCACCGGTTCGAGCGGCTGGCCGAGGACGGACGGCGCGCCCTGGAGGCGGGCGAGCACCGCCGGGCCCTCGCGCTCCTGGAGGAGGCGCTGGGACTGTGGCGGGGCCCGGCCCCCGAGCAGCTGGCCACCCACATGGAGGATGTGTGGCTCGGCGCGATGGAGGACCGGTTCGAGGCGGGCGGGGGGTCGGTCGCCGAGATGCGCGCCCTGCTGGCCGAGCACCCGCTGCGGGAGCGGCTGTGCGGGCTGCTCATGCGGGCACTGATCGCCCAGGGACGGCAGGCCGAGGCGCTGACCGCGTTCGAGCACACCCGGGGCGTGCTGGCCGAGGAGCTGGGCGCCGACCCCTCGCCGACCCTGGCCGAGATCCACCTGGCGATCCTGCGCGGGGCCGAGCCGGTCAAGCGCGGGATCCGGGCCCAGCTGACCAGCTTCGTCGGGCGGCAGGACGACGTCCGGAGCGTCCGCGAGCTCCTGCTGGAGCGGCGGCTGGTCACGCTCACCGGCCCCGGCGGGGTGGGCAAGACCAGGCTCGCCGCCGAGACGGCCGCCGGGTTCGACGGCGAGGTCTGCTTCGCGGAGCTGGCCCACCTGAGCGACGGCCGGGAGCTGCCGCAGCTGTTGCTGGGCGCCCTCGGCGTCAGGGAGACCGCGCTGAGCATGACCCGCGGGCCCGCCCCGGAAGACCGGCTGGCCGCCGCGCTCCACGACCGGGACCTGGTGCTGGTCGTGGACAACTGCGAGCACGTCGTCGAGGCCGTCGCCCACCTGACGGACCGGCTGCTGGCGAGCTGCCCCGGCATCCGGGTGCTGGCGACCAGCCGGGAGCCGCTCGGGATCACCGGGGAGCGACTGTTCCCCGTCGGCCCGCTGCCGGAGGCCGTCGCCCTGCGGCTGCTGCGGGACCGGGCGGCGGCCGTACGGCCGGATCTCGCGGCGGGCGAGGACGTCCTGCTGCGGATCTGCCGGGCGCTGGACGGGCTGCCGCTGGCGATCGAGCTGGCCGCCGCCCGGCTGCGCTTCCTGGACGCCGAGGAGGTCGCCGACCGGCTGGACGACCGGTTCCGGCTGCTCACCGGCGGCAGCCGTACGGCGCTGCCCCGGCACCGCACGCTCCGCGCGGTCGTCGCCTGGAGCTGGGACCTGCTGGAGGAGCCGGAGCGGGTGTTCGCGCGCCGGTTCGCGGTGTTCGCGCGCGGCGCCACGCTGGAGGCGGCCGAGCACGTCTGCGCGGGCGACGCGTGGGGTGGCCGCGACGCCCTGGAGGGCCGCGACGCGCTCGACCTGCTCGCCGCGCTCGTGGACAAGTCGCTGATCGAGGTGGCCTGCGGCCGTTACCGGATGCTGGAGACCATCCGGGCCTTCTGCGCCGAGCGCCTGGCCGAGGCGGGGGAGGAGGAGCGGCTGCGGGAGGACCACGCCGACCACTTCATCGCGTTCGCCCAGCGGGCCGACGCCGAGCTGCGCGGACGGGACCAGCTGGTGTGGCTGCCACGCGTGACGGCCGAGAACGACGAGATGCAGGCCGCGCTCCGCTGGGCGATCGACGCCGGGCACAGCGGGCGGGCGCTGCGGCTGGTGGCCGGTCTGTGGTGGTACTGGGTGCTGCGCGGCCTGCGGCTGGAGGGCTACGCGTTCGCGGAGGACGCGCTCGGCATGGTCGGCTGGACACCCCCGCGCGGGCTGGAGACCGAATACGTCCTATGCGTGCTCGTCGTGGCGTCCGTGCGCAACCCCGGCCGGGCCGTGCTCGACCAGCTCGACCTGCTCGCCAGGGCCCTGACCCGCGAGCCGGGGGACCCGATCATGATGCTGGTCAGGCCCCTGGTCGCCATGCTGGAGGGGGTCATCGGAGCCGAGGACGAGGACCTCCTGCGGGCCACGACCAGCTCCGACCCGTGGACTCGCGCGCTGGCCCGGCTGTTTCTCGGATTCGCCCGGCTGAGCTCCGGCCAGGTGGCGGCGGCCGAGCGGGAGTTCACCCGGGCCCTGGACGGGTTCGCCGTCCAGGGCGACGGGTGGGCCATGGCGCAGGCGCTGCTCGCGATCTCCGAGCCGCAGGGATGGCGGGGCGAGCACGCGGCCGCCATGGAGACCATCGAACAAGCCATGGAGCTGGTCGGCCGTCTCGGCTCGGCGGAGGACCGCGCGACCGTCCTGTGCCACCGGGCCGCCGAATGGCTCCGCGCCGGTGACGTCGAGGCCGCCGCCGCCGACTGCGAGGAGGCGTTCCGGCTCGCCCGCCTGCTCGACATTCCCGAGATCCGGATCCTCGTCCGGCTGAGCATGGCCAACGTGGCCCGCGCGAGCGGCCGGACCGCCGAGGCCGCCGAGCTGTACGAGCTGGCGCTGGGCGACTGCGGAGCGCGCTGGGGAGGGGTGGAACAGTTCCAGACACGGATCCTGGTCGGCCTCGGCCGGACCGCGGAGAGCCAGGGCGACCTCGGCACCTCGCTGCGGCGCCACCGCGAGGCGTTCGACCTCGCGGCGGGCACCGGTGACCGCCCGTCCGCGGCCCTGGCCGCGGAAGGCCTCGCCAGCCTCACCCTGACCTGCGGCGACGCGGGACGTGCCGCCCTCCTGCTGGGTACGGCGTGCGCGTTGCGGGGGCTCGCCTCGGTCGATCCCGACACGGCGGCGACGGTCACCCTCGCCCGGGAGGCACTGGGCGATCCCGGTTACGAGGAGGCCTACCGGCGAGGGGCGGAGATGACCTCTGACGAGGCGCTCACCGCGCTGACACGGTGGACGTCAGCGCCCGGTCCGCTCGCGGTGCGCGCCCTCGCCCATCGTGGGGGGCATGACAACGCTTCCGACTAAGAGAACCTGCCCGTTCGACCCGCCGGACGCCCTGGCGGAGTTTCGGGACACCCGGCCGGTGAGCCGGGCGGTGCTGCCGGCCGACGGCAGCGAGGTCTGGCTGGTCACCCGGCACGAGCTGGTCCGCCGGATGCTCGCCGACCCCCGGTGGAGCTCGTCGGTGGAGGGCGGCTCCGATCCGGAGCATCCGCTGCGCGCGCAGGAGCCGGAACCCGGCATGTTCATCCAGATGGACGCCCCCGACCACGGCCGTTACCGGCGGATGCTCACCGCCCACTTCACCGTCCAGCGGATGAACCGGCTCCGCCCGAGGATCGAGCAGATCGTCACCGACCGCCTCGACGCGATGGAGCGCCTGCCCAGGCCGGTGGACCTGGTCGCCGAGTTCGCGCTGCCCGTGCCGTCACTGGTCATCTGCGAGCTGCTCGGCGTGCCGTACGAGGACCGGGCCCGGTTCCAGGAGACCGGCCGCACGATCCTCGACCAGAACTCCACGGCCGAGGAGAGCGAGGCCGCCATGGCCCGGCTCGGCCTCTACCTGGCGGGCCTGGTCGCCGCCAAGCGGGCCGAGCCGGACGACGCGCTCCTCGGAGAGCTCATCCGGCAGGAGACCCTCACCGACGGGGAGCTGGTCCAGATCGCGACCCTGCTGCTGATCGCCGGGCACGAGACGACCGCGAACATGATCGGCCTCGGCACCCTCCTGCTGCTCCAGCATCCCGACCAGCTCGCCCTGGTCAGGGAGGGGGCGCCGGGAGCCTCCGACGAGCTGCTCCGCTACCTGTCGATCGTCGACCTGGTGATGTTCCGGGTGGCCAAGGAAGACCTCTCGCTGGGCGGACAGGAGATCAGGGCGGGGGAGTTCGGGCTGGCCTCGCTGTCGGCGGCCAACCGCGACCCCGAGCTGTGCGAGGACCCCGACAGGCTCGACGTCACCCGCCCCAAGACCGCGCACGTCGCCCTCGGCTTCGGCCCGCACCAGTGCCTCGGGCAGAATCTCGCCCGGCTGGAGCTGGACATCGCCTACCAGGCGCTGCTGCGCAGGTTCCCCGAGCTGCGGCTGGCCGTGTCGCTGGAGGAGATCCCCTTCCGCGACGACATGGCCATCTACGGCATGCACAGTCTGCCGGTGACGTGGTGAACGCCCCGCCGCGCGTCACCGTGGACCGGGCCAGGTGCTGCGGCGCCGGGCAGTGCGTGCTGGCCGCGCCCGAGGTCTTCGACCAGAGCGAGGAGGACGGGCTGGTGGTCCTGCTGGACCCGAATCCGCCCGAGGAGCTCCGCGAGGCCGTGCTCAAGGCCCAGGCGCACTGCCCGACCCGGACGATCACCGTCCGCTGAGCCGATCAGATCTCGCCCTTGGTCTCCAGCCGGGTCAGCGCCTTGGCCATCGGATGGGCGGTCAGCGCGATCTGCCACTCCCGGGCACCCAGCTCCCGCAGCCTGGCCGCGACGGTGTCGTCGTCGATGACCGAGGGAGGCTCCCAGGTCAGGCGGCGTACGGCGTCCGGCTGGAGCAGGTTCTCCGTCGGCATGTGGTGCTCGTCGGCGAGCGCGGCGACAACGGCCCTGGCGGCGGCCAGCCGCCGTGCGGCCACCGGGTCGCGGTCCATCCACCGGTTGGCAGGTGGCGGACCGTCGCCCGGCGTGCTGGGCTGCGGAAGCTGTGACTCGGGCAGCGTGCGGGCCCGGTTGATCGCCGCCAGCCAGTCGCGCAGGTGCCTGCGGGCGCTGCGGCCGGTGAACGCGGGGATCTCGGTGAGGGTCTTGGTGGTGCGGGGCTGTTCCAGGGCGGCGGTGACGATCGCGGCGTCGGGCAGGACCCGGCCCGGCGCGAGGTCAAGCTCGCGGGCGAACTCGTCACGAAGCGTCCACAGCTCCCGGACCACTGCCAGCCCGCGCAGCGAACGGACCTTGTGGATTCCGGAAGTGCGCCGCCACGGATCCGAGCGGGGCGCGGGAGCCTTGTGGGCCAGCACCGAGGCGAACTCCTCCTGCGCCCACGCCAGTTTCCCGCTGGAGCTCAGCTCCTCGTGGAGGATGTCCCGCAGCTCGACCAGGACCTCGACGTCGAGCACCGCGTATCGCAGCCAGGCTTCCGGCAGCGGGCGGGTGGACCAGTCGGCGGCCGAGTGGCCTTTCTCCAGCCTGAGACCGAGGACGTTCTCCACCATCATGCCGAGCCCGACCCGCTCGTAGCCGAGCAGGCGACCGGCCAGCTCGGTGTCGAACAGCTCACGCGGATGGAAGTTCAGCTCGGCCAGGCAGGGGAGGTCCTGGGAGGCCGCGTGCAGCACCACCTCCGCGTCGGCCAGTGCCGCGTCGAGCTCTGACAGGTCGGGACAGTGGGTCGGGTCGATCAGCGCGCTGCCCGCGCCCGCGCGGCGCAGCTGCACCAGGTAGGCGCGGCCGCTGTAGCGGTAGCCGGAGGCGCGCTCGGCGTCCACGGCGACCGGCCCGGTGCCCTCGGCGAAGGCGCGCACGACGCGTGCGAGGCCGGCGGGGTCGTCGATGACGGGTGGGATTCCCTCACGCGGCTCCAGCAGCGGAACGATGGTTGTTTCGTCGGTCACGTTCGGAAGGGCTCCGGATCTTCGCGACGGCGTGGCGGCAGGGTCGTCACACCGGGTGGCAGTGGTGGTATGCCCGCCGCGAGGCACATCAGATCGCACCAGGCGGCGACATGGCCGGAGAGGTCCTCCTCCAGCGGAGACCAGGACGCGCGCAGCTCCAGCTCCGTGGTCACCGGGTCATCGGCCTTGTTGCCGAAGCCCTGGGAGACCGCCCGGGTGACCGTTCCCCCGGCGGCGGCGTAGCCGGCGCCGTGGGCGTCGAGCGACTCGGTGAGCCAGCTCCAGGCGACGGGGCCGAGCAGCGGGTCCTCGGTGATCTCCGGCTCCATGTCCGCCCGGACGTAGGCGACCAGCCGGAACGGGCCGTCCCAGCCGCGCTGGCCGTCCGGGTCGAAGAGCATGATGAGGCGGCCGACCGCCAGTTCGTCGTCGTTGCGGTAGACCGACGCGCCGACGGCGGCCGAGTAGGGGGCCAGGCGCTGCGGCGCCGGGATGTCCTCCAACTCGACCTCCGGCCTGACTTCGGCGGGGCGCAGGGTGGCCGCTGCGCGCCGGAAGGCGGCGGGAGCGGGCGGCGCGTCACCGAGGGTCATATCGGAAGGGTAGGTCGGAATTGAGTGCATGGGGACCACTGGGGTGCGTGTAGGAGCCATGGGAGCCGATCAAGCTATTGCCATCGGCCGACGTGGAGCGGGTGTGCTCTCGCGGACGGAGACTCCGAGGAACGACATGTGACCGCACTCGACGCGGGCCCGCTCGGGGCACTCGCCCGGTGCGTGGCCGTCGAGGCAGGGGGGTTGCTCGAAAACCCGCTTGCCGGCACAGGAAGCACAGTGCTCACCGCGGTGTTCGGGTGAACTCCACATTGTGGACATCGCACGGGCCTTTCGTCGGGTCGTGGTCCGACGTTGGCACGTCGCGCCGACATTTCCGCGCAACGTGCTCGGCGTGTCCCGAAAGTGGTGCCGGAATCGATGCCGCGCGGTGACTTGGCGAACATTTGGACCAGCCGGGGGGAGGACCAGGTTCGTCAATGGGAGGAACTGTACCCGGAAACATGATCGCTTCGCGCTGTCCGGCGTCGCCGGAGGCCTGGCGGCATCGGTTTCTGGCGGACGAAGCACTCGAAACCGGCAGAACCCTATCGTCATCACGACTTGAAAGTGTCTGGGTGTTGTTAGGGGCGATCTCATTGAATAACCGGTGATTTCACCCCCAGAACGCCGCCTGACGGCCTTGGTGAGCGGACCGACTCCCTGACATGGCACTCTGGGAGAGTGACTCCCGAGCTTGCCGACTCTCCGTTCCTGCGCGCCTGCCGCCGCCAGCCCGTTTCCCGCACGCCCGTGTGGTTCATGCGCCAGGCGGGCCGCTCGCTGCCCGAATATCGGGCCGTGCGCGAAGGGGTGCCCATGCTCACCGCGTGCGCCACCCCGGACCTGATCGTGGAGATCACGATGCAGCCGGTTCGCCGCTACGGCGTCGACGCGGCCATCTTCTTCAGCGACATCGTGGTGCCTCTCAAGGCGATCGGGATCGACCTCGACATCAAGCCCGGCGTCGGCCCGGTGGTGGCCGAGCCGATCAGGGACGTCGCCGCGATCAATACGCTGCGCGCGCTCGAGCCCGGAGACGTCTCCTACGTCACCGACGCCGTCCAGGCGCTCACCCGTGAGCTGGGCTCCACCCCGCTCATCGGTTTCGCGGGCGCGCCGTTCACCCTGGCGTCCTACCTCATCGAGGGCGGCCCCTCCAAGAGCCACGACCACACCAAGGCGATGATGTACGGCGAGCCGCACCTGTGGCACGCCCTGATGGAGCGGCTGACCGAGATCACTCTCGGCTTCCTGCGCATCCAGGCCGACGCGGGCGCCTCGGCCGTCCAGCTCTTCGACTCCTGGGTCGGCGCCGTCGCCCCCGAGGACTACCGCGAGTTCGTCCTCCCCTACACCAGCCGCATCTTCGCCGGCCTGGCCGACCTCGACGTCCCGCGCATCCATTTCGGCGTCGGCACCGGCGAGCTGCTCGGCCTGCTCGGCGAGGCCGGTGCCGACGTGGTCGGCGTCGACTGGCGGGTCCCGCTCGACGAGGCAGCCCGGCGGGTCGGGCCGGGCAAGGCGCTGCAGGGAAACCTCGACCCGGCGATCCTGTTCGCCCCGTGGGAGGTCGTCGAGCGCCGCGCGGGCGACATCCTCACCCGCGGGGCCAAGGCCGAGGGCCACGTCTTCAACCTCGGCCACGGCGTGCCGCCCGGCACCGACCCCGACCAGCTCGCCCGCCTCACCGACTTCGTGCACGAGGCCTCCGCCCGCTGACGCTCCGCGCACCGGCGGCACGGCGAGCCCCGCACCCGGCGATCGTCCTCCCCGGAGCGCGACGGCCCGTGGCCCGGTCACCGGTGCCGGGCGGGACGGTGCTCCGGGTCGCGGCCCCCGCAGGCGCGACCCGGAGCGGGGAACTCATGACCGCTCGGGCAGGTCCGGCGCGTCCTGCCGTCTGGCCTCGTCCTGTCGCCCGGTCTCGTCACGCCGGCCGGTCTCGTCCTGTCGCCCGGCTTCGACGGGATCCGTCGCCTTCTCGGGCTCGCCGGAACGGGCCGGGGAAGACGGCGTCGTGACCCAGGCGTCGTTCCTCCTGCGGCGAAGGCGAAGCAGGAAAGCCACCAGCAGCCACAGCAGCCCGGCCGCGACCAGCCAGGGGAGCAGCACGCCCAGGACCGTCAGGCCGATCTTGACGGCCGTGACGAAGGCCTTCCAGCCCGACCGCAGCCCGCCGAGGAAGCCGGACGGCTCCTCCTCGATCTCGGGGACCACGACCGCCGGGCCGATCAGGTTCAGCGTCAGCGTCGCCAGGCTCGTCCGCGAGGCGAGCGACTTCTGCCGGGCCTGGAGCGCCTCCAACTCGGACTCGCGGCCGGAGATCTCCCGCTCGACCTCCAGCACCTCGCCGATCGTGTCGGCCTTCTTCAACAGCGTGCGCAGCGAGTCGAGCGTCGCCTGCGCGGACCTCACCCGGCTCTCCACATCGGCCACCTGCTCGGTGACGTCCTCGGTGTTCTGCTGCAGCGACTCGCGTGTGCCGAGGTCCTTGCCCAGGCGGTCCAGCACGCCGGGATAGGCCTGCGGCGGGATCTTGAAGACCAGGCTCGCGGAGCCCTCGCCACGGGAGAAGGCATCCGACTTCTCCGTGGCCAGGTGACCGCCCGCGGTGGTGACGATCTGCCGGGCCTTGTCGGACGCCGCGGCGACGTCCTTGGCCCGCACCGTCATCTCGGCCGTGTAGATGATCGCCCGATCCTGCGGGACCAGCTTCACCTGCTCGGCCTGCGCGGGCTTGCCCTGAGAATCCGAGGCAGGCGCGCGCTTGCCCGCGTCGGCCTCCTGCTGGTAATCCGCCTGGGCTCCCCCGCCCGCGTCCGCGGGGGCTGCCGGAGCCAAGGCGGGCGCGGAGGCCGATTCAACGCTCGCGCTCCCGCCGCAGGCGGACACCACCAGTGCCAGGCCCGCCAGGGGGGCCGCCAGGCGTAAGCCGTACCGGAATCTGCTCATGTCCTTCATGACGGGAATCGCACCGGTGGGGTTTGACGTGAGGGATCACGATGGAATCACGGTCTCCGCACCGGCGGATCACGGGGTGGCTGGGCGCACGACCGCGCATGGGGGGCGGTACGGTCAGGAGGCATGGAAGGCAACCGGTGCCATGTGGTGGTCGTCGGCGGCGGGATCGCGGGGCTGGCCGCCGCGTGGTACCTGCGACAGGGCGGCGAAGGTGTCCGGGTGACCGTGCTCGACGGCGCCCGGAGGATCGGCGGCAAGCTTCTCGCCGCCGAGGTCGGGGGAGTTTCGGCGGATGTCGGGGCCGAGGCGATGCTCGCGCGGCGGCCCGAGGGCAAAGACCTGGCCCGGATGGCCGGCCTGGGGGAGGAGCTGCGGCATCCCGGCACCACCCAGGCGGCCATCCTGACCAGGGGTGCCCTGCGGCCCATGCCCGCGGGGACCGTCATGGGCGTCCCGTCCGACCTGCTCGGGCTGGCCCGGTCGGGCATCCTCAGCCCGGGCGGCCTCGCACGCGTGCCGCTGGACCAGATCCTGCCGGCCACGCTCCCCACCACCGACGTCTCCGTGGCCGCCTACATCCGTGCCCGGATGGGCAGCGAGGTGGTCGAGCGCCTGATCGAGCCGTTGCTCGGCGGCGTCTACGCGGGCCAGGCCGACAGGCTCTCCCTGGACGCGACGATGCCCAAGATCGCCACCGTGGCCCGCTCCGAGCGGTCGCTGCTCACCGCCGCGCGGGAGATCGCCGCCGAGACGCCCAAGAACGCCGGGCCGGTCTTCGCCACCCTGCGGCGAGGGATGGGCTCGCTGCCCGAGGCCGTGGCGGCCGCCTCCGGCGCTGAGATCAGGACCGGGGTGATGGTCCGGGAGCTGAGCCGGACGGAGACCGGATGGCGGCTCGTGGCCGGGCCGGTGCCCGAGCCCGAGATCATCGAGGCCGACGCGGTGATCGTCGCCACCCCGGGTCCCTCGGCGAGCCGCCTGCTGGCCGCTGAAGTGCCCCGGGCGGCCGCCGAACTGGCCAGGATCGAATACTCCAGCATGGCCGTCGTCACCCTCGCCTACCCCCGGGAGGCGTTCCCCGAGCTCCCGACGGGCAGCGGATACCTGGTCCCGCCCGTTGACAGGCGCCCGGTCAAGGCCGCCACGTTCAGCTCGGTCAAGTGGCCGCACCTGGTCGAGGCGAATCCCGACCTCATCCTGCTGCGATGCTCGATCGGCCGTCTCGGCGAGGAGGCGGTGCTCCAGCGTGACGACGCCGAGCTGGTCGCCCTGGCCATGGCCGAGATGGTGGAGGTCATGGGCGTGCGCGGGCTGCCGCGCGACTCCCGGGTCACCCGCTGGGGCGGCTCCCTGCCGCAGTACGAGGTGGGCCACCTCGATCGGATCGCCCGGGTCCGCGCGGCCGTGGCGGCCCAGCCCGGCCTGGCCCTGTGCGGCGCCGCCTACGACGGCATCGGCATCCCCGCCTGCATCTCCACCGCCCGCACCGCGGCGGCCCGGATTCTGGACCACCTGGATCCCGGAGGAGAATGGCAGGGGAAAGCAGATTCCCTGACGGAGCTGACAAAGGGGTGAGGACGACGGACGCGAACCCGCGGCCCAAGGCGCGTGACCTGAACCAGGTGATCCGCTACACGATGTGGTCGGTCTTCAGGATGCGCGAGCACTGCCCGGCCAGCCGCGAGGGCCTGGCCGAGGAGGTCGAGGACCTTCTGGCGCAGATGGCGGAGAAGGACGTGGTCACGCGCGGGCTGTACGAGGTGGCCGGATTCCGCGCCGACGCCGACTTCATGTTCTGGTGGCACGCCCCGACCGCCGAGGATCTGCAGGAGACCTACTCGCGCTTCCGCCGCACCGACCTGGGACGGCTGGCCGATCCGGTCTGGTCGGCCATGGCGTTGCATCGCCCGGCCGAGTTCAACAAGTCGCACATCCCGGCCTTCCTGGCCGAGGAGGAGCCGCGCCGCTACGTGAGCGTCTACCCGTTCGTCCGCTCTCTCGAGTGGTACCTCCTGGATGACGCCGACCGCCGCCGGATGCTCGCCGAGCACGGCAGGATGGCTCGCGACTACCCGGACGTCCGGGCCAACACCGTCGCCTGCTTCTCCCTGAACGACTACGAGTGGATGCTCGCCTTCGAGGCCGACGAGCTGCACCGCATCGTCGACCTGATGCGGACCCTGCGCGCGGCCGAGGCCCGGCGGCACACCCGGGAGGAGACCCCCTTCTACACCGGCGTCCGCAAGCCCGTCAGCGAGCTGATCGCCGCGCTGCCCTGACGCGCCGGTGCGTGACGGCGGCGCGTCAGGGCGGCACTGGACCGTGAGGTCGCCGGTGGGGACGGTTTCGGGGCGCTCGCGCGGGCAGCGCCGGGCGAGGCCGTCAGAGCGCTCCCTCGGTCCCGACGGCGAGGACGCGTGAGTCCGGTCCCAGGCCCAGGGCGGTGCGGGTGGCCGGCTGCAGGGACAGCAGGCCCGCCGCCCCGGCGGCGCCGCAGGCCGAGACACGGACGTTCTCGGCGGCCAGGAGCCGCGCGGCGGTCTCGGCCTCCTCGTCGGTGACGGTGACGAAAGCGTCGGCCAGACGGGACAGCAGCCGCCAGGCGAGCAGGGACGGTTCGCGGCAGTCCAGGCGCCCGAGCACGGTCCGGCCGCCCTCGACCCTCGCCATCCTGCCCTCACGTGCGCTCACCAGCAGGCACGGGGCGGCCTGAGGCTCGACGACGACGATCCTGGGCCGCTCGCCCCAGCGGTCGCGCACGTAGCCGGCGGCGGCGGCCGCCAGTCCGCCCACGCCGGCCTGGACGAACACGTGCGTGGGCGTGTCGTCGACCTCGTCGAAGAGGACGGTGTAGCCGCGTATGACGTCGAGGGGGACGGCGGTGTAGCCGTCCCAGGAACTGTCGGAGATCAGCCGCCAGCCATGACGTTCGGCGGCCTCCAGGGCCGCGGCCATGCTCTGCTCGTAGTCACTTCCGCTGCGCCGTACCTCCGCGCCGAGCGAGCGCAGGCGGTGGGCGAACCGCTCGGGGACGTCTTCGCTGAGGAACACGATGGGAGTGCCGCCGAACTCGCGCACCCCGGCTGTCATGGAGACGCCATGGTTGCCGGCGCTGGCGCAAACGAATGGGGTGCGCGCGGCGACCGCCCGTAGCTGTTCCTCGGTGGGCCGCGGGCCGTGGCGCTCCTCGGCCTCGGCCCGCACCAGCCGGGCGACGGCGTACATACCGCCCAGAGCCTTGAAGCTGCCCAGTCCCATGCGCCTGCTCTCGTCCTTGAGCTGGATCGAGGCGACGCCCGCCGTGCCGGCCAGAACGGGGAGAGGACGCAGCGGGCTGGGGCTGTAGGCGGGATGACGCCGGAAGAAGGAGCGGGCATGGGCCGTGTGACCGACCCCGATCAGCTCCCGTTCCTTCGCGGTGTAGACGTCTCGCGCCGTGTTCAGCCAGCTTTTCTCCATGGGAGAACGCTAGAGAGCGCACGTGCGGCTGTTCCTCGACTTGGGGCGGAATTTCGCGGTTCAGCCGCATGTACCAGCGGTAATCTGCGGTTCATGCGCGCATCGGACCTGGACCAGCTCGACTACGCCATCCTCGACCGCCTGCAGCGGGACGCCCGGACGATCGCCGAGTCGATCGCCGTCGAGGTGGGCATGTCCACCGCCGCGGTCCAGCGCCGGATCAAGCGACTGCGCGAGACCGGTGTGATCGCGCGCGAGGTGGCGGTGCTCAATCCGAAAGCGCTCGGTCAGCTGATGACGTTCATCGTGGAGGTGGAGATGGAACGCGAGAGATCGGAGGTGCTCGACGCGTTCCGCTACCAGATGGACGCCGACGAGAATGTTCAGCAGTGCTACTACGTGACGGGCGCCTACGACTTCGTGCTGATCGTGATCGCCCGGAACATGGAGGACTTCCAGGAGTTCACCCAGCGGACGTTCTTCGACAACACCAACGTGCGACGGTTCACCACCAGCATCGTGATGCGCCCGATCAAGGTGGGCCTGACGCTCCCGCTCCCCTCGCGGGCGTGACCCGTACCCGCGGGCGCCGGGGAGATGTTCGGCCGAATCCCGGGAAACGCTCGATTTCATCTTCCGGCGTTTGTCATACTCGGGAAAAATCACCTGTCTATGTGAGGCCGAGGGTGAAACGGGGCGAAGTCCTGGCACGGTCCACGAGGCGCCGGGCCGGGCGCCGCAGGAAGAAGGCCCGATCACGCATTTTCGAGATCTCGGTGGGGGCCGCCGCGCTGACGGTCGCGGGGCTGGCCCTGGGCGGATCGCTCCTGCGGCCGGCTCCGCCGTCCGGGGGGCAGACGGAGCGGGGGGTTCCGGCGACTCCGATGGAGGCCGCCGGGGGAAGGCCGATGATGGCCGTCGAGCCCGACGCGAAGAAGCGGGCGGCGGACGAGGCCAAGGCCGCGGGGCCGTCCAGGCACAGCGACAACAGGGCGCTCGCCTACTTCGAGGGCCGCAAGGCGGCCAAGCGGGTGAGGGACATCCGCGTAGTCGGTGGATATCTCCGGATATATACGGATCTTCCGGAGTCGGCGAGCAACTCGAAGCAGGCGCTCGAACTGTGCGAGACGGGTGTCGACTATCTCGTCGGAGAGCTCGGCGTGCCCAGCCCCGTGGTCTTCGTCCAGGCGAAGTTCGGGGAGAACGGCAATCCGGTGCTGGCCAACGTCATCGGTCCGGACGACTCCGACTGCCGCGTCACCCACCCCGAGCCCGGTGGGTAGTGGAGCGTTCCGCTTGATCAGGTCACCCGGACCCGGGTCTTGCCGCAGACCGTGCAGCGCTGGGTGATCACCCGGCCGATGGTCTCGATGATCTCCCACTTGTGCCGGAGATGCACGGCGACTCCTTGAGGAAGAACACGGTACGGAGATGTCCGTACACTGTGCGTGGTTTCGCTCTACCCGGCCTTCGCCCCCTTCCACCTTCCGGGAACGGTTGAGTATGGTGCGCGGCCACCGAAAGCCGGGGGCGCCTCATGTCGGTGTTCGTGAACGGGGAGGCGCCCCGCGGGAAGGTGGCGGATCGCGGCTGGGCGGATCGTGCCGATGGGCTCCGGGTGACCCGCGTGAGCGCGATGATCAGGTCACTGCTCGGCGGGTTCCAGCCGCAGGGAGACGGAGTTGATGCAGTAGCGGTCGTCCGTGGGCGTCGGGTAGCCCTCGCCGTGGAACACGTGGCCGAGGTGGGAGTCGCACGCCGCGCACCGGACCTCGACGCGGGTCATGCCGAGTGAGCGGTCCTCGATCAGGGTCACCGCGTCGGACTGGGAGGGCTCGTAGAAGCTGGGCCAGCCGCAGTGGCTGTCGAACTTGGCGTCCGATCGGAACAGTTCGGCGCCGCAGGCACGGCAGCTGTAGACGCCCACGGTCTTGGTGTCGACGTATTCCCCGGTGTAGGGACGCTCCGTGCCTGCCTGGCGGAGCACGTGAAACTCCTCGGGAGAGAGCTGGGCACGCCACTCGCCCTCGCTCTTGACCACCTTGTCCATCTCCCAAGCCTATGCGCTCTTGGGGCGCGGCTCCCGAAGGGACGGGGCACCGTTCCGGGATGCCCGAAAAAAATCTTTAAGGGGGAAGCATCCATTGATGACCGATTTGGCGTCTTTATGGATGTGGAGGGCTTTCGCCTTCCCATTGAAGGGTGAGATCATCTGTCAGCCTTCCAATGATCAGCTGGAAGGTCGAGATGCCGCCGGCCGGGTGGCGCGCCAGCGCCCGGAACCGGAGAGCGAGACGGGTGGTCAATGCGGTCCGTCCCGTAGAGAGCCCGGTCCCGCCGCCGCGGTGGCTCCGGGGCGGACCCACCCTCTATTTGCGCGCTCATTCCTGGTTCGAGGAGTACGGTCGGATGCATGGCGTCGCCGTACATCGAACTCCCGGTCGGGGAGCGAATCGTCAAGGTCACCAACCCCGACAAGATCTATTTTCCAGAGATCGGGGCGACCAAGCGCGAGCTGGTCGAATACTACGTCAGCGTGGGCGAGGGCGCCCTGCGGGCCCTGTACGACCGTCCCACCCACCTCAAGCGCCATCCCGACGGCGTCGAGAGCGAGGCGATCTACCAGAAGCGCATGCCGCCCAGGCATCCCGAGTGGCTGAAGACGGTCACGGTCCGCTTTCCCAGCGGCCGCACCGCCGAGGCGCTCCGGGTGACCGAGGTCGCCGCCATCGCCTACTGCGCGAACCTGGGAACCATCGACTTCCATCCCTGGCCGGTCCGTGCCTCCGACGTGGACCATCCCGACGAGCTGCGCATCGACATCGATCCCCAGCCCGGCACGGGTTTCGAGGAGGCGCGCAGGGTGGCCTTCACAGCCGGCGAGATCCTCCAAGAGCTCGGCATGACCGGTTTCCCCAAGACCTCCGGCAACCGGGGCATCCACGTCAGCGTGCGGATCGAGCCGCGCTGGGACTTCATCCAGGTACGGCACGCCGCGATCGCCTTCGCCCGCGAGGTGGAACGCCGCCTGCCCGACCTGGCCACCGCCGCGTGGTGGAAGGAGGAGCGGGGGGAGCGGGTCTTCATCGACTACAACCAGAACGCCCGAGACCGGACCGTCGTCGCCGCCTACTCGGTGCGGGCCCGGCCGAACGCCCCGGTTTCGACCCCGCTCACCTGGGACGAGCTCGTGGACGCCGATCCGCGTGACTTCGACATCCGGACGGTTCCGGCCCGGTTCGCCAAGCTGGGCGACGTGCACGCCGCGATCGACGACCAGGCCTACTCGATCGAGACCCTTCTGGAGTGGTTCGAGGGCGACGACCGCGGTGACATGCCCTACCCGCCGAACTACCCGAAGATGCCCGGGGAGCCGAAGCGGGTGCAGCCCAGCAAGGCGCGCGACGATTCCTGACATGTCCTGACGTGTGGCTGATCTTGTCCCGCCGTCACCGGTCCTTCCTGCCGGGGCGTCCCGTCAACGGGGGCGGCGGGCGAGATACACCAGGGCCGGTGGCAGGTTGCGCCACACCGTCCGGCTCAGCACGACCTCCTCGAACGTCGTACGGAGGTCGCGAAGGTGCCGTCGCGCGGGTGGCGCCCACCGGGTCCAGCAGTAGGCGAACTGGGTGAACACGCCATGCTGGGACAGCGAGGCCGCCACCAGCGGCAGCAGCGGCACGTCCGCCGTCGCGCGGAACGCGACCCACGGCAGGCCGCTGATCACGATGTCGGCGGACAGGCCGCGTTCGGCCAGCAGGGCGGGCAGCTCGGCCGCGTCGGCGTGCACGACCTCGGCTCCGGGAAAGCGGCGGCTGAGGGGACCGGCGAGCCGAGGGTTGAGCTCGACGGCGAGATGGCGGCCCCGGCCTCCCAGCCGCTCCTGGATGACCTGGGTGAACGCTCCGGTTCCGGGCCCCAGCTCCACGACCGTGGGCTGCCCGCGCCAGGGGATCGGGGTGACCATCTGCTCGGCGAGCCGCCGCGAGCTCGGGGCGACCGTCGCGGTCAGCAGCGGGGCCCGCAGGAACTCGCGCAGCAGCGCCGTACCGCCGGAACCGCCGGAACCGCCGGAACCGCTGGGACCGCCGAAGGCGGCGTTGGTCTGTCTCACCGCGCACGCTCCAGGGATGTGACGTCTGATCCGCGTCCCCATCCTTCGGCGGGATGGTTACCGTCCTCACCCGCCGAGGTGAACGGCGGAGTGCCGTCCGGAGGCGGGAGCCGTACGGATGCTCCGTGCGGGAGGGCGGCGCCGCGAGGTGAAGGGTGAAGAAGGTCAGGGGTCGCGGGGCAGGCCCAGGGCGCGCTCGGCGATGATGTTGAGCTGGACTTCGGTGGTGCCGCCGCCGATGGTGAAGGCCCGGGTGGTGAGGATCATCCGGTTCCAGTACGGCGAGGCGGGGGCGAGGGACCAGCAGAACTCGGAGACGGCCTGGGAGTGGCGCATGCCGAGGAGCTTGCGGACGCTTGAGGCGGTGCCGGGGCCGGCACCGGAGAGCTGGGAGAGGGTGATGCGCAGGCCGAGGGCGGACAGGGCCTGGCCGCGGGCCCATAGACGCCCGGACTCCTCCAGGGCGGCCGGGCGCAGGGTGCCGGGGCCGCCCAGGTCGTCGATCAGCCTGACCATGTCGGTGTGCTGGGAGCCGGGTCCCCAGGTGTCGCCGAGGGCGACGCGTTCGTGGGAAAGGGTGTCGCGGGCGACCCGCCAGCCCTGGTCGACCTGGCCGACGACCATCTCGTCGGGGACGAAGACGTCGTCGAGGAAGACCTCGTTGAAGATCTCGTCGCCGTTGATCTCCTTCAGGGGGCGGACGGTGACGCCAGGAGAGGACATGTCGATCAGGAAGTAGGTGATGCCCTCGTGCTTGGGCGCGTCGGGATCCGTCCTGGCCAGGCAGATCGCCCAGTGGGCCCACTGGGCCAAGGAGGTCCAGATCTTCTGGCCGCTCAGGGACCAGCCGCCTTCCACCCGGACGGCCTTGGTGGACAGGGAGGCGAGATCGGATCCGGCGCCCGGCTCGCTGAAGAGCTGGCACCACACGATCTCGCCGGTGAACGTCCTGGGCAGGAAGCGCTCCCGCTGCTCCTGCGTGCCGTAGCGGACGATCGAGGGGACGGCCCAGGCGGCGATGCCGAGGTTCGGGCGTTGGAGTTCCCCGAACTCCTGGTGGATGACGACCTGCTCCAGCGGGGAGGCCCCTCGGCCCCACGGCCTGGGCAGGTGCGGCATGATCCAGCCCTCGGAGGCGAAACGGGCCAGCCGGGTCAGCGGTTCCTCGGCCGCGAGCGACGCGGCCTCGGCCCGGATCTCCTCCCGGAGTGCCGCGGCCTCCTCCGGCAGGTCCGGTTCCATCGGCCGCCGGACTCCGCGGGCCGCCAGCCTGGCCACGCGTTCGGCCCACTCCCCGGGGTCGCCGCTCAGCGCCCGTAGCGACAGCGCGCGGCGGTAGTAGAGATGGGCGTCGTGCTCGAAGGTGTAGCCGATGCCCCCCAGCACCTGGATCGCGTCCGCCGTGCACCGCACGGCGGCATCCGCGGCGAGGACCCCGGCCGTCCCCACCGCCAGCGCGGCCTCGTCGCCGGGGCGGCCGGCGTCCAGGGCCCTGGCGGCGTCCCAGACGGCGGCGCGGGCCTGTTCAAGGGTGACGAGCATGGTGGCGCAGCGGTGCTTGACGCCCTGGAACTGGCCGATCGGACGGCCGAACTGCTCGCGGACCTTGGCGTGGGCGGCGGCGGTGGCCACCGCCCAGGCGGCCACGCCGCAGGCCTCGGCACCGAGCAGGACGGCCGCCAGGTCCGCGACGAGATCCGAGGTCACCCCGGCCAGCACGCGCTCCTCCGGTACGGCCCGCGCGGTCACGGCCACCAGCCGGCGCGACAGGTCGACGCCGCTCGCGTCCTCGGCCTGGCAGCCGGACCGATCGAGGGCGGCCCAGCGGCCGTCGGGGAGAGGCAGGACGAACAGGCCGGCGTCGGAGGAGCCGAGCGCGATCAGGGCGCGGTCCGTCGTGATCCGCTCCGCCAGGGCCGCGCGGACGCCGCCGGGCAGGGCGACGGCGGCGGTCATGGTGCCGTCCGCCAGGGAACGGAGGAGGCCGGGCGCCGACGCCGGCCGGGCGCGGGCGATGATCGCCGACGCCAGGACCGTGGGAAGGTGGGAGCCGGGGGCGAGGTGCTCGCCGAGGGCTTCGAGGGCGACGGCCAGTTCCAGCAGGCCTCCGCCCTGCCCGCCGTGCTCCTCGGGCAGGTGGAGCCCGAGGAGTCCCTGCGCGGCCAGAGCGGCGCGGAAGGGCTCGTGGTCCATGTTCCGCGCCGTGATGTTCCGCTCGGCGAAGCCGTGGACGGAGGCCGCCAGCGCCCGGTGCTCTTCGGTCAGTCCGATGCCCATGCGCCGACTCTAGAACGATATTCGGTTCATCGTAAGGGGGAGATCGGCCCCGGCCGTGCCGCCTCGGGGATCGGGTTCTCCGGGACGTCCGGGCGGGGGTCAGATCTGGATGATGGCGGCCTTCTCGCGGGTGTACTCCAGCACGGCGTCGTGCCCGTAGCCGGAGTCCTTGGTGCCGCCGAACGGCAGGCCCGGCGGCATCTGGCGGAAGGTGTTCACCCACACGGTGCCGCTCTGCAGGTCGCGGATGAATCGCTGGGCCCGGCCGAGGTCGCGGGTCCACACGCCCGCGGTGAGCCCGTAGGAGGAGTCGTTGGAGATCGCCAGGGCCTCGTCGTCGCTGTCGAACGGGATGGCCACGGCCACCGGGCCGAAGATCTCCTCCTGGCAGATGCGCAGAGCGTTGTCCGAGGTGGTGAACAGCGTGGGCGCCACCCAGTAGCCGTCGGGCATGGACGGGACCACGTCGGCTCCGGTCTGACCGCCGAACACCAGCTCGGCGCCCTCCTTCTCGGCGATCTCCAGGTAGGAGACGACCCGTTCGTACTGGCCCGCGGAGACGATCGGGCCCATCGTGGTGCTCATGTCGAGGGGGTCGGCCAGCTTGATGTGCGCCGCGATCGAGGCGATCCGCCCGATCATCTCGTCCCAGATCGACCGGTGGATCAGGATGCGGGATCCGGCCACGCAGACCTGCCCGGCGTTGCCGGTGTAGACCGAGTTGACCGTCACGCCCTGGGCGGCGGCGTCCAGGTCGGCGTCGGGGAAGACGATGTTCGGCGACTTGCCGCCGAGCTCGAACGTCATCGGTTTCAGGTTGTCGGCCGAGGCCCGGGTGATGGCCTGGCCGGTCTGGGTGGAGCCGGTGAGGCTGATCTTGTTGACCCCGCGGTGCCGTACCAGAGGGTCGCCGACGTCCTCGCCCAGGCCGCTGACGATGTTGAGCACGCCGGGCGGGAACACCTCGGCCAGCAACTCGCCCAGTCGCAGCACGGAGGCGCAGGCCTGCTCGGCGGGCTTGACGATCACGGTGTTGCCCGCCGCGAGCGCGAAGGCCACCTTGGCGGAGAACGTGGAGATGGGGGAGTTCCACGGGATGATGCACAGCGCCACGCCGTACGGCTCGCGGCGGGTGAGCCCCATGCTGTCGGGGCCGAGGATCACGGTCTCGCCCTTGACCGCGTCGATCACCTGACCGGCGGCGATCTGCCACAGATGGGTCATGCCGGGCAGGTCCTTCTTCAGCGTGTCCCGCAGGATGCGCCCGTTGTCCGTGGTCTCGATCCTGGCCAGCTCCTCGGCGTGCCGGGTGAAGGTCTCGGCCACCTTGCGCAGGAAGTGGGCTCTGCCGAGCGCGGGCATGCCCGACCACATCGGGAACGCCGCGCGCGCCGCGGCCACGGCGGCCTCGGCGTCAGCCTTGCCGCTGGCCGGGATGCGGGCCCACACCTCGCCGGTGGCGGGGTTGACCGAGTCCAGGGTGCGGCCGTCGGCCGCCGCCACCAGCCGGCCGCCGATCAGGTTGCGGTACTCGTTCACGCTTCATCTCCCGCGTCAGGCGTACTGGGAACGCAAACAAGCGTACGCTTGGTTTAGCGGGTCGCGGAAGCGGGGGATCCGTGATCGAGGGTTTTGTCGGGATCTGTTCTTGGCCGTGGTGTTCAGGCGGCCTTCGCCTCAGCGGGCCAAGATGTCGTCGAGGTCGTAGGAGACCGGGCGTTCGAGCTGCTCGTAGGTGCACGAGTCGGGGGTGCGGTCGGGCCGCCAGCGACGGAACTGGGCGATGTGCCGGAACCGCTCGCCCTCCATGTGGTCGTAGGCGACCTCCAGCACCAGCTCCGGCCGGAGCGGCACGAACGACAGGTCCTTGGTGGCGCTCCACTTGGAGATCGCGCCGGGCAGCGAGTCGGCGCTCCAGGGATGGCCGTCCTCGCTCACATACGGGGCGAGCTCCTCGATCAGCTCGGCCCGGCGCTTCATCGGGAAGGAGGACGCGACGCCGACATGGCGGAGCACGCCCTCGGAGTCGTGAAGCCCCAGGAGGAGGGACCCGACCACGGGGCCCGACTTGTGCTCCCGGTATCCGGCCACCACCACGTCGGCCGTCCGCTCGTGCTTGACCTTGGACATCACCCTCTTGTCCGGCTGGTACGGCAGGCTCCCCGGCTTGACCACGATGCCGTCCAGCCCGGCGCCCTCGAAGGTCCGGAACCACTCGGCCGCCTGCTCCTCGGAGGTGGTGATCGGCGTGAGCCGTACCGCGTCGCCCGCCCGGTCGAAGATCGATTCAAGTCTTTCGCGGCGGGCCGAGAACGGGGAGTCCAGCAGGGAGTCGTCGCCCAGGGCCAGCAGGTCGAAGGCGATGAACGACGCCGGAGTCTGCTCGGCCAGCAGCCTCACCCGCGAGGCGGCCGGGTGGATGCGCTGCTGCAGGGCGTCGAAGTCGAGGATCTGGCCGCCGCGGACGACGATCTCCCCGTCCACCACCACCCGGTCGGGCAGCTCGGCCTTCACCGCCTCGACCAGCTCGGGAAAGTAGCGGGTGAACGGCCGCTCGTTGCGGCTGCCGAGATAGACCTCGTCCCCGTCGCGGAACACGACGCATCGGAAGCCGTCCCACTTGGGCTCGTAGAACAGGGTGCCGTCCTGTGCGGGCAGGCCCTTGACGGGCTTGGCCAGCATCGGCGCGATCGGAGGCTCCACCGGTAGGTTCATCGCAGCTCCTTGGGCCTGGGAGACCCCGGGCCTCAGGCCGCGGGGAGGAAGTCGACGTGCCGCCTTGCCGTGAGGTCCGCGGCGAACGAACCCCGGCCGCCGCGCCCGGCCGCGGCCCCGCTTCGCTCGCCCGTCAGGACGCCCGAGCATATCGGGTGAACAGGAAACCGTCCTCCTCCAACACGTGCACCAGGCGAAGACGGGCCAGCGAGCCCGGCCCGTCGAGAACCCGGGCGGCGTCCCCGCCGATCAGCATCGGGCTCAGGGTCAGGCAGAGCTCGTCGACCAGGCCCGCCGCGGCGAGCTGGGCGTTGATCTTCGGTCCGCCCTCGCACAGCACCTTGCCGAGACCGCGCCCGGCCAGCTCCTTGATCGCCAGCGCCAGGTCCACCCGCTCGCTCCCGGCCACGATCACGTCGGCGTGCCTGGCGGCCTCCTGGCGGCGTTCCCTGGGGGCGGCGTCGCAGGTGATGACGATCGTCCGGGCGTCCGGCTCGGTCTCGGTGAACAGCGGGCTCGTCAGGTCCAGGTCGAGTCCGCGGGTGACCACGGCCACCGGAGGGGCGGCCGGACGGCCCTCGCGCAGCGCGCGCCACGACTCCCGCGGCCGGGCCGGGCGGTACCCCTCGGCCCGCACGGTCGCCGCCCCCGCCAGGACGACGTCGGCCAGCCCGCGCAGCACCCCGAAGACGCGGCGGTCGCCCTTGCCGGACAGCCCGCCGGACAGCCCTTCCAGCCAGGTCCCGCCGTCGGCGCTGGCGACCATGTTGAGCCGGACGCACCGGCCGCCCGGGTAGGCGTAGGCCCGCGCGATGTCGACGTCGTCGGAGGTCACAGGGTGAATGAGCCGCATTCTCCTACCTTGGCACAGCCGGACGGGACGGCGAACCGCGAGCGTTCCCGGCGCGGGCGATAACGGATTCGACATCCCTAGTGACTTCGGCTGACTCTCGTTACATGATTCCCTGGAGATCAGGGAGGCCGTGTGGGGCTGGTCACACTCGTGACGTGGTTGATCACCGCGATGGTCGGGGTCTACCTGCTGTATCTGTGGCTGTCCGGCGGGGGCCTGAGCCGGCAGGCGACCAAGGTCACCAGATTTCCCGCCGTGCTGATCTTCGCCCATCCGGCCCTGGCGGTCTCCGCCCTGGGCTGCTGGGTCGCCTACATGCTCACCTCCGAAAGAGCCTTCGCCTGGGCCTCGTTCGGGATGCTCGCGGCGGTCGCGCTGCTCGGCTTCGCCATGTTCACCCGCTGGCTGGGCGGCGGCCGCCACGCACGCGGCGCCGAGCAGCGCCTCCCCGTGTTCGCCGTCCTGCTGCACGGCGTCGCCGGGGTGGCCACGTTCGTCCTGGTGCTGCTCGCCGCCGCGGTCGCGACCGGCCTCTAGTCTCCTTCTAGCCCCGGCGCGATCCCGCTCCCGGCCCGGTGGAGGCCCGGCGGCAGCGGAGGATCTGCATGGAGTGCGCGGTGACCGTGACCGCGGCCTCCGCCGGCCAGAACACGTCGGGGAGCGGCCTTTCTCCCGGTCCGTCGTCGGCGGTGTCCAGCACGGCCTGCCACTTCGTCCCGTACTTCATCCCGGGGATGGTGAAGGTCAGGTCCTCATGATGGCCGTTGATCAGCAGCAGGAACGAGTCGTCCACGATCTGCTCGCCGCGCGAGCCCGGCTCGGTGATGGCATCGCCGTTCAGGAAGACGGTCAGCGACTTGGCGTAGCCGGTGTGCCAGTCGGAGGCCGACATCTCCTCGCCGGACGGGGTGAGCCAGACGATGTCGCGGGTGCCGTCTTCGGCCTTGCGGCCGTGGAAGAACCTGCGCCGCTGGAAGACGGGGTGCTCGCGGCGCAGATCGGACAGTCCTCTGACGAAGGCCAGCAGGTCTTGCTCGTCCTGGGCCAGTGACCAGTCGAGCCAGGAGGTCTCGTTGTCCTGGCAGTAGGCGTTGTTGTTGCCGTTCTGGCTCCGGCCGAACTCGTCGCCCGCCAGCAGCATCGGCACGCCCTGGGAGATGAACAGGGTGGTCAGGAAGTTTCGGCGCTGGCGGCGGCGCAGGCTGATGATGCTCGGACTGTCCACGGGGCCTTCGGCGCCGCAGTTCCACGAGCGGTTGTCGTCGGTGCCGTCGCGGTTGTTCTCCCCGTTGGCCTCGTTGTGCTTGCGGTTGTAGGAGACCAGATCCGTCAGCGTGAACCCGTCGTGGCAGGTGACGAAGTTGATGGAGGCCACCGGGCGGCGGCCGGAGGAGGCGTAGAGGTCGGCGGACCCGGTCAGCCGGGAGGCGAACTCGGGCAGCGCGGACCCGTTTCCGCGCCAGAAGTCGCGCACGCTGTCGCGGTATTTTCCGTTCCACTCCGTCCACAGGGGCGGGAAGTTGCCGACCTGGTATCCGCCGGGACCCACGTCCCACGGTTCGGCGATCAGCTTCACCTGGGAGATCACCGGATCCTGCTGGATCAGGTCGAAGAACGCGCTCAGCCGGTCCACGTCGTGCAGTTCGCGGGCGAGGGCGGCGGCCAGGTCGAACCGGAACCCGTCCACGTGCATCTCCAGGACCCAGTAGCGCAGCGAGTCCATGATGAGCTGCAGCGCGTGCGGGGAGCGGACGTTGAGGGAGTTCCCGCAGCCGGTGTAGTCGAGGTAGTAGCGCCGGTCTCCGTCGTGCAGCCGGTAGTAGGCCGCGTTGTCGATGCCCCGGAAACCCAGCGTGGGGCCCATGTGGTCGCCCTCGGCCGTGTGGTTGTAGACGACGTCGAGGATGACCTCGATCCCGGCCTCGTGCAGCGCCCGGACCATCGCCTTGAATTCGAGCACCTGCTGGCCGCGCTGTCCCGAGCTGGAGTAGGCGCCGTGCGGGGCCAGGTAGGCCATCGTGTTGTAGCCCCAGTAGTTCGTCAGCCCCCGGGCGACCATCGCGTGCTCGGGCACGAACTGGTGCACCGGCATCAGCTCGACCGCGGTGACGCCCAGGCTCAGCAGGTGCTCGATGACCGCCGGATGGCCCAGCCCCGCGTAGGTGCCGCGTTGTTCCTCGGGCACCGCGGGGTGGCGCATGGTGAGCCCGCGCACGTGCGCCTCGTAGATCACGGTCTGGTGGTACGGCGTGCGGGGCAGCCGGTCGGCGCCCCAGTCGAAGAACGGGTTGATCACCACGTTCTTCGGCATGAAGGGGGCGCTGTCGGCGTCGTTGCGCCTGGTCGGATCGGTGAACGGATAGGAGAACAACGCCTCGCTCCACGCCAGCTCACCCTCGATGGCCTTGGCGTAGGGGTCCAGGAGCAGCTTGGAGGGGTTGCACCGGTGCCCCCGGGAGGGCTCGTGGGGGCCGTGGACGCGATAGCCGTAGCGCTGCCCCGGCATGATCCCCGGGAAGTAGCCGTGCCAGACGAACCCGTCCACCTCGGGGAGGTCGAAGCGCTCCTCGCGGCCGTCGTCGTCGAAAAGGCACAGCTCAACACGCTCGGCCACCTCGGAGAACACCGAGAAGTTGGTGCCCACGCCATCCCAGGTGCCACCGAGTGGATACGGCTCTCCCGGCCAGACTTCGCGCATGTGGCCCTATTCTCCTTCAGTTACGCCTTCGTGTGCAGGGTGTTTTCGTTCTTGTCACCCTCATGCGGCGGGGGATCACGAATGGACGGACTGACCTGGCCTGCCTCGCCGGAGCATCGGGGGAAGCTCGCGAGGCGCACGGTCTTCTTCGGCTGCTTGCTGTCGATCGTCACCGACCGGATGTGCGGCCCGCAGCCGGGGGGTCGCGACCGGGGGGCACGGCGTCGCCGGGCGCCTCGGCCTCCGGGTGGTGTTCCGGCAGGATGAGGTTGCCTGAGTGTATGTGCCCCGGCCGACTGGGCGAAACGCTTGGCGAGGCTGTGACGTGCTGGTTCACCGCAGCGAGCCGGGGACGCGAGCCGGGGCCCTCGCGGTGGCGGGGGAGGAGCCGGGGCGCGGCCGCCCGTTCGTGGCCGCGCGTGCCCCCCGGCGGGACACGCGCGGTCACGCGAGAGCGGCGATCAGCTCACCAGCTCGGCGTTGAGGCTGATCGTCGTTCCCGCGAGGGCCTTGCTCACCGGGCAGTTGGCCTTGGCCGTCTCGGCCGCCGTCTGGAACTCCTCGGCGGACAGGCCCGGAACCTGGGCGCGAACCGAGATGACGATCCCGGTGATGCCCTCGCCCGGCTGGAAGGTCACATCGGCCCTGGTCTCCACCGACTGCGGCGGGGTGCCCGCCTGCGCCAGCCCATGGGACAGGGCCATCGAGAAGCAGGAGGAGTGGGCGGCGGCGATGAGCTCCTCCGGCGAGGTCTTGCCGTTGGCCTGCTCGGCCCGTGAGGGCCAGGACACGTCGAACGTGCCCACCCCGGAGGAGTCGAGCGAGACGATGCCCGAGCCGTCGAGCAGCGCGCCCTTCCAGTGAGTCGTCGCGGTACGTGTCGTCGCCATGGCGATGTCCTTTCGATCACGATGCGTTAACACCAACGACCCTACTCGTCCGGAGAGCGTCCTTTGGATCTTTGCCTGGGCCGAGGGTCCAGAGGGCGGCTCCCGGGCCGCGATGCTCGTTTCCGGTGCCCGTGGCGCCCTCTCGCCGCCTTCCCCCGGTCTTCGGTGGAAAGGTCGATGATGACTTTCCGTGGCCGTTTGAATGGAATCTGTAATCAAATCCTTGGTGTCGGACGTAAGAACCATGACGGCAGGTGGGAAGGGGCGGCCGTGTCGGAGGATGACGAGGAGAAATGGTTCGATTGGGCGTTCCGCACTTTCTATGAGCCCATATGGGCATACGCGGCACGCCGTGTCGGCCTCGCGGCGGCCGACGACATCGTCTCCTGCACCTTTCAGACCGCCTGGCGGAAGAGGCGGCGCATTCCCAAGGACGACGACCGGGCCATCATCGCCTGGCTGTACCGCGTGGCCTGGGGGCACGTGAGAAACGCGACCCGTGGCGAGTGCCGCAGGCAGCGGCTGCTGGGGCTGCTGAGGCAGCTGCCGTCCGATCCGCCCGAGGGCGGTTCCCACCACGAGGAGGAGGTCCGGACCGCGATGGAGACGGCCATGGCGCTGCTGCGCCCCAAAGACGGAGAGATCCTCCGCCTGCACTACTGGGAGGATCTCGGGGTCGAGGAGATCGGCGGGATCCTCGGCCTGACCCCCAACGCGGTCCGCGTACGGCTGTGCCGGGCGCGGCTGCGGCTGAGCGAGTCCCTGCGAGGGATGCGCCCGCGGTGCGAGGAAGGGGGCAGTGATGCGAGGTCATGACAGGGTCCGCGAGCTGATGGTCCGGCACAACCCGGTTCCCCCGCACGAGGTGGGGAGGCGGGTGCTCGGTCCCGAGGAGGAGGAGGTCCTGCGGCGGATACTGTGCGGTGACGCCCCGTCGCGGGCGAGGCGAAGAAGACCGGCCGCTCTCGCCGCCGCCCTGGGAGCCGTCGCGACGGTGCTGATCTCCGTCCATGTCCCGTCCGGCGACCGGCGGGCCCCGGCGCCCGCCACGGCCGCACTGTCGCCCCCGGGCCTCGCCGGTCGCGTCGGCCCGGAGATCCTGGAGGATCTGGCGAGGATCACCCACATTTCGAACACCGAACCCCTGCCGGACCCGTCGCCGCGCCCGATGTCGTCCTTTCCACAGGCCTCGCCCAAGCTGCTGGAGCTGGCCGCTCTCGCGGCGGCCCGGCCGCGCCCCCCGGCCGGGCCGTGGAGCTACGTCGCGACCGAGGAGTGGCTGATGTCCACCACGGTGGAAACCGGCGGGGCGGCCTCACGGGTCGTGCCGTGGCTGGTCCAGCGGTGGACGCCGGTGAGCGGGAAGGGCACCTGCCGGAGGGTGCGGACGGCGGGCAGGCCGTTCGAGGGCGGCGGCTGGGAGGGAATCCCGCCGGAGGCCGGGCGGTCGATTCCCGCGCCGTCCCGGGAGGAGGGGCGCGTGGCGGATCTGCGGCCGAGGGCGAACGCGCTGTCGCGGTCCGGGCCGGTGCTCCGCGACCAGCTCCTCGGCACCGAGCCGCAGGTCACGATGACACGGACGCGGCGCCTCGTCAGGGCGGTGGAGAACCTGCACTCCCATGACGTGGTGGAGCCGGCGCTGACGGCGGTGCTGTGGCGGGTCCTGGCGGCTCAGGACGACCTGAGGTCGCTCGGGCAGGTCAGGGACCGGCGGGGAAGGCCGGGGCAGGCGTTCGGGTTCGAGGACGGGCCCTTGCTGGGGGTGCTCGTCGTCAGCTCGGCGACCGGGGGTCTTCTCGCGACCGAGCTCATCCGGGTCGCGCGCACGCGCGGTCACGAGATCCGCCGTCCCGTCGTCGAGGAATACCGGACATATGTCATCGGCAGATGGGTGGGCGGTGTCGGGGAGACCTCGTGACCGGCGGGCCGCGAGACGGAGCGCCACATGATCGGCGCCCCGCTCAAAAACCGGAAAATTCAACCGTCTGGCGATCAGTGGCATTCGCGCAGATTGGGATGGGCGTTCACCCAGTGCTGCCCGCTGACGTCGCCCGCGTCGCCGTAGCCCTCCATGGAAAGGAAGCAGGTTCCCTGGTCGTATTTGCTCTTCTTGACGAAGAAGACAAACGGGCGGTCGTTTTTTATGGACATTATGGTTATCGTCCCGTTTAGTTTTCTCGTCCCCGTCACCTTGACGGCCTGGCGGGACCCTTCGAACGCCCTGCGGTCGTACAGGCACACCGCGTTGCCCGGGATGCCGTCCTCGTCGCAGTCGTGCTCCGTGTCCCGGCGCGCGGGGCCGCAGGACGGGGGGCGGAACGTGATCACCTCTCCGCCGTCGTCATAGGCGACCACGTCAGGTGGGATGAACGTGCCGCCCGGCGCTTTCGCGAGTTGCTCCCCGACCGCTCGGGCGATGTCGCTCTGGCAGGGGGAGGGGTGGTCCGCGGCGGAGGCCGGCGCCGGTGCGAAAAGGATGTTTGCGAAGAGGATGGTGCATGCCGCGCTCAGTTCCTTCGGGCTTATTCTCATGATTAGTCCTTTTTGATGGGAATCGCTCGCGACTGCGATGGCCGATCGGCTTTCGAGGGCAGAGGGTAGACCAGGGGCGGGCGAGGCGTCGGTAAGGAATCGCATTCTTTGCCCCAGCGAATGTTCACGCGACCGCCTGTAATGAACAATCCCCCACCGGACGTTTATCACCGGGAACATTTCTTCGGCAGGACGGAGAACTCCGGATGAGGACCCCCCCTTCGAGCCGCACGAGACACCGCGACCCGCTGCCGCGGGACGGCAGCAGAGACTGCGGGGTGCTGGAACGGGTGATCCACCGGGGCTGGTCCGGAACGCCGCGGCGCGAACTGGTGGTCGCGGTGGACGAGCTGGCCGGCCTGCCGGTTCATCTGGCGACCCGGCTGGCCGAGGACCTCGACGGGATCTGGCTCGGCGCCGACGTGCTCCCCGAGCTCCCCGAGCCGGACGACTCCTGCGACGCCCGGGTGGCGGCCGGATCCGCCGGGGTCTACATGGGGCGCACGATCGTCATCGCGGGCGGGGCGCACTCCTCGGGAGCGCTGGTCCACCACATGATCGGACATGTGCTGTGCGACCTGGACGAGATGGACGAGACCCCGGAATGGCAGCGGATCATGAAGCTCTGCCGCCCGCTGCTCGCGCTGGACCGCTACCGGGACCGCCCGTCCGAATGGTGGGCCGAGACCTATGCGCTGTGCGCGAGCCGCAGGGTCGACCGGCTCACCCGGTTACTGGCCGACGATGGCAGGGCCGCCGCGGCCGTGGCGGCCTACCACCAGAGACGTCAGGGCTGGGTCAGATGACGGCCCGCTCGATGAGGGCGTCCAGGTCCAGGCGCGAGGACAGCGTGCCGAAGGCGCGGCCCGCCTCACCGGACAGGCGGGAGGCGCAGAAGGCGTCGGCGACGGCCGGAGGCGCCAGCCGTACGAGCAGGGAGCCCTGCAGGACCAGGGCCATGTCCTCGGCGATACGGCGGGCACGGACCTCGATGTCGGTCAGGTCGCCCAGAGACTTGCGCAGGCGGTCGGCCGCCTCGTCCAGTCGCCGGTCGGCCCCGGCGGCGAGCGAGACCTCGGTGAAGAAGGCCTCCTGGGCCTCGGGCTCGCGCCCCAGGGCGCGCAGCACGTCCAGCGCCGCCACGTTTCCCGAGCCCTCCCAGATGCCGTTGAGCGGCGACTCGCGGAACAACCGCGGCATCTGCGACTCTTCGACATAACCGTTGCCGCCCAGGCACTCCAGCGACTCGGCGGCGTGGGCGGGGCCGCGCTTGCACACCCAGTATTTGCCGACGGCCAGTGCCGTACGGCGCAGCGCGCTCTCGTCCCGGTCTCCGGCGATCGCCCGGTCGGTGGCTCCGGCCAGCCGCGTCATCAGGGTGGTCGCGGCCTCGGACTCCAGGGCCAGGTCGGCCAGGACGTTGCGCATCAGGGGCTGGTCGATCAGCTTCCTGCCGAACGCGCCGCGGTGTGTGGCGTGGTGCACGGCCCGGGTCACGCCGTACCGCATGCCAGCCGCAGAGCCGATCACGCAGTCGAGCCGGGTCATGTTGACCATCTCCAGGATGGTCCGCACCCCCCGGCCCTCCTCGCCGACCAGCCAGGCGACGGCGCCGTGGTACTCCACTTCGGCGCTGGCGTTGGACTTGTTGCCCAGCTTGTCCTTCAGCCGCATCAGGTGCATGGCGTTGCGGGTGCCGTCGGGCAGCACCCGGGGGAGCAGGAAGCACGACAACCCGCCGGGAGCCTGGGCGAGAACCAGGAACACATCGCACATCGGGGCGGAGTTGAACCATTTGTGCCCGGTCAGGGCGTAGCTTCCGTCACTCAGGGGTTCGGCGCGGGTGGTGCCGGCGCGGACGTCGGAGCCGCCCTGCTTCTCGGTCATCGCCATCCCGGCGAGCACCCCGCGCTTGCCGAGCGGCGGACGCAGCCCGAAATCGTAGCTGCGGGAGGCCAGCAGGGGTTCCCACTCGGCGGCGAGCACGGGGTTGTGGCGCAACGCGGCGACCGAGGCGTAGGTCATGGAGATCGGGCAGCCGTGCCCCGCCTCGACCTGGCTCCAGATGTAGAACTTGGCCGCGCGGGCCACGTGCGAGCCCGGCCGCGCGCTCGACCACGGGGCGGCGTGCAGGCCGTTCTCGACCGCGACGGTCATCAGCTCGTGCCAGGCGGGGTGGAACTCGACCTCGTCGATCCGGTGGCCGTACCGGTCATGGGTGCGCAGGACGGGCGGATGCTCGTTGGCCAGCCGTCCCCACTCCCCGGCCTGCTCCGATCCGGCGAGGGTGCCGAGCCGGCGCAGGTCTCCCACGGCCCAGTCGGCGTTCTCGCGGACCACGCCCGAAAGGAGCGCGGCGTCCGCGGACACGTCATGACCGGTGAACGGGGGAACCTGGTTGAAGACGTCATGGGTCACGTGCGGCCTCCGATGGACTCGTCTGAACTCGCGCCGGTTTCTGCCACTCATCTCAGCACTCCCGGCGGATCTCCACACCCCCGGGTGGGTGCTGGAGGCGGCGCACGCGACTTCGGGGAGGCCGGACCCCGAAGCAAGGGCCGGGCGAGGACCCTCGCCCGGCCCGGTGCTCTAGGGGTTCTTCACCATGTCGCGGACGTAGTCGTCGTCCTCGTCGCTCTCGGCGAGCACGCGCGCCACGCCCCTCTGGGCGCGCGGGTCGCCCCGCCTGGCCAGGCCCCGCGTCGCCTCCGCCACCGTGGTCAGGTCCTCGTCGTCGAGCCGCGCGGCCAGCGCGTCACGGATCTGCCCGGTGTCCTCCGGCAGCCCCGCCAGGCCCATGGTCGCCCAGTCGCGCACCTCCTCGTCGGGGTCCTCCGTCATGGAGATGAGCAACGCGAGCCCCTCGGCATGGCCCGGGGGAAGGACGGCCGCCAGCGCGGCGGGGTCGGCCTGGGTGCGGGTCCAGCCCTCGGCGGTGACGATCTCCAGGACCGCGGGCAGGGCCCGCGGGTCGGCGTGGTGGCCCAGCGCGCCGAGCACCGAGCGCAGCACCCGCTCGTCGCCCTCGGTGGCCGCCATCCGCTGCAGGATGGGCAGCGTCCGCTCAAGGTAGGGCTTGTCGTCCTCGGTGAAGCCGAACTCCGCGAGCACGTCGACGGCGAACTCCCGCTTGCGCGGGTCCTCGCTGACGCACAACCGGGCCGCGGCGTCGAAGGTCTCCTCGTCTCCCCGGCGGCTCAGCGAGCTCGCCACCGTCCACCAGGTCTCGGCCTCCTCGTCGATGTCCCGGTACGGCAGCGCCCGCTCGACCAGCTCGTCGAAGGGCAGCCGCCGCTCGGTCGCGTCCTCCAGGAGGGTGGCGATGGCCGCGTGGCCGCGCTGGCACCGAACCTCCATCCCGGGCCTGCCGTCCGGTCCCACGGCGGTGACGGTCACCAGGTCGGTGCCGTCCTTGGCGCGGGTGCGGCCCACGACGAACTGGGAGCCCTCGGGGGCCGTCTCGGTGAGCTGCTCCAGCAGCGCGCTCTCCAGCTGCGTGCCCAGCCAGTCGTAGGCGATGTCCAGCGGGGTGTCACCCTCGCCGTCCGGCCGGCCGGGGTCGGCTCCGTGGTCGAGCAGCACGCGCACGGCGCCCAGCGCCCCGCGCCGGGTGGCCAGGGTGAGGGCGGGCTCACCGCCCACGTTGGCGTCTTCGGGGTCGGCTCCGGCCTCCAGCAGCGCCTGCAGCGTGTCGGCCCACCCGTTCGAGGCGGCCCAGAGCAGGGCGGTCCATCCGAAGCTCTCCCTGCGGTTCGGGTAGGCCCCGGCCCGCAGCAGCATCTCCACGACCTCGACGCGGTCCCAGGCCGCGGCCCCGCACAGGGGCAGCCCCTCGTCCTCGCCGCCGCTGATCCGGTTGGGATCGGCGCCGTGGGCCAGCAGCGCGCGCACGATCGCCACATGGCCGCCCACCGAGGCCCGGTACAGCGCCGTCGCCTCCGCCTCGCCCTCCGGATCCGCGCTCGTCCCGCCCTGGAGCAGGCGCTCGACCCGCTCGGCGTCCTTGCCTGCCACCGCGTCCAGGAGTTCTTCATACATGCCTCCGGATCATAGGCGCTGGCCGTCCGGTCCCGCCGGGCCAGGTGGGGCGCGCCGGCTGGAGGAGTAGGCCGCAACCTCCTCCTTCCGAAGGATCCAGCGCGAGGACAACTCGCGATATGTTGTGAGTTATGAATGATCCCGGTGCCATACGGGCCTCGGACGCCGAGCGGGAGGCCGTCGTCGAGCGGTTGCGCGTCGCCTCCGTCGAGGGGCGCCTGACCCTCGGGGAGCTGACCGAGCGCACCGAGGCCGCCTACACCGCCGTGACCCAGGCGGAGCTGGCCGTCATCACCTCCGACCTGCCGTCATCCGGTCAGGCGCCGGCGCCCGCCTACACGCCGGCCCAGGCCACCGAGCCTCGGGAGGGCCGGGCACGGCGCTGGTTCGTGGCCGTCATGGGCGACTCCAAGCGCCAGGGCAAGTGGCGGATCGACCAGGGGCTCGGCGCGGTCTCCGTCATGGGCGACGTCGTGCTCGACCTGCGCGAGGCCGAGGTCCGCACCGGCGTGGTGGACATCGTGGCCACCGCGGTCATGGGCGACGTGAAGATCATCGTTCCGGACGGCGTGGATGTCGAGCTCGACGGAATCGCGATCATGGGAGACAAGAAGGTCCAGGTCGTCGAGGCGCCCCCCGGCATGACCGTGCCGCTCATCCGGGTCAGGGCCTACGTGCTGATGGGCGACGTCAAGGTGATCGGCGACTCGAAGGCCAAGCCCGTCAAGAAGGCCTGGGCCGCCTGGCGGGAGCAGTGGCGCGAGATGCGCGGCGAGCTCATGGGCGAACCGGGGCACCCCCTGCCGCCGTCCGGCCCGCACCACCAGCTGCCCTACTCCCACGGGCCGTCCTCTCACGGGTCGCACCCCCACCAGTTCCACCCGGCCCAGCCCCCGCAGCCACCCCAGCCCCCGCAACCTCCATATCCACCACAGCCCCCGCAACCCCCGGGTCACTGAGGGGCTGAACGCCCGGCTCGTTTCCTCACTCTTCGGCAAGACGTCCCGGACGCGTGCAACGTCTCAGGGCGGCCAGCGCGTAGTGATCGGTGACGGACACCGAAAAGTGAGGACCCCGAATGCGAGATCGGGCCGATTTCGAGCGCTATGTGGAGCAGCGCTCGGCCCGCCTGCTGCAGACGGCCTACCTGCTGTGCCGCGACTGGGGTACGGCGGAGGATCTTCTGCAGACGGCGCTGGCCAAAGCGTGGTTCGCCTGGCGGCGGGTGGGTGACAACCCCGACCCGTACGTCTACCGGATCCTGGCCAACACCCACGCCTCCTGGTGGCGGCGCAGGTGGCGGGGCGAGGTGCCGACCGGCGCCCTGCCCGACGTGGCGGGAGAGGACCAGACGGGCGCGGTCGGGACGCGGGAGGCGGTCCGGCAGGCTCTCGCCGTACTGCCCGGCAGGCAGCGGGCCGTGATCGTCCTGCGCTACTTCGCCGACCTGCCCGACCCGCAGATCGCCGAGGTTCTCGGCTGTTCGGTGGCGACCGTTCGCAGCCAGGCCAGCCGGGCGCTGGCCAGGCTGCGCGTCGATCCCGCGGCGATCGCCGCGATCACCACGGGGAGCTGAGATGACGATCACCGAATCCGACCTGCGCGAGATCCTGAGCCGGGAGAGCGAAGACGGTCTGCACAGGGGCGTGACCGTCGCCGACGTCGACCGGCGCGTCCGCAGGATCAAGCGCCGCCGCCTCCGGGCACTGGGGGGAGCGGTCGCGGCGGGACTCGCCGTCGCGGCGGCGTTCACCCTGCCCGGGGGCGGCACCGTCGCGGTCCCCGACGACATCTGGACCGGGGTCATGGCCCAGCCGTCGCCGCGGTACGGCGCCCGCGCGATCACCGACACCATCATGGTGAAGAGGTTCTCGGCCATGGGTGAGCGGGTCGCCTTCGACCTCCCTGAACGGCGGCGCGAGTGGATGTCGTCGGTCATTGTCTACTGCCCGTTCCAGTCAGAGGTCCTCTACTGGGAGGACGGCGTTTACCACACCGCCCGCCCGTGTACCGACGGAGTGGTGGAGGAGACGAAGGAAGGGGAACGGGTCTCCGTGGTCGGCCTGCCGGATGTGGACTCGGACACCAGGCGCCTGGAAGTCGCGGTGGTCCCGCCGGGCTCGATCAAGAAGCTGGGCCGGGCGTTGATCGACGACAGGGACGCCCGGCAGGTCGTGAGGGATGCCGGAAAGAGCCGCGCCGACATGAGAATCGTGATCATGGCCACCCGGTACGAACCGTGTGACAGCGGTACGGACTGCCGCTTCGCGGATGAGAGCTCGGCTCGCCCCGGCCCGGCGTCAGGCGGTGGCTGACCGGTCCTCGGTGCGCAGGGCCTGCTCGTAGCGCTCGACCAGCACGGCCGCGAGCTCCGGGGCGGCGCCGAGCACGTCGGCGACGACCTCGGCTCCCGCCGCCAGGGTGGTGGCGCGGATCTTGTCGGCGAAGTAGCCCGGGGCCAGCAGGTAGGGGGCCACGACCACGCGGGGGGCTCCGGCGTCGAGGAGCCGCCGTACCTCCTGCTCGGGGGTGGGCTCGGCGGCCGAGGCGTAGGCGGCGGTCACCGACCACCAGCCGCGCCGCCTGGCCCAGTCTCCGGCGATCCCGGCGACCGTCGCGTTGGCCCGCGGGTCGCTGGAACCGGCCGAGACCAGCACCACGGCGGTGCCGGGGTCTCCGGGCTCCACCCCGGCCTCGGCCAGGCGCCGCTCCAGGGCGGTGACCAGCAGGGGGTGCGGGCCCAGGGTGGCGCCCCTGCGCACGCGCAGCAGCGGACGGCGGGCCGTCGCCTCGGCCAGCGCGCCGGGGATGTCCACACGGCTGTGGTAGGCCTCGGTGAGCAGCAGCGGCAGCACCGCCGCCTCGGTCAGCCCGGACAGCGCCATGGCGAGCGTCGGCGGGGCGTGGTCGAGGTAGGCGGTGCGCACGGGGATCTCCGGGCGTGCCAGCCGTACCAGGTCGAGCAGGTCCTCCACGGTCGCGGCGGCGCGCGGATCACGCGATCCGTGCGCCACCGCGATCAGCGGTGGCGCGGACGCGGCATCGCGGACGTGCCACGTCATAGATGCAGCCCGCATTCCGTCTTGGCCATTCCGGCCCAGCGGCCGCTGCGCGGGTCCTCGCCCGGGGCCACCTGGCGGGTGCAGGGGGCGCAGCCGATCGAGGGGTAGTTGTCGTAGTGCAGCGGGTTGATGAGCACGCCGTTGTCGGTCATGTAGTTGTCGACGTCCTCCTGCGTCCAGGAGGCGATCGGGTTGATCTTGACCATCTGGCGCTTGGCGTCCCACTCCACGACCTTGACACCGGCGCGGGTGGTGGCCTCGTCGCGGCGGATGCCGGAGACCCAGGCGAGGTACGGCTCCAGCGCCCGGTTCAGCGGCTCGACCTTGCGCAGGTAGCAGCACAGGTCGGGGTTGCGGCCGAACAGGCGCGGACCGAGGTCGCGCTCCTGCTCGTCCACCGTCCGCGACGGCTTCACGTCGATCACGTTCACGTCGTAGACCTGCCGCACGGCGTCACGGGTGCCGATCGTCTCGGCGAAGTGGTAGCCGGTGTCGATGAACAGCACGTCCACGCCCGGCTTGACCCTGCTGACCAGGTCGATCAGCAAGGCGTCGCTCATCGAGGAGGTCAGGCAGAGCCGGTCGCCGAAGGTGGCCGCCGCCCAGCGGATGATCTCGCGGGCGGGGGCGCCCTCCAGGAACCGCGAGGCCGACTCGACGATGTCCTGCAGGTCGAACGCACTTCGCTGCTGACGCAGCCCGATCTCGATGTCCACCAGTGTCATCGGTTGCTCACCACTCCCAGTTCGCTACGGTTCACAACCGCACTCCGATTCCGAGAAACTTCAGCTTGAAGGCGCGGACGCACGAGCGGCAGTACCAGCCGCCGTCGCCCTCGTAGGGTTCGAGGTCCTCTTCACCGCAGTAGGGGCAGTGGAAGGGAACCGCTCGCTCACTCATGGCCCCTCCTCACCCCGCGGTTCGCCGGGTCCGTTCGCGAGATGGCGCCGTGCCCGGCGGCCCGCCCGCCGTGCCGCCTCATTTGAGGTCCTCCTCGTCGGCACGCTGGACCCAGTCGGCGAAGGTCTCGCCCTCGTTCTTCTGCTTCTCGAAGTTCTTGACGACGCGTTCCACGTAGTCGGGGAGCTCCTCAGCGGTGGCCTTCAGGCCGCGGACCTTGCGGCCGAAGCCCGGGTTGACGCCCAGCGAGCCGCCCAGGTGGATCTGGAAGCCCTCGACCTGCTCGCCCGCCTCGTTGACGACGAGCTGGCCCTTGAGGCCGATGTCGGCCACCTGGATGCGCGCGCAGGAGTTCGGGCAGCCGTTGACGTTGATGGTCAGCGGCTCCTTGAAGTCCGGAAGGCGCCGCTCCAGCTCGTCGATCAGGTTGGCCGCGGTGGCCTTGGTCTCGACGATCGCCAGCTTGCAGAACTCGATGCCGGTGCAGGCCATGGTCTGGCGGCGGAAGGTGGAGGGGTTGACCCGCAGGTCGTTGGCCTCCAGCTCGGCGACGATGCTGTCCACCCGGTCGGGTGCCACGTCGAGGATGACCATCTTCTGCTCGACCGTGGTGTGCACCCGGTTGGAGCCGTGCCGCTCGGCGATGTCGGCGATCAGGTGGAGCCTGTCGCCGTCGAGGCGGCCGACCTTGGGAGCGAAGCCGACGTAGAAGTTGCCGTCCTTCTGCGGGAAGACGCCCACGTGGTCCCTACGGCCGCCGCGCGGCAGCTCGGGCGCGGGTCCGTCGGGCAGGGTGTAGCCGAGATATTCCGTTTCGAGAACTTCCCTGAACTTCTCGACGCCCCAGTCGTTGATGAGGAACTTGATCCGGGCCCGGTGCCGCAGGCGGCGGTAGCCGTAGTCACGGAAGATGCCGATCACACCGCCGTAGACCGGGGCGACCTGCTCCGGGGTGAGGAAGACGCCCAGCCGCTTGGCCAGCATCGGGTTGGTCGACAGGCCGCCGCCCACCCACAGGTCGAAGCCCCTCTCGCCCCGCTCGTTGACCACACCCACGAACGCCACGTCGTTGATCTCGTGCACGGTGCAGTGCGCCGGGCAGCCGCTCACCGCGGACTTGAACTTGCGCGGCAGGTTCGAGAACGCCGGGTCGCCGATGTAGGTGTCGTGGATCTCGCGGATCTGCGCGGTGGCGTCGATGACCTCCTCGCTGTCGATCCCGGCCAGCGGGCAGCCCAGGATGACGCGCGGGGTGTCGCCGCAGGCCTCGGTGGTGGACAGGCCCACCGCCTCCAGCCGCTTCCAGATGTCCGGGACGGCCTCGATCTCGATCCAGTGGAACTGGACGTTCTGCCGGTCGGTGATGTCGGCGGTGCCCCTGCCGTACAGGTTGGAGATGTCGGCGATGGTGCGCAGCTGCTCAAGGTCGAGCCGGCCGCCGTCGATGCGGACCCGGAGCATGAAGTAGCGGTCGTCGAGCTCCTCCGGGTCCAGGATCGCGGTCTTGCCGCCGTCGATCCCGGGCTTGCGCTGGGTGTAGAGCCCGTACCAGCGCATCCGGCCCCGCAGGTCGGCCGGGTCGATGGAGTCGAAGCCGCCCTTGGCGTAGATGTCGATGATCCGCTGACGGACGTTGAGCCCGTCGTCGTTCTTCTTGTTCTCTTCGTTCTTGTTTAAGGGCTCGCGGTAGCCGAGTGCCCACTGGCCTTCGCCACGCGGGCGCTTGTGGTGGCGGTTAGCCGGTCTGGCCGGGGTTGTCATGTGCGCGTCCTTTGTGGATCGGTGGGTGATTTCCAGACGCGCGCAGGCAAGGCGGCACCTCCCGCCTCATCGTTGAGTGCGGGGGCCGGTTTACTCAGATGAGGACGCCTGACGACGCGCCCGAGCTGGGTGAAATCAGCGGGGGGCGACGGTCAACGGACGTCACAACAGATGGCACTGCGGACACGCAGAAGGTCGACGTGGCGTCGCACGACGAGCAATGGGTCCGCTGGCATGTCCCTGACGATACCTTGATGGTCTGAGATGTCCAATATCTCGTCCACACTCTGGACTCCGCCAAGACTCAACCTTGGCGTTGCCAGCCCAGAGGAGACTCCCTGGGCTTCTCGGCGGCCTGGTGCTGGCAGTCGCACCACGAGCCGCCCCGGCACCTGTCGTGCCGGTGCTCCTTGCACTCTTCGCAGATCACCTTTCCATTGTGCGGCTGTTCCCTCTAGAACATCGCTCGGTTAACCTTGCCTGAGCCGGGACGAGGGAGGCGCCGTGGGCCTGATGGACGAGTTGCTGGCCGATCTGCGCGCGGAGAGCGCCGAGCTCGACGCCATGATCCCAGGACTCGATCCCGAGGCCTGGGAGTTGCCGACCCCCGCCGAGGGCTGGGCGGTACGCGACCAGATCAGCCATCTCGCCTGGTTCGACGACGCCGCCGTCACCGCCGCGACCGACCCCGAGGGTTTCCGCGCCGCGCTGCCGGCCCTCCTCGCCCGCGGGGACTCCATGGTCGACGAGCTCGCGGTCGCCGCGCGCGACCTCGCGCCCGCCCGGGTCTACGACTGGTTCCGCACCTCCAGAGCCCGCAGCCTGGAGGTCTTCGCCGGGCTGGACGCAAAGGCCAGGCTGCCCTGGTACGGGCCCGACATGTCGGTCGCGTCCTTCGTCACCGCGCGGTTGATGGAGACCTGGGCCCACGGGCAGGACGTGGCGGACGCGCTCGGCGTCGTGCGGGTCCCGACCGCCAGGCTCAGGCACGTGGCGACGCTCGGGGTCCGGGCCATGCCGTACGGCTTCGCGATGCGCGCTCTGACGCCGCCCGCGGATCCGGTGCGGGTGGAGCTGACGATGCCCGACGGGTCGCCGTGGGCGGCGGGCCCGGCCGAGGCCGCCGACGTGGTCAGGGGGCCGGCGCTCGACTTCTGCCTTCTGGTGGTCCAGCGCCGTCACCTCGACGACACCTCGCTGGAGGTGAAAGGCGAGACCGCGCGGGCGTGGATGCGGGTCGCCCAGGCTTTCGCCGGGGCTCCGGGCAAGGGACGGGCGCCGCTCGGCTCAGGGGCATATCAGGGAAACACCCCATAGAACCGGTCTGATCCGCTCTGACATGCTCAGATCATGCGGACTCTTTTGAATGTCATATGGCTGGTGTTCGCGGGGATCTGGCTGGCTCTCGGCTACGTCGTCGCGGGCGTCATCTGCTGCATCCTGATCATCACGATCCCCTTCGGCATCGCGTCGTTCCGGATCGCGGCCTACGCGCTGTGGCCTTTCGGGCGGACCGTGGTGCGCGACCCCGACGCGGGTCTCATGTCCACGCTGGGAAATGTGATCTGGTGTGTCGTGGCCGGGATCTGGCTGGCGATCGGGCACCTGCTGACCTCGATTCCGCTCTTCCTGTCGATCATCGGCATCCCGCTGGGGATCGCGAACATCAAGCTGATTCCCGTCTCCCTGCTGCCGTTGGGCGCCCGGATCGTCGACGTGGACGACCCGGTGGCGTTTTATCGCAGGTAGCCCGGGTAACGGACACGAGATTCGATCGTTGCCGACCGGACTCGTGATCAAGCGCGGGTAGGAATACCGTTGTGTGCCATGACGTCCACTGATGCCCCGGCGCACCGGCCAGGGCCCAAGAAGCGCTCACCACGCGGGCGCGGGGCCAGGCTGCGCGCCGGGCTGTCCTGGGTGCGCGGGACGGACGTCTGGGCGCTGATCAGCGCCACGACGAACGCGGGCGTCACCTACCGCGTCACCGGCCTGGCCGGTGAGGCCGCCTTCTTCGCGCTGCTGTCACTGCCGCCGTTCATGCTCGGCCTGGTCGGAGTGCTCGGCCTGCTCACCCCCGTGTTCGGTCCCGAGACGGTGCAGACCGTCAGAGCCTGGATCGACGACCAGGCCCACCTGCTGTTCACCGACAACGCCGTGGACACCGTCGTCACCCCGCTCGTCGAGGACGTGCTGAAACCGCAGAACCAGGTCTCGCTGATCTCGCTGGGATTCCTGCTGGCGCTCTGGTCGGGCTCGCGGGCGCTGTTCGTCTACGTCGACCTGATCTCGGTCGCCTACGGGCTCGGCGAGGAGCGCGGCATCATCCGCACCCGCCTGATGTCCTTCGGCCTCTACCTCGCGGGCCTGCTGATCGGGCTGCTCGTCATGCCGGTCCTGGTCCTCGGGCCCGTGGCGCTGCGCGACGCCCTGCCGCCCGACTACGCCGTGCTGGTGGACCTCCTCTACTGGCCGGTGGTCGTCGTCGGCTCGGTGGTCTTCCTCACCCTGCTGTACCACGTGAGCGTGCCGGTGCGGACCCGCTGGTGGCGGGAGCTGCCCGGGGCCGTGCTCGCGTTCGTCATCTGGATCGCCTGCGCCGCCGTGCTGCGCTCGGTGCTCGCCGCGTGGTTCTCCCCGGTCTCCATTTACGGCTCTCTCGCCGCCCCGATCGCGGTGCTCCTGTGGCTCTACATCACCGCGCTGGCCGTGCTTATCGGAGCCACGCTCAACGCCGAAGTGGACCGGCTCTGGCCTGCGGACGGCGCGGGCCGCGTCAGCCGGGCCGCCTAGTCCGCTATCGTCTAAAGCGCGACTGGCGCATTGGGTGGGAGAGACCACCGGGGAGCGTAATAGCGCAAGGCCGTGCGCCTGGGTCTCGCGCGCGATGTCCACGATGACAGGGGAGTGAAGGCGCCATGAGTTCTCTTTCTAACGTCGATCCGCAGATCGCCGAGCTCATCAAGGCCGAAGAGCGCCGTCAGTCCGACACCGTCAAACTGATCGCGTCGGAGAACTACGTCTCGAAGGCCGTTCTCGAAGCCACCGGCACCGTTCTCACCAACAAATACTCCGAGGGCTATCCCGGCAAGCGCTACTACGAGGGTCAGCAGGTCATCGACCAGATCGAGACCCTCGCGATCGATCGGGCCAAGTCCCTGTTCGGCGTGAACCACGCCAACGTCCAGCCCTACTCGGGCTCGCCCGCGAACCTGGCCATCTACATGGCCTTCCTGAACCCGGGCGAGACCGTGATGGGAATGGGCCTGCCGTTCGGCGGCCACCTCACCCACGGCTGGTCGGTCTCGGCCACCGGCAAGTGGTTCAACCCGGTCCGGTACGGCGTCCGCCAGGACACCGGCCGCATCGACATGGACGAGGTCCGTGAGCTGGCTCTCCGCGAGCGGCCCAAGCTGATCTTCTGCGGTGGCACCGCGATCCCGCGCACGATCGACTTCCCGGCCTTCGCCGAGATCGCCCGCGAGGTCGGCGCCGTGCTCGCCGCCGACATCGCCCACATCGCCGGTCTGGTGGCCGGTGGCGCCCACCCGTCGCCGGTCGGCCACGCGGACGTCATCTCCACCACCACCCACAAGACCCTGCGCGGCCCCCGTGGCGCCATGCTCATGGCCACCTCCGACGAGCACGCCACGGCGCTCAACAAGGCCGTCTTCCCGGGTCTGCAGGGCGGTCCGCACAACCACACCACCGCGGCCATCGCGGTGGCGCTGAAGGAAGCGGCGACCGACGGCTTCAAGGACTACGCCCGCCAGGTGGTCATGAACGCCAAGGCGCTGGCCGAGGAGCTCAGCAGCCGCGGGTTCGACCTGGTCTCCGGCGGCACCGACAACCACCTCATCCTGCTCGACCTGACCCCCAAGGGCATCGGCGGCAAGCCCGCCGCCCAGGCCCTGGACAAGGCCGGTCTGGAGACCAACTACAACACCGTGCCGTTCGACACGCGCAAGCCGTTCGACCCGTCCGGCATCCGCATCGGCACGGCCGGTGTGACCAGCCGGGGCATGGGCGTGGCCGAGATGCGCCAGATCGGCGCCTGGATCGACCAGGTCGTCACCGCCCTGGCCAAGGACGAGGACGAGGTCAAGCACGTCATCACCCGGGTTCACGGCGAGGTCAGGGAGCTGACCTCGCACTTCCCGGCCCCGGGTCTGTGAGCTGATCCGCGAGGGCCCCGGGACGCGAGGTTCCGGGGCCCTTCGCGCGACTGCGGCCGGGACACGGATAAATGGGTTTGCGTGGGGTGGGCGGGGCTGCGCTAGAGTTTTTCCCACGACGCCGGTCGCGAAGACAAGCGACCCCGAACTGTGGAGGTGAGGATCTATGCGGGTTGTTCTGACGAACCTGCCGTCCATCAACCTCCGGGTGCCCGTCTGACCGACTTCCAACGGGGCACCCGGCCTTCGAAAAGGGTGTACCCACGTTGTCTTCGCCAATCGGCTCTGCTTCTTCTGTTCTGTTCTCGCTCGGCTGGAACGACTCTCTCGCCGCCGAGCTTCCCGCCGGTCTGATCCCCGCCCGGGTGGCCCGCGTCGATCGCGGTGCCGCCGAGGTGCTGTCCGCCGACGGTCACGTCCAGGCCCACTACAGCGCCCAGGTACGGCGGGCCGCCGCCACCGATCCCGTCGCCCTGCCCTGCGTCGGGGACTGGGCCGCGCTCCGGAGGCTGCCCGAGGGCCGCTTCGAGCTGGAAACGCTCCTGCCCCGCCGCACCGCGTTCGTGCGCGGCGGCGTCGGCAGGCTTTCCCGGGGCGGCCTCTCCGGAGACTCCCAGGGACAGGTTCTCGCCGCCAACGTCGACGTCGTGTTCGTCGCCGAGCCGGCTCTGCACTCCACCGACACCGCCGACCTGGGCCGGATCGAGCGGCTGCTCGCGCTGGCCTGGGAGAGCGGGGGCACGCCGGTGGTGCTCATCACCAAGTCCGACCTCATCGGCGAGGGTCTCGACTTCCTGATGGGGGAGGTCGCCACGGCGGCGCCGGGGGTGGACGTGCACGCGATCTGCTCCGTCACCGGCGAGGGCGTCGACATCGTGCGCGGCTACCTGGAGGGCACGCGCACCGCCGTGGTGCTCGGCGCCTCGGGTGCGGGCAAATCCACGCTGGTCAACGCTCTGGCGGGGGAGACGGTGATGGAGACGCAGCAGGTCAGGGCCAATGACGGCCGGGGCCGCCACACCACGGTGCACCGCGAGCTCATCCCGCTCAAGGGCGGCGGCCTCGTCATCGACACCCCCGGCATCCGCCGCGTCGGCCTGTACGACATGGGGGAGGGCGTGGACATGGTCTTCTCCGACATCGAGGACCTCGCCATGCGATGCCGGTTCGCCGACTGCGGCCACGACAGCGAGCCCGGTTGCGCGGTGATCGCCGCGATCGAGGACGGCACGCTTCCCGAGCGGCGGCTGGAGAGCTGGAACAAACTCCAGCGCGAGGCCACCTGGATGGCGTCCAGAACCGACGCGCGGCTCCGCAAGGAGCTGCAGAACAAGTGGAAGGTCATCCACAAGGAGATGCGGAAGCCGGGCCGTAACCGTCCGTAACCGCCCGTGACGCCCGTGCGCGCCGGGACGCGCACCCGCTCCCGCGTGGAGCGGGTGCGCGTCCGCGCCGGTCCGCCATGGGGCTTTTCGTTTCACCTGTTCAGCGAGGGTTGCGTGCTCGGCGGTCCGGTGAATATTGCTGTGAGTAGTGTTTTAGCTACTCTGCGTAGGCAATCTTTCGAATGTGATCGCCGGTTCGCGCGGATGCGGGTTGCCCCGGCGCCGCTGGGCGGCGTCGTGGATCGCGATCCTCGTCTGTCTCGGGCTCTGCCTGGGGTGGGACTCGGGCGTTCCGGGCCTGGTCGGCGGACCCGTCGTCGAGGCCGTCGCGGGCGATGCGCATCCCCTCGACGAGTCGCCCGCCGTACCCGCACCCCGTGACATCGGGGACAGGCGTGAACCGCGTGTTCAGGCCGACAGGCCCGAGGTGCCCGCCGTCGTCGTGACGAACCCGCCCGCGAGCGGGCAACCCAATCGGAAGGGGAATTCCGGGATCTCGCCGGTCGTGCCGGCGACAGGACCCGATCGGCTGATCTTGCTGAGTGTCTCTCGCATATAGATCCGGCGGTTCGCCGTCCGGATCAGCACAGCACCCATGCGAGGAGAGAGCACATGCGAGAGATTCATGCCGTCGCCGAGGACTGGGAGTTCCAGTGCCTGCGCTGCCTGTATGTCTGGGAAGACCTCTATGAGGCCTGTCACGCGGACGACGGGCGCCCGGTCATGTGGCGCAGGAAGGGTTTGGTCACCACACCGCCGTGGGTGGACCAGACCTGCCCGAACTGCTCGGCGTCCCAGGTGAAGCCGCTGCCGTCGCGCGGCCGACGGGGCACTCCGGGGATTCCCCCGCAAGGCTGATCGCCCGCGGATGATCGGCGCGGCTGGGGCGTGGCGCACATCGTGCGGGACTCCCGGACCGCGCTGCGACGACGTGTGATCTCGCAGGGGGAAACAGCGAGATCACACGCGAGGGGAGAGCCGGGTGGAGGTACTGCTCAGGCGACGGCGCTGATACCGGCGCTGGCGGCGCGGCGCATGCGACGGCGACGCTCGGAGGCGCGCTCGTCCTCGTTCAGACCGCCCCACGTGCCGTACTTCTCGGGGCGGGACAGCGCGTAGTCGAGACACTCGGAGCGGACGGGGCACTGGCCGCAGATGGCCTTGGCCTTACGCTCGCGAATGTCGCGCTCGGGCTGACGCTCGCCGTCAGGGCCGAAGAAGAGCACGAGGTCCTCGCCCCGGCACGCGGCGTCGTCCTGCCATCCCCAGCTGGGCCGAGGCCGGGCGGTCTGCCGACGTACCTGAGACATGAGAAAACCACCTTTTAGTGAGAGGTAATTCGGGTTGATGCCGCATTGGACGTTTACGACGTCCCTGTGTCCAACGCCTGGATTGGCCGTGATGTTCCCTCGGATCAGGTCAGAGCGGGCGTGGCGTACCGCACAGGCACGAGCCTGTCCAGTGCGACCAGCCGATAGGTAGTGATCGTGTCGGCGCAAGCCGTACCACATGGCGTTGTGAGCGTCATGGGTTCAACCACTACCCGAAAACGAGCTTCACTACCGCGCACGATCGCCTCGGTGGTGTCGCCGTCCGACCTGGAGGACTCCACGGCCACTCCGCCAACCGAGAGTTCACCCGTGTGGGCACGGACGAAATGCTCAGCGGCTTGCAATGGCTCAGGGATGCCCGCGCGTCCCCGGAAACGGTCGAGGATGACCTCGCCGGACCGGTACGCATTCGCTGCCGCGATCGCAGCAGCCTGAGACATGCTGCCGTAGTAAAGCCCGTGTGGCAAGCACACGAGGTTGGCGGCGTATCGATCGCCGCCAACATGTGATGTTTCCCATACTCTGTCCGGCAAAACTTCTGCCAGGGAACGAGCGAGGGGTAGTCCAATGCGGGCGCAGCACGCGTTGCGCTTGGCATGCGTGCAGACCAGAAAAACCGGCTCACTCACAAGTATGCAGGACTCCGGGACCACTCCGGCCATCAAGGCGTCCATGTCAAGATCGTCTGGACCTGCGATGACGCCCTCGGCGAGCCACGGCTCGGCAGCGGTGGAGTCGGCGACCATGACGTGAATGCCGGTTCCCGCGGGGTTTCGCCGCCCCGGACGGCGGATGAGCTGGGGCCGGATTCCGAGGCTCGTGGCCCGTTTGATAAGGGTGTGCACCTCCTGGGGGAGGTTGCAGTCTTCCAGGTGGGAGGCCCACGGCCCGGAATGCTCGATGAGCAGCCAGAACCGGGCGCCCACGGTCGCGCTGGCGAAAGTCGGCAGGCCGCCCGTGTGGCACCCCAGGGGGTGCTCGCAACCCTTGACCGCCATAGCCGCAAGGCCTCCCGTGGACACGCACTCCCCCTCTTGTGACTTAGGTAAGACTAACCTAATGCTTCACAGGGTGTGGTGCGGGGGCGGCGGAGACCGGGGGCGGGTAAAGCCATAAACCCGCTGACAGGCCGATGTCAATAGGCAGATCGGCCTGTCAGCGGGGTTTTACGGGCGTCCCGATGTCAAGAGTCAAGGTGTCAACAGGTCAGCGCGGTCCGTGCCATTGTGAGAGCCGCCGCCCGGTCCTCGGGCACCAGGCCGATCCGCGTCCGGCGGTCCAGCAGGTCGCCGACGTCCAGCGCGCCCTCGTGCCTGACCGCCCAGACCAGCTCGGCGCCGGTGACTCCGGTCGGCAGAGGCTCGGCCAGCGAGGGATCCTCCGCCGTCAGCGCCCGCACGGCCGGTGCCTCGCTCCCGTAGCGCCTCACCAGCCGCCCCGGCGCCTCGGCGTTCCCCCGGGTGAACCCGACCAGGGGCAGCCGCGCCGTACGGCTCCCGCCCGCGTCCAGCCCCCGCAGCCGCACGGCGAGGTCGACCGCGTCCTGGGCCATCCGCCGGTAGGTGGTCAGCTTGCCGCCCACGATCGTGACGACCTTGTCCGGGGAGGCCAGCAACGCGTGCTTCCTGGACAGATCGGCGGTGCGGCCCTCGCCGCCGAGCAGCGGGCGCAGCCCGGCGTAGGTCCCGGCCACCTCCTCCCGCCTGACCGTCACGTCCAGGACCGAGTTGAGCACGCCGAGCAGGAACGTCACGTCCTCCTCCGGCGCCTGCGGGACGTCGGGGACCGGCCCCTCCACGGGCTCGTCGGTGAGCCCGACGTAGATCCGGCCGTCGGCCTGGGGGAGCACCAGGACGAACCTGTTGCTCTCGCCCGGGATCGGCACGTGCAGCCCCGCCCTGAGCCCGGGAAGGGTCTCCGGCCGGAGCACCAGGTGGGTGCCGCGTGAGGGGCGCAACGAGATGGCCGGGTCGAGCTGGGCCGCCCACACCCCGGCGGCGTTGATCACGGCCCTGGCCCGGATCGTGAAGGTGTCCCCGCCGAGCTCGTCGCGGACCTGGGCCCCGTCCCCGGTCAGCTCCAGCGCGCGGCAGCGGGTGAGGATCCTGGCGCCGTGCGAGGCGGCCGTCCTGGCCAGGGCGACCACCAGCCGGGCGTCGTCGACCAGCTGCCCGTCCCAGGAGAGCAGGGCCCCGCGCAGGCCGTCCCGGCTCAGGGGGGCGGCGAGGCCGAGCGCCCGCCGGGCCGAGATCCGTGAGGGGCCGGGGAGCACCCGGCGGGGCGTGCCCGCCGCCATCCGCAGCCCGTCGCCGAGCCGGTAGCCGGTCATCACCGTCGCCGCCTGGGCCCTGGAGACCTCCGGGGTCAGCGGCAGCAGGTACGGCGCGGCCCTGACCAGGTGCGGGGCGGTGTGGCTGAGCAGGATGCCGCGCTCCACCGCGCTCTCGTGCGCCACCCCGATCTGGCCCTTGGCCAGGTAGCGGAGCCCGCCGTGGATCATCTTGGAGCTCCATCGGGAGGTGCCGAACGCCAGGTCGTGGGCGTCGATCGCGGCCACGGACAGACCCCGGGAGGCGGCGTCGAGCGCCGCTCCGGCGCCGGTGGCGCCCAGCCCGACCACCAGGACGTCCACCACGAGATCGCGGACCTCGGCGAGCTCGCGCGAGCGGCGGGCGGCGTTGAGGGAGGAGTTCAAGGTTGCAGGTACCTCTCCAGGAGTGTGGTGAGTTCGCCGTCCAGGTCGTCCTGTGTGAGGGGGACGAGCATGGTCGGGCCGGACAGCAGGAACGACTGGGCGGTCAGGAGCACGGCCCTGGCCAGGGCCGCGGGGTCGCCGGGCCGTACGGTGCCCAGGTCCTGGCCTCGTGCGATCGCCGACTCGACGAGCGCGAGCATGACCTCGTGGCTGGAGCCCCTGCGCTCGAGCAGGTACGGCAGGAGCAGCTCGGGATCGACTTCGACGATCTTGCGCCAGAGCGGATGGTCGCGCAGCGCCCGCACCACCGCGACGGCCGCGGTGACCGGATCCTCGGTGGCGAACCGGTCCGCGACGAGCACCCACTCTCGGGTCATCAGGTCGGCGACCAGGCTGCGCACGTCAGGCCAGCGGCGGTAGATCGTCATCCGGGACACCCCCGCTCGCCGTGCCACGTCGGTGAGCGTGGTCTTTCTCACTCCGACCGCGAGCACCATCTCGCGGGCGGCGTCGAGGACCGGGTCGCTGTTGTCCATAGCCGTATTGTGACGAATAGACGCCATATGTCACAGTGTAGACGTGGAAACTCCGACGAATCTCGCTGAACCCATGCTCTGGTCAGGGTGGGGCGATCCCGCCAAAGCCTCCGAGCTGCCCGAACCGATCCGCCGGCTGCTGCAGGACATGCTGGGCGTGCGCTCGCCGGAGACCCCGGCCGTGAGCTTCGACGAGGTGAGGCTGCCCGCCGTGGCGCTCCCGCCGTCCGTCCTCGCCGAGCTGAGCGATGTCGTCGGCGCCGGCCACGTGCGTCTCGACGACGAGGCCCGCATCCGCCACACCCGGGGCAAGTCCACTCCCGACCTGCTGCGCATGCGCCTGGGAGACGGCTCCGACGCCCCCGACGCCGTGGTGCTGCCGGGTTCTCACGCCGAGGTGCTGGACCTGCTGCGGATCTGCGCCGAGCACCGCGTCGCGGTGGTCCCCTTCGGCGGAGGCACCTCGGTCGTCGGCGGCCTGGTGGCCGCCCGGCAGGGCTTCGCCGGCGTCGTCGCGCTGGACCTGGCCCGGCTGAACCGGCTGATCTCGGTGGACGCCGAGTCGATGGTGGTCGAGATGGAGCCGGGTCTGCGCGCGCCGCAGGCCGAGCAACTCCTCGCCGCACACGGGCTCACCCTGGGTCACTTCCCCCAGTCGTTCGAATACGCCACACTGGGCGGCTTCGCCGCGGCCCGGTCCAGCGGGCAGGCCTCGGCGGGATACGGCCGCTTCGACGACATGGTCGTCGGCCTGACCGTGGCCACCCCGCGGGGCACCCTCGACCTCGGCCGCGCGCCCAAGTCCGCGGCGGGCCCCGACCTGCGCCAGGTGATCCTCGGCTCCGAGGGCGCATTCGGGGTGATCACCTCTCTGAGACTCCGCGTACGGCGGGCCCCCGCCGAGCGGGTCTACGAGGGCTGGCGGTTCGGGTCGTTCGCGGCGGGCTCGGCCGCGCTGCGCAGGCTCGCCCAGGACGGCCCGCTGCCCACCGTGCTGCGCCTGTCCGACGAGACCGAGACGATGATCGGCCTGGCCAAGCCGGGCGAGCTCGGCGGCCTGGCGGCCGACGCGGGCTGCCTGGTGATCGCGGGCTACGAGGGCACCGCGGAGGAGGTGGGGCTCCAGCGGGAGCGCGCCTCCGCCGTGCTGTCCGGGCTCGGCGGCGTCCACCTCGGCGCCGGCCCCGGCGAGTCCTGGGCACACGGGCGCTACTCCGCGCCCTACCTGCGCGACTCCCTGCTGGCCGAGGGAGCCACCGTGGAGACGCTGGAGACGGCGGGGTTCTGGTCCGACCTTCCCCGGCTCTACGACGCCGTACGGCTCTCGCTGCACGCCTCCCTCGGCTCACCGCTGGTGATGTGCCACATCTCCCACGTGTACGGCACCGGCGCCTCGCTCTACTTCACGGTCGTCACGGCCCAGACCGCCGACCCTCTCGCGCAGTGGGATGCGGCCAAGCGGTCGGTCAACGAGGCGATCATCACGGCCGGGGGCACGATCTCCCACCACCACGGCGTCGGCCGCGACCACAGGGAGGCCTACGCCGAGGAGATCGGCGAGCTGGGCGTGGAGATCCTGCGCGGGGTCAAGGACCGGCTCGACCCGGAGGGCATCCTCAACCCCGGCGTGCTGGTGACCCAGGACTAGATTCCACGTGGCGGCCCGCTCGCCGCGGGTGGTCTCCCGCGGCGTCCGGGCCGCTCATGCCGTCTTCCGGCGGGCTCGTGCGATCACGCTCTGCTCCCGGGCGTCTCCCGCTACGATGATCAAACCTTGCGGGAGCGAAGAGGGCACGGGGGCATGAAGCAGCAGGATTCCATCAGCCATCCGGCGTCGTTAGGGCCCTACCGGGTCGTCGAGAGACTGGGCCGGGGCGGGATGGGCACCGTCTACCTGGCCGAGGACCCCGCGGGGGCGCGGGTCGCGGTCAAAGTGATCAACGCGGAACTCGCCGGTGACCCGATCTTCGCCGGACGGTTCCGAGACGAGGTGATGGCCGCCGAGCGCGTGCGCCGGTTCTGCACGGCGCCCGTGCTGGACGCCAACCTGGACGGCGACCCCCTCTACGTGGTCACCGAGTTCGTCCCCGGCCCCACGCTGGCCGAGGCGGCCCCGCTGGCGGGCTCGAACCTGGAGGCACTGGCCGTCGGGGTGGCCACCGCCCTCACCGCGATCCACGGCGCCGGGGTCATCCACCGCGACCTCAAGCCCGCCAACGTGCTGCTGTCCCCGCTCGGTCCGCGGGTCATCGACTTCGGCATCGCCCGCGCGCTCGACACCCTCTTCGAACGGACCGCCACCGGCCGGGTCGTCGGCACCCCCGACTACATGGCCCCCGAGGCGCTCCGCGGCGAGCCGGTGACCCAGGCGTTCGACGTCTTCTCGTGGGGTTGCGTGGTGGCGTTCGCCGCCACCGGCCGCGCCCCGTTCGGCGGCAAGACGCTCACCGAGGTGCTCTACAAGGTCGCGCACGAGCCCCCCGCGCTCGACGGCCTCGACCCCGGCCTGCGCGAGGCCGTCGAGGCGGCGCTGCACAAGGACCCCGCCCGGCGGCCGACGGCCCAGCAGCTCCTGGACCACCTGGTCGGGCGGCGCGACGTGGACAACGAGAAGATCGCGGGAACCCTCCGGCTGACCCTCCTGGACGCGGCACCGGCGCCAGGACGGCCCGATCCCGCCCCGCCCGCGGGAGAGCGCTCCGGCGGGCGCAGGCCGAAGGCACCTTCGGGAGGCCGCCGCCGCGCACCGGCCCGCAAGCCGCGGTCCAGGTGGCTCGCCGTCGGTGGAGCGGTCCTGGCCCTGGCCCTGGCCGCGGGGGGAGCGTACCTCTGGCTCGACGACAGCCCTCCCGGTGAGGCCGAGCTGGTCTTCGCCGACAATTTCTCCCAGGGTGGGGGCTGGCCGCAGGACGGCTATTCCTACGGCCCGTATCAGGGCTACTACAGCCTCACCACTCGCAGTGACAACACCGAGCACTTCGCGAGCGCGCCGATCAACATCCTTCCGCCGAAGGCCACCTTGCTGAGCGTCAAGATGCGCATGCCGGATGGCGAACCGGACGGCCAGGCGGGTCTTTACTGCCACGGCCGCCTCGGCGAGGGCGCCGACGACGGCTACGAGTTCCGTATCCGCCGGGACGGGCGCGCCTCGATCGCCAAAAGGGTCAAGGGCGACGTGCGCGACCTGACGCTCGCCGAGCGGATCCCCGGGTACCGCGCCGACAAGCTCGCCACGCTGCACGCGGTCTGCCTGCAGGAGCCGCGACGGGTCCTGCTGACGTTCTGGGTGAACGGCGAGCAGGTCGCCACGACGGCCGACGACGAGTCGCCGCTCAAGGCGGGCGCGGTGGGTCTCATGGCGCGCCAGACCCCGGGCGGCGGGAAATCCACCACGGCGCACTTCGACGACTTCCGGCTGGGCCGTTTCTGACCGCTTTCAAGCACTGATTTCAGGCACTGCCGGGCGTGAGATTCCCCCGGCCCGGCGGGGCCGGCGCTGCTCAGGGCCGTTGATCCCACCAGACCGTGGGCAACGGCCGGCCACCGAGCCTGACGCATCCCCGGGAACGGGTGCGACTCGGTAAGTTGACTTCCTCCCCACGGCTGAAGCCGGGAGATTTCCGTGGCTGAGGCGCGTTCACGCGACCTCCGTCTCGGGTGGTTGGCGCTTCGCAGACCGCCCAGCGGCGAGGTCTCCACGCCCTGTCACCGCCAGCCCGGCGGCGAGGATGTTCTTCGCGGCGTTCACGTCGGCGTTGCAGGCATAAGCGCAGGAGGTGCAGGCGAAGACCGCTTGACTCTCGCGGGACTTCGCGTCCACCAGCCCGCACGCCGAACAGCGCTGCGAGGTGTACCCGGCAGGCACCCGCACGATACGGGAGCCGTTGTAACGAGCCTTATGCTCCAGGCTGAACATGAGGCCGCCCCAGCCCTTGGCGAGGATCGCCCGGTTCAGTCCGGCCTTGGCCCGCACGTTGGTTCCGGGCACGTCGACCGTGCCCTTGGCGGAGGTGGTCATGTTGCGGACCTGTAGATCCTCAACCACGACCAGGCCGTGGTTAAGGGTGAGCCGGTTCGCGGTCCACGCCAGGAAGTCCGTGCGCCGGTTGCGGATGCGGGCGTTCAGCCCGCCGATCCTCGCCCTGGTGGCGGCGCGCCGGTTGGAGCCCTTGCGCTGCCGGGCGAGCTTGTGTTGAAGCCGCTTCAGCCGGGCCGCCTCACCAGGGGTGACGAACTCGCGGTCGCGCATCCACCCGTCGGAGGTGGCCACGGCGACGGCAACACCACGGTCTACCCCCACAGGGGGCTTGCCGTTCGGCACCGAATCGGCGAGGCCGTCCTCAACACAGAACGACACATACCAGCGTCCGCCGTCCTTCAGCACCGTCGCGTTACGCATCTGGCCGCCGAGCGGTCGCGTCCAGCGGAAGCGGACCCAGCCCAGCTTCGGCAGTCTCACCCGGCCCCACCGGCGCGAAACGCGCTCCATGGCGATGTGCTTGGGGTCGGGGAAGCGGAACGACGGCCGAGTCTTGCGCTTGGACCGCCAGCGGACCTTGAACGTGCCATGCGTCGTGCAGGCCCTCTCCAGGTCGCGGAGCGTTTGCTGGAGCGTGTGCGAGGGGGCTTCAGCCAGCCACGGGAAGTCCTTCTTGGCGTCGGCCATCTGCCGGGCCTGCTCCACGTAGCCGATGCATGTGCCGCACTGCCGGTAGGCGCGCCGCTGCTCTAAGCCGGTGTTCCACACCATCCGGCAGGCGTCGCCGATGAGTTCGGCGAACTCCTCCTGCTCGGGCGTGAACGCCAGCAGGTAGCGGCGGCCGGTCAGCATTCAGCGTCCCTTCTGCTGCTCAACGTACCGCTTGACTGCGGCAAGCGGCGCGCCGCCAACCGTGGCCACGAAGTAGGAATTCGTCCACAACGTCGGGAGCTGGGACTTCAGGTGCGGGAACTCCTCGCGCAGCACGCGGGAAGAACGGCCCTTGATCGCCTTCACCAGGCGGTGAACTCCGTACTGCGGGTCGACTTCAACCAGCAGGTGTACGTGGTCGGGCATGACTTCCATCTCCACCAGCCACGCGCCCTTCTCGTTCACCACCTCACGGATGAGGCCTTTCAAGCGTTCTTCGATCCGGCCGCCCAGCACGCGCCTTCGGTACTTCGGGCACCACACGACGTGGAACGCGCACTGGAAGACAACGTTGCTGTTCGACCGCAGGGTTACGGCCACAACCACAATATACAGCTAGGGGCTAGCTAATGATCGAGAACCGAGAGGATGGGATAACCCCACGGCTGAATCCGGGGGTCTGCGCCCAAGAACTCAGATCAACGCCAAAATACGGTCATGGTCGATGTCGGGCGGGCGGCGGAACGCGGGCGTGAGGTCTCCTCACGGGTCTCGGAGGAGGGCGCGGGCTGGGACTGCGTTCAGATCGGCACCTTCAAGGATCTGCGGCCCGACCAGGAGACCTTCTCGTGGCTTCGCCCGGGCACGGTCTGGAGATCGAGGAACGAGATCCTCTCGGGCCTGTTCGGCGATCCCTCGGGCCAGGTGCGGGCGCGCTGGGTGCGGTCCCAGCGGGACCGGGGCGTCGACCCCTCCCTCCGGATCCCGATGGACGTCGGGCCGGAGTTCTCCTTCCTCGTCCTCGGTGACACGGGCGAGGGCGACGCCTCGCAGTACGCCGTGATCCCCGGCATGCTCAAGATCGGGGAGGACACGGCCTTCGCGGTCATCGCGAGCGATGTGATCTACCCCACCGGGTCCGGGAACGAGTACGAGAACAAGTTCTTCCGCCCCTACCAGGACTACCGCGCGCCGATCTACGCGGTTCCGGGCAATCACGACTGGTACGACGGGCTCGGCGGCTTCATGCGCGTCTTCTGCGACGCCCCCGCCCTGGAGACCCGGCGCGAGGGGGGCGGGCTGTCGCCCTCCGGGCTGCGCGGGCTGCTCTGGCGCAAGCCCGAGAAGATCGACGAGGCCGGGCTGGCCAGGGCGCGCGAGCGCCGGGCACTGCCCGGCCAGCGGGCCGTGCAGCCCGGGCCGTACTGGGCGATGGAGACACCCGGGCTGCTCATCGTGGGCGTGGACACCGGGATCCACAGCATGCTGGACCGGGAACAGGCGCGGTGGCTGCGCGAGGTCTCGCGGGACCCCCGGCCCAAGGTGCTGATCACGGGCAAGCCCATATACACCCGCAACGAGTACAAGCCGTCCAAGCTCGAAGGGGGCGGCACGATCGACGACATCGTCGCCGATCCGGCGCACAACTACGTCGCGGCGATAGGCGGCGACGTGCACAACTACCAGCGCTTCCCGGTCAAGGCCGGTGACCGGACGATCCAGTACATCGTGGCGGGCGGCTCCGGGGCCTTCATGCACGCCACCCACACCATCCCCAGGGTCACGGTCGGAGGCGTCCACGAGGACGACTACCGGTGCTATCCGCTCCGTGGCGACTCGCTGTCGTTCTACAGCAGGCTCTACAGCCGGCGGCTGCGCATGCGCTGGCTCTACCTCACCCCCGCGGAGAGCGCGACCCTGATGTCCAGGCAGATCGGCAACACCCCGGTCCGGGACGTCCCGCCCGTTCCCATCACGCGGCGGATGAGGTGGGCGGCGAGGATCCTCGGCGGCTGGCCGATGCCGTTCCGGCTGCCCGTGAGCAAGACCTTCCACCGCTATCTGTCGGAGCTGTCGGACTGGGACACCCCGCCGTTCTTCAAGAGCTTTCTGCACATCTCCGTGACGCCCCGGTCCCTGAAGATCCGCTGCTTCGCCGCCACCGGCTGCCTGCCTCAGGAGATCGAACCTCCACTCGAAGACGAGGTCGAGATTCCGCTCACCTGATCGGAAATGTCGGTTCAGCATGGCAGGCTGGACGTATGAACGTGGCAGTCGCGGCCGGTCCCGGCGGGGGAGGTGTTCTGCGTCCCGACGGGCAGGAGGCCAGGGTCGTCGGAGACCTGGCAGGGGCCGTGCGGGAGCTGGAGGCCGGGCGCCCGCGCTGGGTCTGGGCCGACACCCGTGAGGTCTACCCCGCGCTGCTCGGCGCCGGCGTGCGGCTGGCGCGCTGCCACGACCTGGCGCTGACCGAAGGCCTGCTTCTCGGCTACGAGGGACGCCACGGCGAGCCCCGATCGGCCCAGGCCGCCCACGCCCGGCTGCACGGCCTGCCGGTGCCGCAGGACCACCACGAGCCGCAGGCCCGGCAGGCCACGCTGTTCGAGGAGGAGCCGCCCCCGCCCGATGTCGACCTGGTCGCCGAGGTCCACGCCGACCAGCTCAGGCGGATCGAGGCCGTCGCCGATCCGCATCGCTTCCGGCTGCTGGTCGCCGCCGAGTCGGCCGGGGCGCTGATCGCCGGGGAGATGAGCCATGAGGGCATGCCCTGGAGGGAGGACGTGCACGACGAGCTGCTGACCGGTCTGCTCGGCCCCCGCCCGGTGCACGGCATGCGGCCGGCCAAGCTGCAGGCCCTGGCCGACCAGGTGGCGGCGGCCTTCGGCACGCCGTTCAACCCCGACTCCCCGCAGCAGATCGTCAAGGCGTTCAAGTCGGCGGGCGTGCCCGTCGCCTCCACCCGGGCCCACGAGATCAAGCAGGTGGACCACCCGGGTGTGGCGCCCCTGCTGGCCTACAAAGAGATGGCCAGGATCTACAGCTTCCACGGCTGGGTCTGGGCCGACCAGTGGGTCCGAGACCACCGTTTCCGGCCCGAATACGTGGTGGGCGGCGTGGTGTCGGGCCGGTGGGCCACCAGCGGCGGTGGCGCGCTCCAGATCCCCAAGGTGATGCGCAAGGTCGTGGTGGCCGACGAGGGCTGGACGCTGGTCGTCGCCGACGCCGCCCAGCTCGAACCCCGGGTGCTGGCCGCGATGGCCGGAGACAGCGGGCTGGCCAGAGCGGCCGGGCAGGTCGACCTCTACCAGGCGCTGGCCCAGGCGTTCGGTGGCGAGCGTGACCACGCCAAGATCGCCATGCTGTCGGCGATGTACGGCGGGACCAGCGGAGACGCGCCCAAGCTGCTGGCCGTGATGAGGCAGCGCTTTCCCAAGGCCTACCAGTTCGTGGAGGACGCCGCCCGGTCGGGGGAGGAGGGCAAGCTGGTCCGCTCCTGGCTCGGCCGCACCTGCCCGCCCCCCTCGGACCGCTGGCGGGAGCTGGTCCTGGGTCCCGACGGAAAGCGGGCCGCGCGCGACCGGGGCCGGTTCACCCGCAACTTCGTGGTCCAGGCGACCGCCGCGGAGTGGGCGCTCGTGCTCATGGCGATGCTGCGCGGGCTGCTACCCGACCCGGCCAGGCTGGTGTTCTTCCAGCACGACGAGGTGATGGTGCACTGCCCCGCCGGGCTGGCCGGTGAGGTCGCCGCGGCGGTCGGCCGGGCCGCGGAGGAGGCGACCCGGCTGCTGTTCGGGCCGACTCCGGTGCGCTTCCCGATGCAGGCCGTCGCGGTGCGGTGTTACGCCGACGCCAAATGAGCCTCTGACCCGCCCGGCACCGGGCGGGTGCTCACGCGCGTCTCAGCGCCAGCCACGCGCCGGTGACCGTCACCATGACCGCCACGACCGTGCCGAGCACGCCGTAGGACAGGGTGCCCACGATCACGCCGGCGATCACCGTGCCGGCCGCGCCGCAGACGTTCATCAGCAGGTCCGACAGACCCTGTACGGCGGGGCGGCGCTCCAGCGGCACGGCCTCGCTGAGCATCGCGGAGCCGGAGATCAGCCCGCAGGACCAGCCGATGCCGAGCAGGATCAGCCCGGCCGTCACCCGCCCGACGTCGTGGGGCCCGGCTCCGCCGGCGAGAACGGCGGAGGCCAGCAGCAGGCCCATGCCGAGCACCAGCACCTGGACCCGGCCGATCCGGTCGGCCAGCCAGCCGACCACCGGCGAGAGGACGTACATGCCCGCGATGTGCAGGCTGATCACGATGCCGATGATCGTGTAGGTCGCACCGCCGTGGTTGAGGTGGATCGGTGTCATGGACATGATCGACACCATGGCCGTGTGGCTGACCGCGATCGCGGTGAGTGCCCGCAACGCGACCGGCGTCTCGCGCAGGGCCTGCCACGCGGTGCGCAGGGTGCCTCTGGCCTTCGTGATGGGGGCGGGCGATGCGGGGGCGATCGAGCGGGCCAGGAGCAGCGGGTCGGGGCGCAGGGCGATCACGATGACGCCCAGCGCGGTGGCGAAGGCCAGCAGGGCGAGCACGAAGGGGCCGGTGTCCGGGGCCAGGCCGAACTGGCGGCCGAGGCGGTCGGCGGGTGCGGCGAGGTTCGGGCCGGCGACCGAGCCGATCGTGGCGGCCCACACCACCCACGACAGGTGCCGGGCCGAGTGCCCGGTGGCCGACAGGTCGGTCGCGGCGTAGCGGGAGGCCAGGTTGCCCGCGCTCGCGCCGCCGAACAGCACCAGCCCGACGAGCAGGAGCGGCCAGGAGCTGACGGCGATGGCGATCACCGCGATCAGGCAGCCGAGCAGGGCGCCCACGTAGGTCAGAGCCAGCCCGGCCCGCCGTCCCCTCCTGTCCGAGAGCTTGGCGGCGGGCAGCGCCAGAAGCGCTGCGCCGAGCACGGTCGAGGTCCCGGCGAGCCCGCTGAGGGAGTCGGAGCCGGAGATCCGGGCGACCACCAGCGAGCTGAGAGCGAACCCCACGGCGACACCGACCCCACCGGTGATCTGCGCGGTGGAAAGCACGGTGAGCGTTCGCCGCTGTATGGCGGCGATTTGTGCCCCATCTTTGTAGGAAATGTCTTGATTTGTGGGGTTTATAGTCACGAGTGAAGTTTGCCATCACTCCTGACGCAGCCCGCGACCGCCTGCCGTCAACGGGTCAGTCGACCGGCCTGAAGGTGTCGAAGAAGGCCTGCAGCGTCGCGGCGCTCTTCTCCCACTCCAGATCCCGCACCGAGAACGTGATCTGGTAGGCGGTCCGGTCGTCGACGGCGACGTAGCGGGTCAGGCCGTGCATGGGAACGACGCTCTCGGGCTGGACGTAGGTGTATTCCCAGTCGGCGGCCTTCCACGTGCCGTACGGCACGGCCTTGACGCCGACCTCGGTGTACTCGTCCAGGCCCTTCTTGCTGGCCCGCCTGAGCGCGGTCACCGGGTCGGCGACCGGGACCTCCGTGACGACGATGCTCCGCCCGCTGCTCTTCGGGCCGGAGAAGGTGACGGCGCCGCCGTCCTCGGTCTTCACCGTCCAGCCCTTGGGCAGGGCGCCGGACACGCTGCCCCCGCTTAGCGTCCTGAACCCGTCCGGGACCTCGCCGCGCGACTGGAACGGCGTCGCCGGATCGGCCGGTGTGGAGATCGCCGGGGACGGGCCGGGGGGCACCGGGTCGTCGGAGCCGCCGGACATCAGGACGAACAGCACGACGGCCACCACCGCCAGCACTCCGGCCCCGCCGGCCAGCAGAAGGCGCGACGTGGGACGGCCGTCGCGGATCCAGGCGCTGTCGCCTCCGGCCCGGCGGCGTGAGCTCCTACGGCCCCCACGGCCCCCAGCGCGGCTGGGCGCCGTCACCGACTGGGAATCCGGCGCCGCGTCGCGGCGAGCCGGGGTGGGGAGGGGCCACAGCGCGGACGCGGCGGCCGGGGGGAGCTCACCGGGGGAGTCGTTCAGGGGGGCGAAGGCCTCCGCAGGGGGGTCGGCCGGCGGATCCGCCGGAGCGCGTCCGAGGTCGGCGGAGGGGCTGCGCAGCGCGTCGTAGCCGCGCTGGTGCCCGCCGGACAGGCCGGTGAGGGAGTCGGCGGGGGCGGGAGACCGCCCCGGCACGGACAGCAGGTCCGTGCGGTGCGAGCCCGAGGGGGTGGACAGCGCGTCGCGGGGCACCGCGTAACCGCCCGAGGTGCCGGCCAGCGGATCGTAGGGCACCCGTACCGGGCCGGAAGGGGTCTCGATGATCCGCGAGGGCATCGGGCCGGACGGTGCCTCCAGCGGTGGCATCAGGTCCATCGGCATGAAGTTGCCCGGGACCGGCATCGGCGCAGGGACCTGCGCGGCGGGCCTCCGGTTCGGGGTGCTGGAGCCGTGGCTGCGCAGCACCCGGTCCAGCAGGTCGGACACCTGGGCGGCGGTCATCCGGTCGGCGGGGTTCTTGCGGAGCAGACCCTCGATGACGGCGATCAGCGCCCCGGCACGCTGCGGGCGGGTGGGCTCCTGGGTGAGGATCGCGCCGAGCACGGCCACCGCGTCGGGGCCCTCGTACGGCGGGCGGCCCTCGACCGCCGCGTACAGCGTGGCGCCGAAGGACCACAGGTCGGCGGCCTGCGTGATCGGCTGGCCGGACAGCCGCTCCGGCGGGATGTAGGCGGGAGAGCCCATCAGCAGGCCGGTGTGGGTGATCGTGACGTCGCCCTCTATCGCGGCGATGCCGAAGTCGGTGAGCACCACCCGGTCGGAGGTGAGCAGCACGTTGCCGGGCTTGACGTCACGGTGCATGATCCCGGAGGAGTGGGCGTGGCGGAGCGCGTCCAGCACCCGGACGCCGATCTCGGCGGCCTGGGCCACGGGCAGCGGCCCGCTCTGCCGTACGGCCTGCTCAAGGGACCAGGAGCGGACCAGCTCCATCACGATCCAGGGGCGGTCGTCCTCCTCGACGACGTCATGGACGGTGACGATCCCGGGGTGGCTGAGCCGTGCCGCCGAACGGGCCTCGCGCATCATGCGCCGGTGGGCCACCTGCTTGCCCGCGTGATCCAGGCCGTAGGGGAGGATCAGCTCCTTGACCGCGACGTCCCGGTCGAGCAGGACGTCGTGGGCGTGCCACACCATCCCCATGCCGCCGCGGCCGACCGGCGACATCAGGCGGTAGCGCCTGCCTATCAGCCTGCCCTGTCCCTGTGGTGTGACTCCGGTGATGTGGTCGCCCTCCGGCCCGGTGGGGGCCTCGCCGAGAAAGCGATCCGTCATCGTACCCCGTCCCCCCACAGCTAACCCTATTTCTAAGGTTGGACACGATATCGGGATTGCATTAGGTATTGGAAGTTGGCGCACGAGAAAGTGCGATGCGGCATTTGTCAAGAGACGATGATCTTCGCGTGATCGGGCCGACGCCGGGGGGCTGACGTCGGAAGATGCGGCAGGCCGCCGCGTTCACCGCGCCTGATCGTGTTTAGCGAAAATGATCACTTACCCGATTCACCTTCACGATCCCGCCGCTTCGGCCAGCGCGGCCAGGGCGGCGGTGAAAGCCGATGCGGGCGGGCTCACCAGACCCGCACCGACCTGCCCCGTGCCCGCGATCCGGCCCGCGATACCGGTGTTCACGGTGGGCAGCAGACCCGTCCTGGCGACGAGCGTGACGTCGATGCCGACCGGCGTGCCCCGGAAGTCGAGGCCGGGAACCTGGTAGGCGGAGTGCTCGGCGAGGGTGATCTCGTACATGGAGCGGGTGGCCGCCATCGCGTCCGACACGTCGCCGCCGACGAACCTCACGATCGCCGGGGCGGCGGCCATCGCGAAGCCGCCCAGGCCGGCCGTCTCGGTGATCGTGGAGTCGCCGATGTCGGGGTTGGCGTCCGCCGGGCCGTACGCGCCGAGATAGAGACCGTCCGGGACGCCCGCCGGGCCGGTGAACCAGCGCTCGCCCAGCCCGGAGACCTGGACGCCGAAGTCCGTGCCGTTGCGGGCCATCGCCACGATCATGGTGGAGCCGGGGATGTTCCTCGCCGCGTCCGTGCTGACCTTGCACGCCGCCATGCCGGCGTTCAGGAAGAAGTGGTCGTTGCCGTTGACGAAGCGCAGCACCTCGGCCGCGTGCCCCGGCGCGGCGTCCACGATTCCCGGGGCGAGTTCCCGCACCAGCAGCGAGGTGGCGGCGCGGTTGCGGTTGTGCAGCTCGTCACCCATCTGCAGGGCCTGCGCGATCATCGATTTGAGGTCCAGCGGGCCGCAGGCCGCAAGAGTGTCCCGCAGCACGGGACCGAGCACCTCGCCCATCCAGTTCAGCCGCTCCAGCACCTCCGGACCGTAGGCGCCGTACCGCAGCACCTTGCCCAGGCCCTCGTTGAGCGAGCAGTAGGCGGTGCCGCCGTGCTCGGCGTCGCGCACCTCGAACATCCACATCGACGGGCTGACCACGCCCGCCATCGGCCCCACCGTGCGGTGGTGGTGGCAGGGCTCCAGGCGGGCCTGCCCGGCGGCGAGCCGCTTCCCGGCCTCCTCGGCGTCGGAGGCCAGTCCCTCCAGCAGCATCGCCCCGATGAGCGCGCCGCGCATCGGGCCCGACGCCCGTTCCCAGTCGATCGGCGGCCCGGCGTGCAGGAACGTGCCCCTGGGCAGGTCGAGCACCTCGTGCGCCGGCCGTACGGCGACGAGCTGGGGCCGGGCGGACATCAGGCGGCCCACGGCCGTCTCGTTGGCGCGGACCCTGCGCGGGTCGGCCAGCACCCGGGCCAGGTCGTCGGCGGTGCCGGGCATCGGCGGGCGCCAGTCCACCCCCGTCCGGGGCACGGCCTGTGCGTCCAGCGCCTCGCCGAGCAACTCGGTCCCGACGGTGATCACCTGGGGCTCCGCGGAGAGCATGGGCAACGTCATCGATTACTCCTGAGCGAAGGACGGCGGCTTCCGGCCGGGCGATCGCCGGTTCCGGATGGTCTGCGGCGGGTCATCGGGCGTCCGCGAGCAGGCCGGCGGCATACCGGGCGGCCTGGGCGTTGGAGGTGAAGACCGCGGCCCCCGCCGTTCGCAGGGCCTCTGCTTGTGCGTCCAGCCCCTGCGGGTCGCCCTCGGAGCCGATCAGCGCGACGACCACCGGGACACCCCGGGCCACGGCCGCGGCGACGCCGGGGGCGAGCCGTACCGAGGGGTCGGGGTCGGCGCCGTGCCCGAGGACCACGTCGAGCAGGGCGACGTCGCCGGGCGGCACCTCGGCCAGGGCCTCCAGCCGGAGCGCGGGGTCGATCATCGGGTGGGCCCTGCCGCGCGTGTAGGCGTCATCGCCGAAGTCGGTGAACTCCCCGGTCCCGGCGATCAGCCGAGCCTCCACGCACAGCGTTCCTCCCGAGTAGATGCCGCGCAGCCTCCTCGCGCGCGGTCCTCCCCCCGGAGCGGACGCCTCGCCCGCACCAGCCGTTTCCCGCTCGTCCCGCTCGTCCCGCCGGTCCCGCTCCGGGAGGGGCGCGGGCCAGGAGCGCCAGGCGGGAACCGCCACCCCGAGCGCGCGCAGGGCGGCCTCGGTGGCGGCGGTCAGGTCGTCCTGGCCGGGGCCGAGCAGCGCGGTCACCACCGGGGTGGCGAGCTTCGCGACGACCTCCTGTACGGCCCGCGCCACCTCGGGGGCCGGGGGTTTGGAGATCAGGACGATCAGCTCGGTCGCCGGATCGGCGTCGAGCGCCTCGAGGGCGCGGAGCGTGGACAGCCCGCCCACCTCCTCCGACAGGTCCCTGCCGCCCACCCCCAGCACGTGGCTGACCCCCACGCCGGCGAGGTCCAGCAGGCAGGTGACCTGCTGCGCACCGGTCCCGGAGGCGGCCACCACGCCGACCGGGCCCGGCCGCAGCACGTTGGCGAAGCCGAGGCCCGCCCCGCCGATCACGGCCGTGCCGCAGTCGGGCCCCATGACCAGCACGTCCCGCTCCTCGGCGCGCCTTTTGAGCAGCACCTCCTGCTCGATCGGCACGTTGTCACTGAAGATCATCACGGACAGGCCGGCCTCGATCGCGTCCATCGCCTCGGCGAACGCGTGCGGCCCCGGCACGGAGACCAGGGCCAGCGTGGCGGCGCCGGAGTGGACCGCGTCACGGGCGGCGGTGCGGACGGTACGCGGCGGGTGCTCGGCGGCGACCCCGCCCGTCGTCCGGCTGGCAAGGCCGGTCAGCAGCCGGTCCAGCTCGGCGGCGGCGCCCTCCAGCACGTCCTGGCCGCTGCTCCGCAGTGCGATCAGCAGGTCGGCCGGACCGGCCTCGGGAAGGTCGAAGCCCAGCTCGACGGCTATGTCGCGGTTGAGTTCGGTGGCCATCGCCACCACCGCGACCTCGACTCCGGGGAGTCTGGTGATGGCCTGGCTGACCCGCATCAGGCTCACCGAGTCGTGGTACACCCCTGTCCGTACCCGGACCAGATCACTGCTCAATTGCCCTTTCCCTCCAGGTTGATGACCGAGGCGAGGCCGATGCGCAACCCCCAGGCCAGGTCGGCCCCCGAGGTGTGGCCGAGCTGGAGCAGCCGGCCCAGCGCGGGCTCCAGTGGCTGCCTGCCGGTCAGGCCCCGCAGTACGGCCAGCACCTCACCGCTGGCCTCACCCCGGGCGGCGCAGTGCAGCAACGTCGCCGAGATGGGAGTGGTCCTGCTCCGGGCGTCGAAGGTGACCGCGGCGGCCAGCCAGTCGGCCAGCCACACGGCCCTGCCGGCCCCGGACGCCGTGCCCAGGTGACGCAGCGCCACCAGCAGCCCGGCGAGCATGTCGTCACCGCTGGGGGTGAGGCCGGGGCCCAGCCCGACGAGCTGTTCGGCGGCGGTGACACCCCGCAGCAGCGAGGCCTCGGCGCACCCCTCGGCCAGCAGATCGGCGGCGGCGTTGCCCTCCAGGCCGGGACGCCTGGGCGACCGGTCGCACAGCTCGGCCATCGTGGGCAGCGAGCGCGCCAGCCGTACCGGGTCCACCCGGCCGAGCGGCGGGGCGGGGTCCCACCAGCGGTGCGCCCGCAGGCTGAGCCGCCCGATCTTGATCGAGCCGTCACCGACGTACGCGTCGTCTCCCACGGTGACCTGCGGTATCGGGTCGGTGACCACCATCGAGTTGGGCAGCCGGGTGGCCTCCCCGGTCACCACCGCGATCACGTGCGGTTCCAGCTCCGTGCGGACCTCCAGATAGACCCCGGCGGGGAAGGCCGCCAGCACCCGCGCGGGACGCCGGGGCGACTCCAACACCGGGCGCAGGGCGGCGCTGGCCGCGCCGGTCGTCTCCGCCCGCGTGTGGGCTCGCTGAGCCCTCGGGCGCGTTCCAACGGTCATGAGGCATCCCTCGCCGGCCCCGTCTCGGTGGCGGTGCTGTTGACAGTGCTGCTGAAAATGCTGCTGAAAGTGCCGTGCTCGCTCACGGATTTCCCCCATCCACTGAGCCGACGGTAGAACGGCCGTGGATCCGGTCCGTACGGAGAAAGATGCCAACAGTCAGCGCAAAGGTTGGTTCTTCCTGACAGACGGTTCAATCAGTCACAATCGCTACATGGAACCTCCCGTGCGCCTGGCGAGCACAGGCACGATCATTCACGGCGTCTCCGTCGGCGAGGTCCTCGGTGTCTCGACGCTGGCCGGAGCCCGGCTCATCGCGGGAGAGCGAGGCCTGGGACGGATCGTGCAACGGCTCAACGTGATGGAGGTTCCAGACGTCCTGGCCTGGGTGAAACCGCACGAGCTGCTGCTCACCACCGGCTATCCACTGCGCAACACCCCCCAGTCGCTCGACCGGCTGGTGGTCGACCTGGACGAGCGCGGCCTGGCCGCGCTGGCCATCAAACTCGGCCGCTACCTCGACCGGCTGCCCGACGAGATGGTGAAGCAGGCCGACCGCCTGGGCTTCCCGCTGATCCAGCTTCCCGACAACGTCGGCTTCGACGACATCCTCAACCAGGTTCTCACCGACATCCTCAACCGGCAGGCGGCCATGCTGGCCCGCGCCGAAGAGGCGCACCGGGCGCTGGTCCAGGTCGTGCTCGCCGGGGGCGGGCTGAGCGAGGTGGCGGCGGAGGTCGCCGGACTGCTCGACGTGGCCGTGGCCGTGCTCGACGGGACCGGCCAGACGCTGGCGGCGGCGGGGCCCGCCGAGTACGTGGCCGCGCTGCGCGGCGCCCCCGAGGGCCGCCACACCTCGGTCCCCGTCGTCGCGGGCGGCCACCACCACGGCCGGATCGTCGCCTGCGGCCCCGTCGGCTCGATCGCCGACAGCGATGTCGGCATATTGGAACGTGCCGCTACGGTCGCCGCGCTCGTGGTGACCCGGCAGGAAGCGGTCAACGCGGTCGAGAGCAAATACCGCGCCGACTTCCTGCGCGACGTGCTGACCGGCAGGGCCGGAGGCTCCGAACGGGTCGCCTCACGGGCCAGGGCCTTCGGCTGGGACCTGCAACGCCGGCTCACCGTGCTGGTGGCCGAGCTCGATCCCGAATGCGACGAGCGCGCCGCCCAGGACCGCCTGGTCACCTGCTGGACCGCCGCGATGCGCCGCCATGACACGCGTGGCGCGGTGGCGGGCTTCTCCAACGAGGTCGTCGCCCTCGTGGACGCGGCCGTCGACACCGGCCGCCTGGCCAAGGACGCCGCCACGGCCTTCGCCGAATGCCTGCCCGCCACCTTCTCCACCGGTGCCAGCCGTACCGCCGCCGGGGTCGAGGCCCTGCCCGAGGCGTACGGCCAGGCCCTGAAGGCCTCCAGGGTCGGCCGCCAGCTCCACGGCCCCGGCGCGGTCGCCCACTTCGACCAGCTCGGCGTCTACCGCCTGCTCTCCCTGGTCAACGACACCGCCGAGCTGCACGCCTTCGTCCGGGAGACCCTCGGCCAGCTCGCCTCCGACGACGACGCCGAGAACGCCGATCTGCGCCGGACCCTGCAGGTGCTGCTGGAGACCAACCTCAACGTCGCCGAGACGGCCCGGAGACTGCACTTCCACTACAACACGTTGCGCTACCGCATCGGCAAGCTGGAACGAATGCTCGGCAACTTCACCGAGGACGCCCATCTGCGCCTGAACCTCACCCTGGCACTGCACGTCCTGCGGATGCGCGGCATCTAGACTCTGGGGCGTGAACGAGACCTTCGAGCTGGAAACCGACTACATCCCGCTCTGCGACCTGCTGAAGTACTGCGCCGTCACCGACACCGGCGGCCAGGCCAAACACTTCATCGCCGAGGGCAACGTCATGGTCGACGGCGAGGTCGAGCTCCGCAAGACCTGCAAGATCCGCGCCGGCCAGGTCGTCACCGGCGACGGTTTCGAGATCCGGGTGATCGCCGCCCGATAGCGCGCCACAGGCCTTCCGGCCCCTCACACTCCCCGGCCGATGATCCGCGCGTTCAGTTGAGGCGCATGCCCAAGGCCGGAAGATGGGGTTGCAGCTCGGCTCGGCGAGCCAGGGCGTATCCGGTTGCGCCGCCCTGCTGGAAGGTCCGCACCACGTGCCAGCCTTGCGTCTCGTAGTAGGCGACGAGGCCGGGAAACGGACCGGTGCCGCGCCTCACCCACGACCGGCCCTGGAGCGCGGCCTGATGCAGCGCCCACCAGGCGATCAAACTGCCCGGCTTGTGGTGAGCGTGGACGGGGTCGGTCACGGTCGTGGCCAAGAACAGAGCAGATTCGGCGCGTTCGGCTTCATCCGGCCAGCCAAGGGACGGCGTGTCCGCAAAGACACTCGTCACCCCCGCCACGGTCGAAGTCGCGGTATGCACCAGCGCCCACACCGGGATATCGGAGATGGCTGCCTGCCCGGCGAGCATGTCGGCGTTCTCGTGCCAGCCGTCCCACCCTTCGATGCCGCGTTCCCGCATCCAGACAGCACGCGTCCGGATCAGTTCGGCGATAGGGCCGATGTCGTCAGCGGTCGCAGGGCGCATCTCAAACACGAAAGCCACCGTAGCCCCTCACCGGCCACGTCCGGGAAATTTCACCCTGAACCCCACACTCATCGAATCGGAGGAAGCCGGGAGAGTCCCCAAGCGCGGCACACCCCGGGCAGGCGTTCTCCAGATCCGGAGCGAGACGTGGTGACCAGCCCATCGGCACGGGCCGCGCACCAGCGCCACACAGAAGGTGGGAGCCTGCATACCGCAGCCATCGGGCCTCGGAGACGAACCCGAGCAGCGCCTGCATCGCCGCCACGGGGACCGACCCGGCATCTGACAGCCGGGGTGTGATCCCGACCCTCGGCCGCCACGGTGCCAAGTGTGGCGAAGCCTTCAGTAGGTCATCGGGCTTCACGTACAGTGCGGTAGCGAGGGAGTCCACGTCAGTCTTCACACACCGACCATGGACTCCCTCGCCTCATGTCGGCAGGCGGGTCTCGGGGTGGCTGAATGGTGGACACTGCACGGTTGTGGGCCGAAGGATGGGCCGTCTCCCGACGGACACCCAGGCCGGTGGACGTGCCTTGGGGACTGAGGATCGAGATCGGACAGCCGACCCAAACGGTCCGTCACGTCCTGCTCGACACCGACGCCGGGATCGCCCGGAGCCTCATCGGGACGATCAGCGAGCCCACCACGTGCATCAAGGCGTTTCTTCCACCGGGCGACATGGAACCCTGGTTCTCATCCGAATGGGAGCCGACCATGCCCTGCTTCCTGATGGCCGTCGACCTGTGCCCGTCGCGCGTGCATGCGCCGGATGGGTACACCGCCACCGTCGAGACCGCCGACGGCGTCACCTATGTGCGCATCCTGACCGTCGACGGGGAACTCGCCGCGCGTGGCCAGACCGGTCGGACCGATACCGCCTGCGTCTTCGACCAGATCATCACCGAACCGGCTCACCAGCGCCTCGGCCTCGGGACGGTGGTGATGGGCACACTCACCAACGCGGCCATTGAAAACGGGGTGTCCGCAGGCATTCTGGGCGCGACCATCCAGGGCCGAGCACTCTATGAAGCGCTTGGCTGGAAGGTCCTCTCACCATTGACCGGCTTCGTCTACAAGCCCGTCACCTCGTGACCTCAGGTAATCATCTGGCGGGCTGTGCCGTTGTCGCTGCGGCGGGATTCGTCGACATATGAGGCCCATTCGGCCAGGTCGGCGCGGAGTCGCTCATAGGCGGCGAGTGCCGTCCGCTCCTCGTGCTCGTCGACCAGGCGCCGCACGGTGTCCGCCAGGGTGGCGCCGCCGTACTCATCGGCTGTGCCGGCGAGGCGATCACGCAGATCCGTCGTGACCTTGACTGTCGTCATGCCGTGGTTCTAGCGCGTCTTATCGGCACGCCACCGCGACATGACCGAACGGGTATGCCGGAGGGTCCGACCTGGGGTGGCCGCTGCGAAGCGCGGAGACGGAGTGATCCTGGAAGTAGTTGCGGGCGGCCGTTTTGTGGGCAGGCTCATGTCTGCCGCGCTCACAGGCGCGCGGTGAGGGCGTGCGTAAGCCGACTACTGGTCGGCGGATCAGGTTTGGCAGATCATGCCCGTGTCCGGGTGTGATCGCAGGCCTAATGTGCCCGCAACGACAGCATGGGGATCGCCGGAGGGATGCCCGCGGGGGTGGCCACCGACCGACGGCCCGGTGAAAGGTGGGCTTGATGGTTGCAAGTTGGACCAAACACGGCGACGGCAAGACCCTGGCGCCCGGAGAGATCGTCAGACCGGACGAGAGGCTGTCCTGGCCGCGGATGGTCGGTTTCGGGGCACAGCACGTCATCGCGATGTTCGGCGCGACGTTCGTATTCCCGCTGGTCATGGGGCTCAACCCCAATGTCGCGGTGATGATGTCGGGTGTCGCGACGATCATCTTCCTGCTCATCGTGAGCGGGAGGATCCCCAGCTATCTCGGCACCAGCGCCTCGTTCGTGGGCGGCGTCTTCGCCATCCGCGCGGCCGGAGGCGACGACGCCACGGTCACCGGTTCGATCCTGGTGGCGGGACTCGTCCTGGCCCTGGTGGGTCTCGCCATCCACTATCTGGGCGTGCAGATCATCCACAGGATCTTCCCGCCCGTGGTGACCGGCGCGGTGGTCATGCTGATCGGCTTCGGCCTGGCCTTCGTGGTCGCGGACGTCTACTGGCCCCAGGACAGTTGGGTGGCGCTGATCACCATGACCGCCACATTCCTGATCATCGTCCTGTTCAGGGGCTTCATCGGCCGGATCGCCATCCTGCTCGGACTCGTGTTCGGCTTCCTGTTGTCGTGGGGACTGGACAGGGTGGCAGGCCCGGTCACCTCGGTGCTGCCCGGCCAGAACCTGCGCGACGCCGCCGGGGCGGCCTGCACCGGTGAAGGGCCCTACTGTGTGGCCACCGCCTTCTCCCACAGCCGGGTGAACTTCGGCGGCATCGCCGATGCTCCCTGGATCGGGATACCGGACTTCCACGGCCCGAGCTTCAAGATCGGAGCGGTCGCGCTGGTGCTTCCCGCGGTCATCGCGCTGGTGGCGGAGAACATCGGGCACGTCAAGGCGGTCGGTGAGATGACCGGCGTCGACGTGGACCCCTACATGGGCCGGGCGATCATAGGTGACGGCGTCGGCACCATGGTGGCCAGCGCCGTGGGCGGCTCGCCCACCACCACCTACGCCGAGAACATCGGTGTCATGGCCGCCACGAGGGTTTATTCGACGGCCGCCTACTACATCGCCGCGATCATCGCGATCCTGTTCGGTTTCTGCCCCAAGTTCGGCGCGCTGGTCGCGGCGACCCCCGGCGGCGTGCTGGGCGGCATCACGGTCATCCTCTACGGAATGATCGGCCTGCTCGGCGCGAAGATCTGGATCGAGAACCGCGTGGACTTCTCCGACCCGGTCAACATGGTCCCGGTCGGGGCGGGCATCATCCTCGCCATCGGCCCGGTCAAGCAGATGATCAGTTCCGACTTCACGCTGGAGGGCATCGCGCTCGGGACGATCGTGCTCCTGGTCGGCTATCACGTGCTACGGGCGATATCCCGGCGGAGGGGCGACGAGGTCTCCGGCGGAGAGATCGGATTCGAACGAGAGACCCCCTGATGAAGCCCCCTCCTTTCGACTACCACGCTCCCCGGTCCCTCGACGAGGCGATCGAGACCCTCGCCGAGACCGGGGAGCACGGCAAGGTGCTCGCGGGCGGCCAGAGCCTGATCCCGATGCTGAACATGCGGCTGGCGGCGCCCGGGCACCTCGTCGACATCAACCGGCTCACCGGGCTGGCCACCATCGACGTGGAACCGGGCGGTGTCCGGGTCGGCGCGCTGGCCAGGCACGCCCAGGTAGAGCGTTCCGAGGAAGCCGCCGCCGCCCAGCCGCTGCTGCGCCAGGCGCTCCGGCTGGTCGCCCACCCGGTGATCCGCAACCGGGGCACCGTGGTCGGCAGCCTGGTGCACGCCGACCCGGCCGCCGAACTGCCCGCGGTGCTCGCCCTGCTCGGCGGCTCGGTACGGCTGGCACGACGTGGCGCCACCCGTGACGTTCCCGCCTCCGACTTCTTCACCGGGCCCCTGGAGTCCGCGATCGAACCGGGCGAGCTGGCCGTCTCCGCGGTCTTCCCCACGCTCGGCCCGCACTCGGGTACGGCGTTCCGCGAGGTGGCCAGGCGGCACGGCGACTACGCCCTGGCCGGGATCGCGGCGCTGGTCCGCCTGGACGACGACCTGCGGATCACCACCGCCAGGGTGGCGTGCGTCAGCGTGGGTCCCGTCCCGCTGCTCGTGGACGTCACCGAGGCCTGCGGGCACCGTCCGCCGGCTTCGGCGGACTGGGCGGCGGCGGCGCAGGCCGTACGGGATCGGATCGAACCGGAGGCGGACATCCACGCGACGGCCGACTACCGGCGTCACCTGACCGGGGTGCTCGCCGAGCAGGCCCTGCGGGACGCGGCGAGGCAGGCCGCCGATGCGTGAAAGGAACGGTGGGCCGACGATGAACAGCGGTGAGCCGACGATGAACATTGCGATCACGCTGACCGTGAACGGGGTGGTCCGGCATGTCGAGGTGCCCGGGCGGCGCCTGCTGTCGGACTGCCTGAGGCACGATCTCGGCCTGACCGGCACGCACGTCGGCTGCGAGCACGGGGTCTGCGGGTGCTGCACGGTGCTGCTGGACGGGCAGCCGGTCCGGTCGTGCCTGACGTTCGCGGTCACCGTGGACGGGCACGACATCACCACGGTGGAGGGGCTCGCCGCCCCGGACGGCACGATGTCGCCGGTGCAGCGGGCCTTCGCCGAGTGCCACGGCCTGCAGTGCGGGTTCTGCACCCCGGGCTTCCTGTGCACGATCACCGCCCTGCTACGGGAGACCCCCGCACCGACCGATGAGGAGGTGCTGGAGGGCATCTCCGGAAACCTGTGCCGGTGCACGGGGTATCAGAACATCGTCAAGTCCGTCCACCGCGCGGCCGAGATCCTCGCGGAGGAGACGTGAGCGAGCCGATGGGCACAGCGGCGTTCGCGGATGCCGCCGAAGTCTTGGGCGAGGAGATCGCATGAACGACCGAGCCATCAGGTACGGCACGGCATGCCGCCGTGTCCCGGCGAGCCGCCAGGCGGGGAGAGCATGACGACGAAGCTGTTCGGGGAGCCGGTGCAGCGCCGGGAGGACCCCCGGCTGCTCACCGGGCAGGGGCGTTATCTGGACGACCTCGGTGAGGACGCGCTGGCGGTGGCGTTCGTCCGGTCCCCGCACGCCCACGCCCGGATCCGCGACATCGACGTGTCGGCCGCGATCGACGTGGACGGGCTGGTGGCGGTCTACACCTGGGAGGACCTGCCCGCGCGGCTCGCCGAGCCGTTGCCGCTGCTCATCCCGCATCCGGCGTTGACCCACGGCCGCACCGCCCACCCGCTCGCCCGCGACGTCGTCAGACATGTCGGCGAGCCCGTCGTGATGGTCGTCGCCCGTGACCGTTATCTCGCGGAGGACGTCTGCGCGCTCATCCAGGTGGATTACGAGATCCTCAAGCCGGTGGTCGGGCTGGAGGAGGCAGCGCAGTCCGCGCACCTCGTCCACGCCGACGTGCCGGGAAACGTCGGCGCCCACCTGGTGCAGGAGGTGCCTTCGGCGGCCGGGCTCAGCCCGAGGGAGGCGATCGAGGCAGCACCGCACGCGCTCGCGTTCCGCCTCGACATCGAGCGCAGCGCCTCCATGCCGCTTGAGGGGCGCGGTGTCTACGCCCGATGGGACGCCGACGATCAGTCCCTGCGCGTCTACACCAGCACCCAGACCTCCACCAGCGTCCGCATGGCGATCGCGGCCAAGCTCGACCTGCCGCTGCCCAAGGTCGAGGTGATCGCGCCTGACGTGGGCGGCGGGTTCGGGGTGAAGATCGTGCACCCGTGGCCGGAGGAGGTTCTGGTCCCGTGGGCTGCCATCCTGCTCGGCCGCGAGGTCAAGTGGACCGAGGACCGGCGTGAGCACTTCATCTCCTCCGCGCACGAGCGGGCTCAGGTGCAGTTCGTGCGGGTCGGCTTCGACGACGACGGCCGGGTGCTCGGCCTTGAGGTGAGCATCCTGCACGACCACGGCGCCTACACGCCGTACGGGATCATCGTGCCGATCATCACCTCCACCCAGCTTCTCGGTCCCTACAAGATCGGCTCCTACCGGGTCGAGTTCTCCTCGATCTACACCAACACCGTGCAGGTCACGCCGTACCGGGGGGCGGGCCGCCCGCAGGCCGTCTTCTGCATGGAGCGGACGATGGACCACATCGCCGGATATCTGGGGGCGGACCGTACGGCGGTGCGCGCGGCCAACTTCATCCAGCCCGACGAGTTCCCCTACGACCAGGGCCTGATCTTCCAGGACGGCCGCCCGCTGATCTACGACAGCGGCGACTATCCCGAGTCGCTGCGGATGCTCAAGGAACTCATCGGCTGGGACTCTTTCCCCGCGCTGAAGGCCCAGGCCGCGGCCGAGGGGCGCAGGATCGGGCTGGGCATCGGCTGTTACGTCGAGGGCACCGGCGTCGGCCCCTATGAGGGAGGCCACGTCCAGATCACCTCCGACGGCCGGGTGCACGTCTCGACCGGGCTCACCTCCCAGGGACAGGGTCACCAGACCGCGTTCGCCCAGATCGCCGCGACCGAGCTCGGCGTGCCGCTGGAGCGGGTCTCGGTGGTCACCGGCGACACCCGCAGGTTCGGCTACGCGGTCGGGACGTTCGCCTCGCGGGCCGCGGTGATGAGCGGCAACGCGGTCGCGCTGGCATGCCGGAAGGTTCGCGAGAAGGCCCTGCGGATCGCGGCCGACGCGTTGGAGGCCGACCCCGGCGACCTGGAGATCGTCGACGGGGAGGTGAGGGTGGTGGGCGCGCCCGGCGCGTCCATCCCGCTGGCGACCGTGGCGGTGCTGTCCAACCCGCTGCGCTACGCCTTCGACGAGGAGACGGCGCGGGCGACCCAGTTCGCCGGGACGTCGTCCTTCGACAAGCCTCCGGTGGAGGAGGGGGAGGAGCCGGGGCTTGAGGGGCGCGACTACTACTCGCCCATCCGCTCGACCTTCGCCTCCGGCATGCACGCGGCGATCGTCGAGACCGATCCGCTCACGGCCGAGATCCGCGTCCTGCGGTACGCCGTCGTCCACGACTGCGGCAACCTGATCAACCCGATGATCGTCGAGGGGCAGATCCACGGCGGCGTCGCCCAGGGCGTCGGCGGCGCGCTGTACGAGCGGATGGTCTACGACGATCACGGCCAGTTGCTGAACGCCTCGTTCATGGACTTCCTGATGCCCTACGCGACGGAGGTCCCGAGAGTGGAGACCGCGCACTTGCAGACGCCGTCCCCGTTGAACCCGCTGGGCATCAAGGGCGCGGGGGAGGCGGGGGTCATCCCGGTGTCGGCGGTGATCGCCTCCGCCATCGAGGACGCCGAGGGGATCGCCATCGACAAGATGCCGATCTCGCCCTCGGAGCTGTTCGACCTGCGCCGCGGTCAGCCGTGACGTGGAGGGATTCCGAACTCGGCCGAAAAATTAATCTACATTGTAAAGATGCCGGCCTCGGCCGCGATCATCTCGAAGGCCCCCTCGTCGATGGCGGCGATGTCCTCTTCGTCGAAGATCTCGTGCTTGACGTCGTCCCATCGGTGGAATGCGGTCATCGGTCATGCTCCTTCGGCGGCGCTCCCAGCTCTTCGACTCATTGAAGAGCAGTCTCGTCGCTCTAGGTGTTTGATTGAGCTCTTTCCGTGTCCGCCGGGGCTTCCGGGGTGGCCGGGGGGAGGTCGCGCATCGTGCGCAGGGGCGAGAGGAGCAGCGGCACCACGGCCAGCACGGCCAGCGCGGCGACGATCCACAGGGTGGCGCGGGGTCCGAAGGCCTCGCCCAGCGCTCCTCCCGCCAGGCCGCCGAGGGGGAGCGTGCCCCACACGAGGAAGCGCATGGTGGCGTTCATCCGGCCGAGCATGTGCTCGGGGGTGACGCCCTGGCGGAAGCTGACCTGGCTGACGTTGTAGAGGACCACGCCGACCGAGTTCACGAACATGCCGATCGCGAACAGCGACATTCCCCAGCCGGGCCCGGAGAGCGGCACCAGGAGCATGAACGGCCCGGTCACCAGGACGGACAGCCAGATGGTCCGGGCCGAGCCGATCCGGTTGCTGACCGGGCCCACGGCCGCCGCGCCGACCAGCCCTCCGACGGCCGCCATCGAGAACAGCAGGCCGACGGCGCCGGGGGAGAGGCCGATCGTCCGGGTAAGGAAGATCATCTCAATGGCGAGCAGCATGCCGTTGGAGAAGTTCGCCGTGGCGGTACAGGCGGCGATCATGCGCAGGATCCGGTGCGTGGCCACGAACCGCAGGCCCTCGCCGATCTCCTTCAGCAGTCCCCGGCGCTCGGTGCGGTCCGGCACCCGCTCGGTGGCGTCGATCCGCCACAGGAACAGCGCCGAGCCGAGAAAGCTGATCGCGTCCACCAGCACCGCGACCGGCGCGGTTAGCAGCTGGATCAGCCCGCCGCCCGCACCCGGCCCGGCGACCTGCGCCGCGGTCCGGACGATCTCCAGCTTGGCGTTGCCGTCCACGAGCCGGTCCCTGCCGACGAGGCTGGGCAGGTAGCTCTGGTAGGCGATGTCGAAGAAGACCGTGGCCAGGCCCGTGCCGAGCGCCACGCCGTACAGCTGGGGAAGGGTCAGCCCGCCGAGCCACCAGGCGATCGGCACCGACGCCAGCAGCGCGCCCCGGACCAGGTCCGCGGTGATCAGGATCCGCCGCCTGCGCATCCGGTCCACCCACACTCCCGCGGGTAGTCCCACCAGCAGGAACGCCGCCGTCTCCGCCGCGACCAGCAGCCCGGTCTCGAACGCGCTCGCCTTGAGCGCGAGCACGGCGACCAGTGGCAGAGCCAGCAGGCTGACCTGGGTGCCGATCTGGCTGATCGTGTCGGCGCCGAACAAGAGCATGAAGTTTCGATGCCGGAACAGGCTGGCGGATTTCATGAAACGGATCTTTCAGAGTTTCGCCTGGGAGTGCAACTTGGTTCCCGTATGGCATGCGGCGAGAGAAAAGCGACCGGCCCGCCGCTTCGGCGGGAGCCGAGCGGCGGGCCGGTGGGCCTGGTTGACGAGGAGGGGCGGAGGGAGAGCCGGGTGTCCGGAACGGCTCAGGAGACCTCGGCGACCAGGCGCTTGCGGAACACCCAGTAGGACCACGCCTGGTAGCCGAGCACGAACGGCAGCGCGATCAGGCCGATCCAGGTCAGCATGCCCAGCGTGTAGGGGCCGGAGGCGGCCTCGGCGACGGTGAGGCCGGGGAGCGGGGCCGGCCAGAAGGCGCCGAACAGGGCGGCGCCGGCCAGGGCGATGGACGAGGCGGTGGCGGCGAACGCCCAGCCGTCCCGGCCGCGCCAGGTCAGCGCGATCCCGGCGGCCAGGGCGGCCACCGAGGTCAGCGCGCACGCCCACAGCCAGGGGGTCGTGCCCCACTCGGCGACGGCCGTACCGGACGAGGGGATGTTGGACAGCGCCACCACGGCGGCGGGCAGTGCGACCGTGGAGGTGGCCATCGCGGTACGGCGCGCCCGGGCGCGTACCGGGCCGGACGTCTTGAGCGCGACGAAGACCGCGCCGTGCAGCACGCACAGCGAGAGCGAGAACGCCCCGCCGAGCAGCGCGGCCGTCGCGCTGTTGTGCAGCAGGTCGGCGAAGACGGCACCCCAGAGGAAGGCCGAGAGCGCGCTGCCGACCAGGATGCCAAGGTCGCACCAGGCGCGGTCGGAGGAGTGATGGACCTTGCCCCGCCACTCCAGGCCGATGCCGCGCACGATCAGCCCGACGAGGATCAGCACGATCGGCAGGTAGAACTCGCTGAGCAGCCCGGCGTACCAGGCGGGGAACGCGGCGAACATCGCGCCGACCGCGGTGATCAGCCAGACCTCGTTGCCGTCCCAGACGGGGCCGATCGTGCCGATGACCTGCTTGCGCTCGGCCTCGTTCCTGGCCAGCACCGGAACCAGCAGGCCCACGCCGAAGTCGAAGCCCTCCAGGACGAAGTAGCCGGTCCACAGGAACGCGATGACCGCGAACCAGAAGGTGGTCAGTTCCATCGTTTCCGCTTTCAGTACATCAGGGTCGGCTGGAGCCGGGAGGCCTGGTCCTCGCCGTCGCGGGAAGGCGCCGGGAGGGGGCCGGGGGAGGCGGGCTCGGGTCCCGACTTGACATGGCGCAGGAGCAACACGGCCTCGGCCAGCGCGAGCGCGCCGTACACCACGGTGAAGACCGCAAGGGAGACGGCGACCTCGGTCAGGCTGACGCCGGGCGACACGCTCGCGGCCGTGAGCAGCTCGCCCTGGACGGTCCACGGCTGGCGGCCGATCTCGCTGAGCAGCCAGCCCGAGATCATCGCGATGGTCGGCAGGGGCAGCGCCAGCACGCAGGCCCGGCCGAACCAGGTGGGGATCTCGCGCGCCGGGCGGGGGTCGCGGCGGCGCTTGCGGGTCAGCCAGAGGCCGAGGACCGACAGGCCCACCGTGGCGAGGCCGAAGACGATCATCACGCGGAAGGACCAGAAGACCACGGGCAGGTTGGGCCGGTAGTCGCCGGGGCCGAACTGCTTCTCGAACGCGGCCTGCAGGTCCTCCGTGCCCCGGACGACCGCGTCCGGGTCGTGGGCGGCCAGGAAGCTGAGCAGCTTCGGCACCTCCACCCCCGGCACGGGGGAGAACGGCGCACCCGCCGTGTCGTGCTTGAGTCCCTCGGCGGCGGCCAGTTTCATCGGCTGCTGCTCGTGCAGGAGCTGGGCGGACATGTCCCCGCTGCCCGCGACCACGATCCCGGCGATGGCGGTCATGACCAGCGCGGCGCGCATCGGGGTCCGCCACATGTCCGCCCGGCCCCGCCGTACGGGGACGGTCCGGTCCGGGTCGATCCGCCGCTCGCGCAGGATGCGGTAGCCGCAGACCGCCAGCACGAATCCGCCCGCGACGACGAAGGCCGCCCCCACCACGTGGGGCACCTGGGCGAGCGCGTTGGGGTTGGTGAGCACCGCCCACAGGTCCGTCATGCGTGCCTTGCCGTCGACCACCTCGTAACCGACCGGGTGCTTCATCCAGGCGTTGGCGGCGAGGATGAAGTAGGCCGAGATGTTGGAGCCGATGACCGCGGCCCAGATCGTGGCGAGGTGGATGCGTTTGGGCAGCTTGTCCCAGCCGAAGATCCACAGGCCCAGGAACGTCGACTCCAGGAAGAACGCGAGCAGCGCCTCCAATGCCAGCGGGGCGCCGAAAACGTCACCGACGAAGATCGAGTACTCGCTCCAGTTCATGCCGAACTGGAACTCCTGCACGATGCCGGTGACCACGCCCATCGCGAAGTTGATCAGGAAGAGCTTCCCGAAGAACTTCGTGAGCGTCAGGTACTGCTCCTTGCCCGTGCGATGCCATGCGGTCTGGAGACCGGCCACGAAGACGCCGAGGCCGATCGTCAGAGGTACGAACAGAAAGTGGTACACGGTGGTGATCCCGAACTGCCACCGTGCCAGGTCCAGTGCGTCCATCTTCCCCTCGCGGACTTGGAGCTCTACAGCTTGTAGTTCTATCTCAAGTAGTACTACAAGTCGTAGAGCAATGGCGGGGGTCGGCGCCGCGAGCTGCTGCGATCTTTGTCACATGGTCCGGTGCGAGGCCGCACTCCTCTGCCGGACCGAGATCGTCCCCTCCGGCTCGCGACGCCGGTTCTCCCTGCGTTACCGCGGATGACTCCACGGATGCCCCGGCGCCGCGGGGCTTGGCCCCGCCTCGCCGGGTGCGCCTCCCGGGCCGCCGGGGCCCCGCAGGCGCATGTTCATAGTGGGGCGAAAGGTGTTGATCGGTCGTCAGCCGCCGGGGTGATTCCGGGGTACGCCGAGCGGGGGACCCGGCGGCTCGTTCGGGGTACGAGGCGGGGGACCCGGTGACCTGCTCGGGGTACGAGGCGGGGGACCCGGTGACCTGCTCGGGGTACGAGGCGGGGGACCCGGTGACCTGCTCAGGGTTCGAGTCGGGGACCCGGCGGCTCGTCCAGGGGGCCGGGGCGGCCTACCGGGTCGCGGCCTTCAGATAGGCGTGGAGGTTGCCGAGCAGGAAACCCCGGCGCTTGATCTTGTTGACCAGAATGCGGAAGTCCCGCGACAGGCCGGGCCGGAAGTGCAGCAGCAGCACGTCGCCGGGGCGGAGTCTCTTGTCCGGCACCTGGTAGGCGATCTTCCCGCCGGGTTGCACGGTGGCGGTCCAGAGCAGGAGGGCGTCGATCCCGCATGCCTTGGCGGCCTTGCGGGTCAGCGTGTTCTGGTTGCCGAACGGGGGGCGGAACAGGGTGGGAGGGCCGCCCGTGTGCTTGCGGATCAGTCTGGAAGTGCCGCAGATCTCGGCCTTCTGCCGCTCGTAGCCGAGCGTCGGCAGGTTCGGGTGGGTCAGCGTGTGGTTCTCGATCACCGCCCCGGCGTCACGCAGGTCGCGTACGTAGTTCCACTTGCCGGCACCCAGGAACCTGCCGCCCTGGGCGGTTGGATCGGCCGCGCCCCTGGCCTCCACCGCGTCGCGGGTGACGAAGGCCGTGATCGGGATCCGCCGCTTCCTGACCTGCGCGAGAAAGCCCGGGTCCTGCTCCCACCCGTCGTCGATGGTGAGGAAGACCACCTTTCTCCTGGTCGGGATGGAGCTGATCACCGGTGGCAACCCGTCGGAGGGCCGGGGAATCCGGCCCACCTCGCCCCGCCCGGGCAGCACTCCCGGCGGTCCCGGGGGGCCGGCGGGGGAGGGGCTGGCGCTCGGGGCGGGAGTACGGCCGGCGGCGGGATCCCGGGCGCCGTCGCCGGCGGTGCCCGAGACGCACCCCGCGCTCGCCGCCAGCGCCACGACTGCGGCCGTCGTCCTGATCGCCCATGACTTCCCCGATGCCATGGGCCACCATCCTGCCGTAACAGGAGCCCCAACTGTTTCGCGAAATACTCGTTTACCACCGATCCCAGGTCGTAAGCGGTGGAAGGGTACAGATGGATCCCCACCGGGGAGGTTGCCTGGTATCGACAAGGGTGGTTCAAGGGCCTGGAGCTGATCGCCATATGGAAGTGCTGAGCAGTCGTATCCTCGTGCGTCCCTCCGACCCCGGGCGCAGCCGCCGGTTCTACCAGGACGTCATGGGACTGGCGGTCTACCGGGAGTTCGGTCCCGCCGAGGATCCGGGCCTGGTCTTCTTTCTCGGTCAGGGGTTTCTCGAGCTGTCCGGCCGGTCCGACGGCGTGCCGGGGCGGACGTTCGCGATCTGGCTCCAGGTGCGTGACCTGTCCGCCGAACACGAACGGCTGAGCGCCGCGGGCGTCCGGGTGACCCGTTCTCCGAGACGGGAGCCGTGGGGACTGGTCGAGATGTGGATCGAGGATCCTGACGGCACGCCCATCGTCCTCGTCGAGATCCCCGACGATCACCCTCTGCGGCGCGACCAGCGCCGGTCCGTGCCGGGGTAGGGCCAGCACTACCGTGGGCAAGGGTGGAAGCGGGAGTTCGCGATCGCAGTAATCACGAAATCCTGTGACAGCACCTCTTTTGAGCCTCTTTTTTTAAGCCTCTTTGCACTTGTCTGCCGAGCTGTCGACTGATGAGGGACGACCAGTGACCCGGTACACCCGAGGAGAACCGTGACCAACTCGATCGTGATCGACGCGGATCGATCAGCCGGCGGCGAAGACGGAAGGCGGGGCAGCGACTTCGCCCGCCTGTCGCGCCGGATCGCACGGGAGGGGCTGCTGGAGCGGCGACCCGGCTACTACGCCGTGAGGATCGGCCTAGTCGCCTCCCTCTTCGCCGCCGGCTGGGCCGCTTTCTTCGCGGTGGGCGACTCCTGGTACCAGCTCCTGGTGGCGTTCTTCCTCGCGCTGGTGTTCGCCCAGGTGGCGCTTCTCGCCCACGACCTGGCCCACCGGCAGGTCTTCCGTACCCGGCGTGCCAGCGAGATCGCCGGCCTACTGGCGGGAAACCTCGGCATCGGCATGAGCTACGGCTGGTGGATGGACAAGCACACCCGCCACCACGCCAACCCCAACCACGAGGACCACGACCCCGACGTCTCTCCCGACGTCCTGGTCTGGTCGGTCGACCAGGCCGTCACCAGCCGCGGGCTGGCCAGATTCCTCGGTCGCTACCAGGCCTTCCTGTTCTTCCCGCTGCTCACGCTCGAAGCGTTCAACCTGCACGTGTCCAGCTTCCGGGCGCTGTCACGCCCGTCGCTGAGGAACCGCGGGATGGAGGCGGCGCTGCTGGCCGGGCACGTCGCCGTATACCTGGTCACGCTGTTCGCGGTGCTGCCGCCGGGCAAGGCCGTGGTGTTCTTCCTCGTGCATCAGGCGGTCTTCGGCGTCTACCTGGGCTGCACGTTCGCGCCCAACCACAAGGGAATGCCGATGCTGAGCGGAGAAGACCGGCTCGACTTCCTCCGCCGCCAGGTGCTGACCTCGCGTAACGTGCACGGCGGGTGGGTCATGGACACGGTGCTGGGCGGGCTGAACTACCAGATCGAGCACCACCTCTTTCCCAGCATGCCCACCGCCAACCTGCGCCGTGCCCAGCCGATCGTGCGGGCCTACTGCGAGGAACTGGGCATCGACTACCTGGAGACCGGGCTCGTGAGCTCCTACCGGCAGGCGCTGCGGCACATGCACGCGGTGGGGGAGCCGTTGCGGGCGCGCGGGCGCGTGCCCGCCGGTCACGAAAAGTGACCAGAGTTCCGGATGACAATCGCGCGCCACGCCGACGGCAGATGTTGCTGTTATCGGCGCGGCGGGCCATTGCCTAGGGTTCGTGGTGTGAAGCTCGCAGGCAGTGCCGTGCTCGGCATCGACAGAGAACGTGTGTGGTCCGCGCTTCAGAACCCGGCCGTGCTCGTGCGCACGATCCCGGGCTGTGAGCGCCTGGAGGAGACGGGGCCCGACACCTACCGGATGACGGTCACCGCCGGAGTGGCCTCGATCAAGGGCGTCTACCAGGGTGAGGTGGCCCTGTCCGAGCCCGACGCCCCGCAGCGGTTCGTGCTCAAGGCCCGGGGTCAGGGCGCCCCGGGAACGGTGGACGCCACCGTGGAGGTCCGTCTCAGCGAGGTCGAGGGCGGCACCCGGGTCGACTACGACGCCGAGGCCGTGGTCGGCGGCATGATCGGAGGCGTCGGCCAGCGCATGCTCAGCTCGGTGGCCAAGAAGACCGCGGGGGAGTTCTTCTCCGCCGTCGAGGAGCATCTCGTCTCCGAGGCGGCAGGCGCCGTTCCCGCCGGTACGGCCGCTGCCCCCGCCATCTCCGGTACGGCCGGCGCTCCCGGCCAGACGCCCTCGGCCGGGATCACCACGCCCGCGGTCTCGGCCCCGCAGGTCTTCGAGCGCCCGGCCAAGCAGCGGGGGGCGGGCGCTCCCGCATGGCAGATCCTCACCGCGTTCGGCATGGGGGCGGGCATCGCACTCGGCAGCGCGGTGATCGGCTGGCTGCTCGGCCGTACCGGTGGAAAACGCTGATCGCGCTCCGCGCGGCCGGACGCGCGGCGTGTGGAGCACGGGCGGAGACACGGCCGTCCCGCCCCTCGAGCCTCGCGCGTAAGGATCTCCGGGCGTAACGTGGCTGGTATGCGCGAGGCACGTGCGGAGGATGCTCGAACCGAGGCCAGAAGACTGATCCGTGACCTGCTGGGCGAGGAGCGACTTGAGGCCGACGCCCTGCTCCGTGAGGGAAGAGCCGTGCTGGGCGCCGACCGCGTCGCACGATGTGTCGAACTCACACGTGGAGCCCCGCTCACCCGTCGCTCCACCGAGCTCGCCTCGCTGGCGGGGCTGCTGGTCGGAACCCGTGACCTGGGCGAGGAGTGGTGGCGGCGGGCGCGAGGAGACAAGCTGCCGCCTCCGGACGAACTGCTGCTCACCGCGACCGCCATCGACCCGTGGACCGACCTGACGGTTCTGGAGATGCTCGCCGCCTGGATGGCCGACGACGCCGCGGACGAGACCTGGGGGCACCCGGTCGCGTTCACCGACCTGAACTCCTGGCAGGCGGAGGACCGGATAGCACTGCCCGCGGACGCCGCCGCGGGCCGGCGGCTCGTGGTCTCCTTCGACACGGGCGGCCGGCTCGACGCGGTGGTGGTCAGGCGCCCCGGCGGCGACCTCGGCTCCAACCTGGACTTCGACTCCCTGCGCTACTCGCCCCCGGCCGAGGCCCAGTGGAGCTGGGGCGTGGCGGCCGGTCTCGGCCCGCACAGGCTGGGGGAGAACCCCGACCCCTACGAGCAGCCGGTCGACACCGCCGCTGCCGGGATCCTGCGCGCCTGGGCCCTGCGCAACGGCGCCTCCGCCGGGCAGGCCGGAGAACCGTGGCGGGTCAAGGGCGATGTCATCGCCGCGATCGAGCGGGTCGACTGGATGTGGCGCAGCGGCGAGTGGTTCGCCTGGTGGCGCGCGGTGGCCGCCCTGGTCGACGGTGATCCCGTCCAGCTCGCCGGCCGCCTCGAAGAGATCGCCGCCGCCTCGTGAGCCCGCTTGCCGCGCGGGCGGGCGGCGCGGCATGCTGAGCCGGGCTCAGTTCAGCTGCTTGAGATATCCGTTGTCCACCAGCCACTTCACCGGGAGCTCCTCGGGAGTTTGTGGTGCCTCCGGGATGTATTTGCTGAGCAGGTGGAACTGCTGCCCCACGCCGTTCATCTGGAACGCCGAGGCGGCCGGTCCGGCGGCGGCCACCGCGAGGACGGTGGTCAGCGGCACTCGACGAGAAAAACCTTGCACGGATTCTCCTGGAAGAACTCGCGTGGAGCTTAACCGGATATATCCGCTTTAATTCGCGAGTCGCTGGAGGTTGTTCCGTTTATGACCTTTTGTGAGGTCATATGAAAGCGGTGCTCTCTCGCCATGATCGCGGGGGTCAGCTGGATTCGAGCAGGGCGAGAGACCGGCTGGAGGTGCCGAGGTCGCCCGAGCGGTGGTGGCGGCGGCAGAGGACCTGGTAGCGGATCGGGTCATCGCCGGTGTCCCCGATGACCACCTGCTCGCCCGTGCGCACCAGCCTGCCGCCGACCACCCGGGCATTCAGGTGGCCAGGGCGGCCGCACCAGCACAGAACCTCGACCTGCAGGCGGCTGATCTCGTCGGCCAGCTCGAAGAGCCGCTGGGCCGCCGGGAACATCTGTGAGCGGAAGTCCGAGGCCAGGCCGAAGGCGTAGACGTCGACGCCGAAGTCGTCGGCCAGATCGGCGAGCTGCTCGATCTGGGCGACCGTGTAGAAGCACGCCTCGTCGCAGATCACGTAGTCGATGGGCTGGTGCGCGCGGACCAGGGCCACCAGGTCGAGGTCGTCCACGACCTCGATGGCCTCGCTGTCCAGCCCTATCCGGCTGGTGACCTGGGGGCCGCCCGAGCGGTCGTGCTTGGTCAGCACCAGACCACGCCTGCCCTGACGGCGGTGGTTGTAGTTCATCTGCAGAGCCAGCGTGGACTTGCCGCAGTCCATCGGGCCGAAGTAGAAGCGCAGCACCCCGTCGCGGGTTCCGGCGGGGACGGCAGAGAGTGCAGACGAATCGGTCACAAAGGGTCAGCTTAGTGGGTCGGATGTGAGGGTTTGGGCAGGCGATGCGCTGGTAGAGGGTCAGCTCCCGCGCCGACACGGCTTGACTTGGCTTGATTGTCAAAAGCGTGGGAGATTCCTATTGGCCTATCAAGAAGTGGAGAATCTGTGACGACCACCGACATCAAGACCTCTGTTCCGCCCTCCGGCAAGTCCCCCGCCGTAACGCGCCCCACGGTGTCCCCCGCCGAGGAGACCGCCGAGATGCCCGCCGCGCTCGCGGCGATGATGACCGAGGACGAGGTCGTCGCCGCCAAGGCGGAGGCGGCTCGCTGGCGGTACGGCTTCTACGTCGTCCTCGTGGGCCTGATCGTCATCCTGGTCGGGTTCGTGGTGATCGCGCTGCGCGACGGCGAGTCCGCCGCCCCGTTCGCCGGTCTGGTCGGCGTCTCGGGCGCCATCATCGGTGCCTACTTCGGCGTGCAGGTCGGTCAGTCCGGCAGGGACCGGGTCGAGGCCGAGCTGCGCCGTACCAACGAGATGGCCATCCGGCTCGCCGCGAAGGTGCACGCGCACGACGCGGACGCGGTGATCGGCTCCACCATGGGACCGCGTCGCCGCTAAGAATGCCCAAGGATCAGGGGTAGCTTCGGCAGGGTCCGCCGATTTGCCGACTCCGGGTCACTGGGTAGACACGGATGCATGCGTAGCGTCCGTATTGGGGTCGACACCGGAGGCACGTTCACCGACGTGGTCGCGGTGGACGAACAGACAGGTGAGATAACCACCACCAAGACTCCTTCCACCCCCGCCAACCCGGCCGACGGGTTCATGGCGGGAGTGCGGAAGGTGCTTGAGAAAGCCGGCGTGGAGAACGTGGCGGCGGTCGTGCACGGCACCACCGTCGCCACCAACCAGCTCCTTGAGGATCGCATCGCCGATCTGGGCTTCATCACCACCGAAGGCTTCGAATTCATCCTGGAGATCGCCCGGCAGAGCGTGCCGGACGGTTACGGGAACTCCTACTTCTGGGTGAAACCGTCCCGGATCGTTCCGGTGCACCGGATCAGAACCGTCGGCGGGCGCCTGGACCACACCGGCACCGAGGTCCGGCCGTTCGACGAGGCACAGGCCGTGGAGGCGGCCAGATGGTTCCGGGAGCGGGGGATCACCGCGATCGGCGTGTGCTTCCTGCACTCCTACGCCAACCCCGAGCACGAGCTGCGGATGCGTGAGGTCCTCGAACGGGAACATCCCGACGCGGTCGTCTCGATCTCCAGCGACGTGCTGCGCGAATACCGCGAATACGAACGTTCGGTGACGACCTTGGTGGACGCCGCGGTCAAGCCGACCATGCGCCGTTACATCGCCAACCTCGCCGACCGCCTCGGCATGCCGTTCTCGGTGATGAAGAGCAACGGCGGCGTGCTGTCCGCGGCGGAGGTCGTGCACCAGCCGATCACCACGGTGCTCTCGGGCCCGGCCGCGGGCGCGCTCGGCGCCGCGCTGATCGCGTCCACCGCCGGTCACCCGTCGGTGATCACGCTGGACGGCGGAGGCACCTCCACCGACGTCGCGGTGGTGATCGACGGCGAGCCGTCCCTGACCACCGAGGGCAGCATCGGCCGCTACCCGTGCAAGATCCCGATGATCGACATCGTGACCGTGGGCGCGGGAGGCGGGTCCGTCGCGTGGATCTCACCCGAGGGCACCCTGAAGGTCGGGCCCAAGTCCGCCGGGGCCGACCCCGGTCCCCTCTGCTACGGCCGTGGCGGCACCGAGGTCACCGTCACCGACGCGCACGTCTTCCTCGGGCGGGTTCCCCCGCACCTGCTCGGCGGGGAGATCCCGCTCGACGCCGACGCGGCGCGGCAGGGAATCGAGGCGCTGGCGGGCAAGCTCGGTCTGAGCCCCGAACGGACCGCGGCCGGCATTCTGGAGATCAGCGCCTTCAACCAGTCCAACGCGATCCGCCAGATCACCGTCAAGCGGGGCCTGGACGTGCGCGACTTCCCCATGGTCGCCTTCGGCGGCTCGGGGCCTCTGCTGGTCTGCAGGCTGATCGACATTCTCGACCTGCCGTCGGTGATCATCCCGCCCGACCCGGGCAACGTGTCGGCGTTCGGCCTGCTCACGGTGGACGTCAAGAACGACTACGTGCGCACCTTCGTCACCCGCGAACTCCCCCTCGACTCCGCCGCCGAGATCTTCGGCGACCTGGAGAGGCAGGCCGCCGAGGCCCTCGACCGCGAGGGGTTCGACACCGGCCGGCACGTCTACGCGCGCAGCGCCGACCTGCGCTACTACGGCCAGGCCTACGAGGTCCGGGTGCCCGCCCCCGCCGGGCCGCTGGACGAGGCGTGGCAGGCCGAGGTGCTGGACCGTTTCCACGAGGCGCACCGGAGGCTCTACGGATACGACTACCGCGACGATCCCCGGCACGGCGTCGAGTGGGTCAACCTCCGCGTCTCCGGGATCGGCCCGATCACCCGCCCGACCATCGGGCGCAAGCCGTACGGCACGGCGGAACCCGAGCCGGTGGCGACCCGCGAGGTCTTCTACGAGGAGTGGGGCCCGGCCCCGATCCACCGCCGCGCCGACCTGGCCGCCGGAACGACGATCGAGGGTCCCGCGGTCATCGAGGAGTACGGTTCCACGCTGCCGGTGCATCCCGGCTTCACGGCGACCATGGACGAGTTCGGAAATCTGGAGGTGCGTCGTGAAGCGAACCCGACGCAGTGAGCGGAGTGGTCCGCGAGGGACGAGCGGCCCGCGGAGCGAGCGAGGAGCGGTGAGCGACCAATGAGCCAACGTGATGAGAGGTCGACCGGCATCGCCGACCCGGTTCTGGTGGAGATCGTCGAAGGCACGCTCGCGTCGGTCGAGAAGGAGGTCGAGACCGCCATCGCGCGGACGGCCCGCTCCCCGATGATCCGCGACGCGCACGACTTCCGGGCGGGCATCCACGATGTACGGCTCCGCAAGCTGACCGGCAGGTCCTACTCGGCGCTGGTGCAGCCCGTCGTCAGGGACTTCCCGGTGGCCGAGATGAATCCCGGCGACGTGTTCTTCCACAACGACGTCTATCTGTCCGAGGGCGGCATCGGGCATCTGCCCGACCTGTGCGTCACCGTCCCGGTCTTCCACGACGGAGCCGTGGTCGCGTTCGTGCAGGCGTTCGGCCATCACGACGACATCGGCGGAGCGGTCCCCGGATCGATGCCCTCACACGCGCGGAGCGTGTTCGAGGAGGGGCTCATGGTCCCGCCGATCAAGCTGTGGGATCGGGGAGTGCCCAACCGGGCGGCGCTCACGATCATGACGCGTAACTCGCGGATGCCCGACTCGCTCGCCGGTGACCTGGACGCCGAGTGCTCGGCCTGCCTGATGGGCGCGCGGCGGCTGGGGGAGCTGTTCGACCGCTACGGGCGTGAGGCGGTCGAGGAGTGCTTCGACGCGATCATCTCCAAGACCACCGAGACGTTCCGCAGGGAGTTGCTGGCCAAGATCCCGGAGGGCACGCACGTGTGGGAGGACTACGCCGAGCACGACGGCGTGGACGAGCCCCGCCTGCACACCCAGCGGATCACCCTCACCGTGGACCACAGCGCCGAGGCGCCGCTGGTCATCGACTTCACGGGCACGTCGCCGCAGGCCAAGGGGCCGATCAACCACGCGGGTGACTACGCCGACGGGGTGTTCCTGAAGAAGTGGCTCGCGCCGATCCTGCGTAACCTGGCCGAGACCCCGGAGCGGATGGCGGAGCTGGACGTCAACGAGGGCGTCGTTCCCCTCATCGAGATGAGGTTCCCGGAGAAGGGCACGCTGCTCACCCCGATCTTCCCGGCCCCCACGAACGCCCGCACGTTCGTGATCCTCCGGCTGCTCGGGGTTCTGGCCGGGGTTCTGGCCAAGGCCACCGGCGGCCGGATGCCCGCCGACCAGGAGACCATCCGCTACACCGGCGTCTACGGCGAGGACGCCGACGGCGTGCCGTACCTGATGAGGGAGGTCCTCGGCGGGGGCTCGGGCGGCCGGTGGTACGCCGACGGCGAGGACACCATCCACGTCGTTCCCGACTCGCGCAACATCCCGGTCGAGTTCGCCGAGTCCCGCTGGCCGTTCCGGGTCGAACGGCTCGGCCTGGCCCGGGATTCCGGCGGCCCCGGCCTCTACCGCGGTGGTCTCGGCTACGACAAGCACCTGCGGATGCTGCGCGACGCCTCGTTCATGTCCATCGCCGACCGCTCGATCCTGTCCTGCTGGGGCGTGAACGGCGGGCAGGCGGGACGGCCGTTCGTCGTGGAGATCGAGGGCCGGGAGATGGAAGGCCTGGTCGACGACTCACCGGTCCGCGCCGGTGAGGTGATCCGCGTCCGCACCACCGGAGGCGGCGGCTGGGGCTCGCCGCTGGACCGCGACCCCGCTCGGGTGGCCGCCGACGTCCGCGACGGCAAGGTCTCGATCGAAGGGGCCCGGGACGACTACGGGGTCATCCTGCACGGCTCCCGCGACGACCTCCAGGTGGACGCCGAGGCCACCGCGAGCCGCCGCGCCGAGCTGCGCGCCCTGCTCCCGGCCGACCGTCCCTTCTTCGAACGCGGCCCCGGCTTCCCCTCGCTGTCGGGCGGCCTGCCGTACGCCGAGGTGGACCATATGTAAGGACAGGCGCCGGGTCCGATTGATCGACGCCGTGGGGACCCTTCAGCCCTGCGGCGTCGTGATCATCGGCTGTGCGCGCTGTCACTCAGATGGCGCGAAGCCCGGGCTTCCGTCGTCCGGCGGTCCACCCGGGCTCACTTCCACTCCCCCCGTAGGAGGCGGCGTGTTCAATGTACCCCTGCGTGCGCGCCGCCGCTCGGACAACGCGCGCCTCTCAGGTGGCGTGAGGTCTGAGTCTCCGGTGCTCCTCGCGTGGCGGGCTCGGGATCATGACGAACTCCCCGGGAACCGAGGCTCCGTCGAGGAGGAGGTCGGCGCGGGAGCGGGTGCCGTCGGCGGCGAACCACTCGTCCTCGGCGCGCATCCAGTCGTGCCACTGGGGTGCGAAGGAGGCGCCGTCCCTGACCAGGGCGCGGGCCAGCCGGAGGTCCCTGGGCGCCTCCACCCAGATGGTGAGGGCGGTGGGAGCCGTGCGCCGGGCCGTGCTCACCCCTTCGAGGAGCAGCACCGGCGCGACCGGCACGTCCACCCACTCGGCGAACCCGCCGCGGACCCAGTCGTAGCGCCGGTACCCTCCCGGCTCGCCCGCCGCCAGCGGGCCGAGCACCTGGTCCTCCACGCGCTGGAACCACGCCACGGGCGGCTCGTCCCACGGCACGGGGAAGTCGTCGCTGTGGACCACCTGGGCGCCCAGCGTCCGCGCCAGCCGCTTGGCGAAGGTCGTCTTGCCGGACCCGCCGGGTCCGTCCACCGCGACGACGCGAACCGGCCCGCATGATGGTGATAGTTCCCGGATTGTCCCGGCCAGATCCTCGAAGGAGACGGCTGCGCCCACCCCTTCATGGTGGCAGTATCCGAAGAAAGAGGGTCCGGCCGGTGTCGTCGGCCGGAGGCTCACGCCGCCCGGGGGGCTCCGGCCGGTTCCGGAGGGGGAGGGGCCGGAGGAGGGGAACCTCCGCCTGGAAAGATTCGAGTGTGCCGCGCCCGGGGGTGGGGGCGGTGCGGGCCGTCGAAAAGCCGGCCGACAGCATGAGGAATGCTTTTCTTACTCCGGTTCGACTAGGCTCGGCGACCACAATTGGAGGTTGATCTTGCAGGGAGCCCTCGGCGACATCGTCGTTCTCGACCTCTCGCGTGCGCTGGCGGGGCCGCACGCCGCGCAAATGCTCGGTGACCTGGGCGCCCGGGTGATCAAGGTGGAACATCCCGAAGGCGGCGACGAGTCACGGGGCTGGGGGCCGCCGTTCGTCGGCCCCGGCGGTGACATCTCCACCTACTTCCTCGCGGCCAACCGCAACAAGCAGTCGATCACCGTGGACCTCAAGTCCGCCGAGGGCAAGGTCCTGATCGAGCGTCTGGTACGGCAGAGCGACGTACTGATCGAGAACTTCCGCACCGGCGTCCTGGACCGGCTGGGCTTCGGCGTGGAGCGGCTGCACGAGCTCAACCCGCGCCTGGTCATCCTGTCGATCACCGGCTTCGGCCACGACGGTCCCGAGGGCGGCAGGCCCGGCTACGACCAGATCGCCCAGGGTGAGGCCGGGCTGATGAGCCTCACCGGGCCGTCCGCCGACGAGCCGTACCGGGTCGGTGCCTCGATCGCGGACCTGCTCGGGGGCATCCACGGCGCCTACGGCGTGGTGGCCGCGCTCTACGAGCGCGAGCGGACCGGGCGGGGCAAGGTCGTGCGGACGTCGTTGCTGGCCGCCGTGACCGGCGTGCACTCCTATCACGGCACGGCCTGGACGGTCGGCGGCCAGGTGCCCAGGGCGAACGGCAACCACCACACCTCCATCGCCCCCTACGGCGCCTTCCACTGTGCCGACGGCATGATCCAGATCGCGGTGGCGAACGACGCGCAGTGGCGGAAGGTGGCCACCCTGCTAGACATCGATCCCGATATCCCGAAATATGCGACAAACAGAGATAGGTTTGCGCATCGAGATGAGCTGATCGCCGACATGGAGCAGTCGCTCGCCAAGCACGATCGCGCGCACTGGCTGGCCGCGCTCGGCGGCGCCGGCGTGCCCGCCGGGGCGATCAGGTCCATCGACGAGGTCTACGCCTGGGAGCAGACCCGGTCCCAAGGGCTGCTCGTCGAGGTGGACCACCCGGTGCTCGGCACCATCGAGCTTCCGGGCCCGCCGCTGCGCTTCGACGGCGAGCCGCCCGTGCGCCACGCCGCCCCGCCCGCTCTCGGCCAGCACAACGACGAGGTCCTCGCGTGGCTGGAGGAACGTGAAGGATGAGAGCCTGCCCCACGCGGATTCCACCGTGCGGAGCCGGGGGATGAGCCCTGCCCGGCCCGACGCCCGCACCCTGGTCGCCACCGTCCTCGACCCGGGGACGTGGCGGTCGTGGGACGAGACGCCCGCCGATCCGGCCGCGCCGGGCTCGGACTACGCGGAGGAACTGGCCAAGGCGCGGGCCAGGACCGGATACGACGAATCGGTGATCTCCGGTGAGGGCCTGCTCGACGGACGCCGGGTCGCGGTCGTCGCCTGCGAGTTCTCCTTCCTGGCCGGGTCGATCGGGGTGGCCGCGGCCGAGCGGCTCACCGCCGCCATCGAGCGGGCCACGGCCGAGCGGCTTCCGCTGCTGGCCGCCCCGGCCTCCGGCGGCACCCGGATGCAGGAGGGCGCGCTGGCCTTCACCCAGATGGTGAAGATCACCGCCGCGGTGGCCGCCCACCGCGCCGCGGGCCTGCCGTACCTCGTCTATCTCCGCCACCCCACCACCGGCGGGGTCTTCGCCTCCTGGGGCTCGCTGGGGCACGTCACCGCCGCCGAGCCGGGCGCGCTGATCGGGTTCCTCGGGCCGAGGGTGTTCGAGTCGCTGCACGGCTACCCGTTCCCGGAAGGTGTGCAGGTCGCGGAGAACCTCTTCGCCCACGGGCTGGTCGACGCGGTCGTCTCCGCGGAGAACGCGCGGCGGACCGCGATCCGGGTGCTGGCCGTGCTGTGCGCCCCTCGCGACGGGCTGGAGAGCGGGCCCGAGCCGGACGAGCGCGTCCAGCCGATCGAGGCGTGGGACGCGATCAGCCGCTCCCGCCGGGACGACCGCCCGGGTGTGCGGACGCTGCTCAAGCTGGGAGCCTCCGACGTCAGCCCGCTCAACGGCACCGGCGAGGGCGAGAACGACCCCGGTCTGTTCATCGCCCTGGCCAGGTTCGGCGCGGCCCCCGCCGTCGTGCTCGGCCAGGACCGCAGCCGCCAGCGGAGAGTGGCCCCGATCGGCCCGGCCGCGCTCCGGGTCGCCCGGAGGGGCATGCGCCTGGCGTCGGAGTTGGGCCTGCCGCTGGTCACCGTGATCGACACCTCCGGGGCCGCGCTGTCCAAGGCGGCGGAGGAGGGCGGCCTCGCCGCCGAGATCGCCCGATCCCTGGCCGACCTGGTGATGCTCGACGCCCCGACCGTCTGCCTGCTGCTCGGCGAGGGAGCGGGCGGCGCCGCCCTCGCGCTTCTCCCGGCCGACCGGGTGCTGTGCGCCCAGCACGCCTGGCTGTCCCCGCTGCCTCCCGAGGGCGCCTCGGCGTTGCTGTACCGCAGCGTGGACTTCGCCCCGGAGATCGCCTCCGCGCAGGGCGTGAAATCCACCGACCTGAAGCGGGACGGCGTCGTGGACCGGATCATCCCGGAGCGTCCCGACGCCGCCTACGAGCCCGAGGCGTTCTGCCGCCGGGTGGCCGGCGCCCTCGAATACGAGATCGCCGGCCTGCTGAGGCGGGCCCCCGCGGACCGCCTCACCGCCCGCCTGGCCCGCTACCGGCGGCTCGGGGTGGGCTGAGGGGTCTGCCAGAGCGGCGTGACGGCAGGATTGTCGTCGCGCCAGATCTCGACCCCCGCGTCGTCGTAGCCGACGAGCTGGAATCCCTCCAGGTAGACGTCTCCGGGGCGCTGATAGGCACCGGAGAACAGCACGGCGGTGCCGCCCCAGGGGTCGGGGACCGTGTCGGCGGTGACCGAGGTGCCGTCCTTGAAGATCAGCGAGACGCGGGCGGTTCCGGGGCGGGCGACGCCGAACCAGAGCCTGCCGCGCAGATGGACCTCCACCGGCAGCTTTTTGCCGTCCACGTCGGCCAGGAACTGGCGGGGTTCCAGGAAGTCCATCGCCACGCCATCGCCGTCGTGTGACCAGATCAGGGTCCTGTCCGGGGTGGTGACGAGGTGGGCTGTCAGTCCTCCGGGCATGTCCAGCGTGGGTCCGACGGGCTTGGCGGTCGCCTCCGGTGTCATCGACGAGGCCTCTAGTTTCACCCGCTGCACGACCTTCCCCTGAGCGTCGGAGAACTCGAAGCGCTTCACCGCGGCCTTCGACGGGAAGGTCACGGCCCAGATCGCCAGCGGTGCGCCCTCGGGCCGGTGGATCGTGCCGGGAATCCTGGTCCCGTCGCCGGTCACGGCCTCGACCTTCGCCACCGCGTCGCGCGCGGCGCCGTAGCTCATCAGGGTCTCGGGACGCGGCCAGAGGGAGTCGGATCCGCCCTCGTACCACGCCTGCTCGTCGTCCCGGTGGGACCTGGAGCCCCCGCACCCGGACAGCGATCCACCGGGCGCGAATTGCGAGATCTTGCAGAACACGTAGGGGGTGTTGCGGTCCTCGGGCCCCGGTTTCGCGAACCACAGGCGTACCGGCCGCTTCTCCGACGGATCCTCGATCGTCAGGGGTTCGCCGATCGGTGGATACTTCGCCGAGACTTCCTGGAACATGTCGGGCCGTTCGTCGACGGTGCCGGTGGCGACACCGCCCCCGCCGCCGTTCCCGGTCAGGTTCACGGCCACCGCGATCGCGGTCCCGGCGGCGGCCACGGGGACCAGCACGGCCCAGCGGAGCAGCCGTACCCGGCGGCCGCGGGACTGGACCTTCAGGTAGGCGTCCGAGCTGACGGTGTAGGTCTCGGCGCGGGCGTCGAGTGCGGCGCGCAGGCGCTCCTCGAGATCGTTCATGATTCCTCCTTGAGTGCCTTGCCGAGAGCGGACAGGCCGCGGCTGGTGTGCGTCTTGACGGAGCCGGGGGAGACGCCCATGGCCTCGGCGATCTCCCGCTCCGAAAGGTCGAGCCAGTAGCGCAGGACGAGGGCCTCGCGCTGGCGACGGGGGAGCCGGTTGACGGCCGCCAGGAGCTCCTGGTGTTTCTCGGCGACGATGACCGCGTGCTCGCCGCCCTGGGCGGACGGCGGGGGATCGAGCGGTCGCAGCCGTACCAGCCGCAGGTGGCGCAGCCGGTTACGGGTCAGGTTGCACACGATGGACCGGACGTAGGCGACGGCCGAGCCGTCGTCGCGCAGCCGGGCCCACCGCGCATGAAGGCGGGCGAACGCCTCCTGGGCGATGTCCTCCGGATCGTCGGCACCGAGCAGTCCGGCCAGGCGCACCATCGACAGATAGTGCGCCGCGAACAGTTCCGCGAACGAGGGAGGCGCCGCTGAGAGAGGCGTCGCCGTGGAAAGATCAATCACACTGTCGAGACACCTGCGCGGCCCGTCGGTTGACAGGCCCCGCCGGTTTCCCGGCTCTTTTCCCGGCCCTACGGTTCCGACCGCGACGGGGTGAGAGAGATCGGAACGCGCTCGATCCGGATGGAGAACACCTCGTCACGGGGGACGACGACCTCGTAGGCGCCGTGGTCGACCATCCAGTAGCCCAGCGCCTCGGCCTTCAGCCCGCTGTGCCCGGTGTAGGCGATGTGCAGGCTCTCCTCGCCGTTCTCCTCCGAGACGTCGAGCACCAGGCACGGCTCGCCGCCGAACGCGCCGACCGTGCGGACCAGCACCAGCCAGTCGAGGTCCTCGCGGGACACGACCCTCCGCCAGTAGCCGGAGGCGGCCTCGAAGCCCTCCCGGGCCTCCTCGTTGAACAGCACGACCTCGTCGCTGCCCGGGCCGAGGGCCGCGACGTAGGTCTGGTCGGCGTAGTGGGCGACGAAGCCCGAGGCCACCGGCTCGATCTCGGCGCTCATGAGGCCGGCCGCCAGCTGAGTCCGTCGTAGAGGGCGAAGAGGCGCTCCTCGCCGGGAGTCACGTGGATGATCTCTGCCCCCGCGGGGATCGGCATCGGTGTGGTGTGGAACTGCGGCACGACGTGCTCGCGCGAGGTCGTGAAGCCGTTTCCGGCGAATGGCGGTGCATCGTTCCAGTCACCGCCCATGTGCGGGCCGTACGGCACGACGTAGCTGTCCATGTCGCGGGCGAACCAGCGCATGAGATAGACCTCAGGCACCGAGACGGTCAGCTCGGAGCCCTCGAACCCCAGGTCCAGGCCCACGAAGAGCTGGGCGGGGGTCGTCAGGCGGGCGCAGTCCTGCACCCGGTAGACATATCCGGAGATCACGGTCCGTCTGCCGGCCATATAGGGCACGAGCAGCCGAGGCGGGATGACCTTCTGCATCTGCGTTCTACGCCCGGGTGGCTCACTCACGGTGGCATTTTACGATCTGTGGACCTGGAGCCGCCGGTGTTCCAGGCAGGGCAGGGCATTCCGGGTGGCAATCGTGACCTGAGGGTCGAGCTCGCACGTCTGAACGGCGGGCGCCGGGCCCAGATCCGTGCGGACGACGCCCATCGGATCGACCAGCATGCTCCGGCCGATCCCGAAGCCGTCGTGGGCCTCCGGGTTCGGGGCCTGGCCCACGGCCGCCACCCAGGTGGTGTTCTCGATCGCGCGGGCCCGGACCAGGGTCGCCCAGTGCTCCTCCTTCATCGGCCCGGCTCCCCAGGCGGCGGTCACCGCGAACAGGTCGGCTCCCTGGTCGACCAGCGCCCGGGTCAGCTCGGGGAACCGGATGTCGTAGCAGATGACCAGGCCGATCCTGAGCCCGGCCAGCCTCACCACGACCGGCGTGTCGCCCGGTGCGACCAACTCGGACTCGTGGGCCCCGAAGGAGTCGAACAGGTGGATCTTCCGGTAGGCCGCCTCGATCCCGCCGTCGGGGCCGATGGCCACCGCCGTGTTGTGGACCCGGCCGTCGCCGGGCTCGAACACTCCCGCGATCACGGCCATGCCGTGCGCCTTGGCGGACTCGGCCAGCCCGGTGACGAAGGGCCCGTCCAGGGGCTCGGCCAGGTCGGTGATCCGCCTGCCGTACCGGGTGAGGGTGGCTTCGGGGAAGATGGCCAGCTCGGCGCCGTCACCGGCGGCCCTGTCCATCGCCTCAAGGGCACGGCGCAGGTTGGCGGAGGGCTCCTCGGAGACGGGGATCTGGCACAGGGCGATGCGTGTCACACTCCCGACCCTATCCGGCGGTTCGGCACCGGCTCCACCCATGTGAGGCGTCGCCACACCCACTCCAGCGGGCCGTATCTGAACCGGGCCAGCCACATCCGGCTGAACACGACCTGGATCACCAGCACGCCGACCGCCAGCGCGACCACGGTGACCCGGGTCGGGTCGGCGGTGAGCAGCGGCAGCGACAGCAGGATGACCGCGGTGCCGGCCAGGTAGTTCGTCAGCGCCATGCGGCCGAGCGGGGCCAGCACCCCCAGCAGCCTGTCGCGCAGCGGGGTCCGCAGGAGCAGCAGCAGCCCGGTGCAGTACGCCGTCGCGGCGGCCAGCCCCGCGGCCGGGTAGGTGCCCCGGTAGAAGAGAGCGGGGTTGCCGGCGGAGCGGACCCACAGGTAGCCCAGCCCCGCCCCCAGCGCGGTGCTCAACAGGAAGACGGAGGGCAGCAGCCACGCGGGCGGCGCGTACTCGATCACGGCCATGCCCAGCAGCAACAAGCCCGGGACGAGCTTCACCCCGCCGCCGCCGTGGACCGCCCAGGCCGTGCCGGCCACCCCCAGCACCAGCACCGCGGACCGGGGAAGGAAGGAGGCGGGCAGGAGGATCAGCACCCCGAAGATCGCGTACGGCAGGAGCACCTCGCCCGGGTTCACGAGATGGTGAATCCCGCCGAAGCACGCCAGCACCACCAGCCTGCGCAGCAGCACCACCCGGGGGTGGTCCGCCCGGTCGGCCGCCGCCCTCAGGAACAGGACGAGGCTGACCCCGAACAGGAACGAGAAGATCGGATAGAACCTGCTCTGCAGCAGGTTGTCGATCGCCCAGTCGATCGCGTTGCGATCCGTGGGCCTCAGATGCTCGCGCGTGTGCTGCCAGGTGTTGACCAGCATGATCCCGCACACGGCGAGGCCGCGAAGCGCGTCCAGCTCGTGAAGCCTTCGGGTGGGGGAATCCAGACGTAACGCCGCAGAAGAAGTCCCGGTCACAAGAATCAGACGTATCACCACGCAGGGAATCCCGTATAGACGACCCCGGCCAGATGATCCCGGCGGTGAGGCGGAGAAGGCGTGTGCGGGATTACGCTGGCGCGTGTGAACGATCCTCTGGTGGCGCGGATGCGCGAGTTCGGCACGACGATCTTCGCTGAGATGTCGGCGCTCGCCGTACGGACCGGCTCGATCAATCTGGGGCAGGGCTTCCCCGACACCGACGGGCCCGCCGCGATGCTCGATCGCGCGGTGTCGTCGATCCGTGACGGCTTCAACCAGTATCCGCCGGGCCCCGGCGTTCCCGAACTGCGCCAGGCCGTTTCCGAGCACCGCAAGGACCACTACAGCCTCGACTACGACCCCGACGGCGAGATCCTCATCACCGTCGGCGCCACCGAGGCCATCGCGGCCTCGGTTCTGGCGCTGTGCGAGCCCGGCGACGAGGTGATCGCCTTCGAGCCGTACTACGACTCCTACGCCGCCTCCGTCGCCCTGGCCGGGGCCGTGCTCCGCCCGGTCACCCTGCGCCCGGTCGAGGGCCGTTTCACCTTCGACCCGGCCGAGCTGCGCGCCGCCGTCGGCCCGCGCACCCGGGCGATCCTGGTCAACTCACCGCACAACCCCACCGGCACGGTCTTCACCCGCGCCGAGCTGGAGGAGATCGCCCTGCTCTGCAGGGAACATGACCTGATCGCCATCGCCGACGAGGTCTACGAGCACCTCACCTTCGACGGCGTCGAGCACATTCCCGTGGCCACCCTGCCCGGCATGCGCGACCGGACCGTGATGATCTCCTCGGCGGGCAAGACCTTCTCGGTCACCGGCTGGAAGACCGGCTGGATCTGCGCCCCGCCCGGCCTGATCCGCGCCGTCCAGACCGTCAAGCAGTTCCTCACCTTCACCGCGAGCGCGCCCTGGCAGCTCGCCGTCTCGTACGGCCTGCGCCATGAGCTCGGCTGGGTCTCCTCCCTCCGCGCCGACCTGCAGGCCAAGCGCGACCGTCTGATGAGCGGCCTCTCGGCGGCGGGCTTCGACGTCTACCGCCCCGCGGGCACCTATTTCGTCCAGACCGACATCCGCCCGCTGGGCTTCACCGACGGCCTCGCCCTCACCCGGGAGCTCCCGTCCTTGGCGGGCGTGGTCGCCATCCCCACCCAGGTCTTCTACGCCCATCCCGAGCGCGGCAGGCACTTCGTCCGCTTCGCCTTCTGCAAGAAGGACGAGGTCATCGACGAGGCCGTGAGCCGCCTGACCCGTCTCGGCAAAGCGAGCGGCAGCGCTGGGTAGCGAAGCGTAAACAGTACGGATCACGAGGAGATCCGCACCGGGAGGCGCTTGGCGCGGATCGCGGTGCGGACGGCCTTGGCCAGCTGGGCGTACTCGGAGGCCTTGGCGGAGCTCGCACGGTAGGCCAGGCCGATGGTGCGGCCGGGGGCGGGGGGCCGGAAGCGGCGCAGGGCCAGCCGTACTCGCTTGCCGGTCTCCACCGCCGCCGTCGACTCGGGGAGCAGGGTCACGCCGAGGCCGCCCGCGACGAGCTGGACGAGGGTGGGGAGGCTGGTCGCGTAGGTGGTGGCGGTGGCGCGGGCGCCGACCTCACGGCAGACGTCGATGGCCTGCTCGCGCAGGCAGTGACCCTGGTTGAGCAGCACGATGTCCAGTCCCTTGAGCACGTCGCGGCCCAGGGGCTCGGGCTGGTCCGCCAGGGGATGATCCGCGGGGAAGGCGAGCAGGAAGTCCTCGTCGTAGAGGGGCTCCTCGACCAGCCCCGCCGTCTCGGTCGGAAGCGCCAGCAGCACCATGTCCAGGCGGCCCTCGCGCAGTTCCTCCAGGATGGTCTCGGTCTTCGCCTCGTGCACGGTCAGCTTGAGCCGCGGAAACCTCCGGGAGAACATGGGCAGCAGCACCGGAAGCATGTAGGGGGCCACCGTCGGGATCACTCCCAGGTGCGCCGGCCCGGAGAACGGCTCCCGGCTGTGGGCCACCTCGCCCATCAGATCCCCCACCGCCGTGAGCACCCGCGCGGCGTGCATCGCCACCCGCTCGCCCGCCGGGGTCAGCAGAACCTTCCTGGTGGTGCGTTCCAGTAACTGTGTGTGCAAAGTCTCCTCCAGGGCCGAGACCGCACTCGACAAAGCCGGCTGGCTCATCCGGAGTGAAGTGGCCGCCTCCCTGAAGTGCAGGTGATCGGCGACCGCGAGGAATGCCCGCAGCTGAGCGAGGGTGGGCATGGGCTCACTGATAGGAAGTGCCTCTCAGATTGGTCCGACTGCTTGATTTCTCGGATCAATGGTAGATGCGGCAAGGTGGGGCCCGACAACGACGTCCTCTGCAAAGGAGAACCGGACTTGCTCACCGTCGGTGACCACTTCCCTGAGTTCGAGCTGACCGCCTGTGTCTCCCTGGACGCGGACAACGCGTTCGCCGAGATCAACCACAAGACCTACGAGGGCAAGTGGAAGATCTACTTCGCATGGCCGAAGGACTTCACCTTCGTCTGCCCGACCGAGATCGCCGAGTTCGGCCGTCTGGAGGGCGAGTTCGCCGACCGCGACGCCCAGGTCCTCGGGTTCTCCGTCGACTCGGAGTTCGTCCACCACGCCTGGCGCAAGGATCACCCGGACCTGCGTGACCTGCCCTTCCCGATGATGTCGGACATCAAGCGCGAACTCTCCGCCGACCTGGGCATCCTCGGCGAGGACGGTGTCGCCCAGCGCGCCACCTTCATCGTCGACCCGAACAACGAGATCCAGTTCGTCATGGTGACCGCGGGCTCCGTCGGCCGCAACGTCAAGGAGGTCCTGCGGGTCCTCGACGCCCTGCAGAGCGACGAGCTGTGCCCCTGTAACTGGAACAAGGGAGAGACCGGCCTCGACGCCAAGAAGCTGATGGCCGGCGCCTGATGTCGATCGACAATCTCAAGGGCTCCCTTCCCGGTTTCGCGAAGGACATCAAGCTCAACCTGGGATCGCTCGTCACGACCTCCTCGCTGAGCGAGCAGCAGCTGTGGGGGACGCTGCTCGCCTGCGCCGCGGCGACCAGATCCCAGCGGGTGATCGCCGAGATCGCCGCCGAGGCCGCGGACAACCTCTCGGACGAGGCGTTCACGGCCGCCAAGGGCGCGGCGGCGATCATGGCGATGAACAACGTCTACTACCGGTCCATGCACCTCATCGGTGACGAGACCTACGCCACGCTCCCGGCCAAGCTGCGGATGACCATCATCGGCAACCCCGGCGTCGACAAGATCGACTTTGAGCTGTGGTCGCTCGCGGTCTCCGCGATCGGCGGTTGCGGTCGCTGCCTGGAGTCGCACGAGCAGGTGCTGCGCCGGGCGGGCGTGTCCCGCGAGCAGATCCAGGAAGCCGTGCGGATCGCGGCGGTCGTCAACGCCGTCGCCGCCGTTCTCGAGTCCGAGGCCGCCCTGGCCTCGGTCTGATTGTCGACGGTACGGGAGCGGGACGTCCCCGTACGTCGAAAAGTGCCCGGGACCGGCGGTGAGGGGGCGGCCCCGGGCGCAGCGGGGATGGCGCTAGGCCTTGACCGGGGGAGCGGCCGGGTCCACGGGGGAGGCCGGGCCTGCGGGGGAGGCCGGGTCCACGGGGGAGGCCGGGCCTGCGGGGGAGGCCGGATCGGCGGGGGCGGTCCGGGCCGAGCGAAGGGGGAGTTCCTTCAGGAGCAGGGCGGTCGCCGAGGCCAGGACGGCGATGGGGACCCCCACCAGGAAGACCGTGTGGATGGCCCGGGTGAAGGCCTCCAGGATGACCTCCAGCACCGGTGCGGGCAGGCGGCGGATGGCGTCGGGGGAGCCGAGGCCCGGGGTCGCGCCGCCGGTCAGGGGCAGGTGCGCGGCCCTGGCCAGGGAGAGCAGTTCCGAGCTGAGCCGGTTGGTCAGGATCGCGCCGAAGGCGGCGACGCCGACCGCGCCGCCGAGGGAGCGGAAGAAGGTCACGCCCGAGGTGGTGGAGGCCAGGTCGGCGCGGGTCACGGCGTTCTGCGCGGCCAGGATCAGGATCTGCATGGAGGCGCCGAGGCCGACGCCGAGCACCGTGACGTCCATGCCGACGACCGCCAGCGAGCTGTCGACATGCAACCGGGAGAGCAGGAACAGGCCGAGGGCGACCAGCAGCATGCCGGCGACGGGGAAGATCTTCCAGCGGCCGGTCCTGGTGACGAACCGGCCGACCGTGATCGAGGAGATCAGCAGCCCGAGCACCAGGGGCAGGGTCATCAGGCCGGAGCCGGTGGGGCTCATGCCCTTGACGATCTGCAGGTACTGCGGGAGGAACATCAGCGCGCCGAACATCGCGGCGCCGACCAGCAGGGACGCGACGGCGCTCAGCACGAAGGTGCGGTTGCCGAACAGGCGCGGCGGCAGGATCGGGTCGGCCGCCCGGCGCTCGGCGACGACGGCGAGGCCGAACATCACCAGGCTGAGCGCGCCCAGCCCGTAGGTCCACCCGGAGTTCCAGCCGAACTCCTTGCCGCCCAGGGAGAGCAGCAGCATCAGCGCGGTGGTGCCGCCGGTGATGAAGGTGGCGCCCCACCAGTCGACCTTGGTGTCGCGGCGGGTCAGCGGCAGTTTGAGCACCTTCTGGATGACGGCGAACGCGACCACGGCCAGCGGCACGCAGATCCAGAACGTCCAGCGCCAGGACATGTTGTCCACGATGAATCCGCCGAGCAGCGGCCCGGCCACGGTGGAGACGCCGAAGACCGCGCCGATGTAACCGGAGTAGCGGCCGCGCTCGCGGGGCTCGACCACGTCGCCCAGGATGATCTGGGGGAGCGCGGCGAGGCCGCCGGCGCCGATGCCCTGCACGGCCCTGGCCGCGATGAGCTGGCCCATGTCCTGGGAGAAGCCCGCGGCGATCGAGGAGAACAGGAAGACCAGCAGGGACGCCTGGAACATGAGTTTGCGGCCGTAGAGGTCGGACAGCTTGCCCCAGAGCGGGGTGGAGGCCGTCATGGTCAGCAGGGTCGCGCTGGCCACCCAGGCGAGCTGTTCCTGGCCGCCGAGCGTGCCGACGATCGTCGGCAGCGCCGTTCCCACCACGGACGTCGAGATCATCGACGTCAGCATGGCGAGCATCAGCCCGGCCAGGATCTCCAGCACCTGTTTGTGCGTGAAACGTGGCGCGGCCTCGGCCTGGACCCTCTCTCCGGTCAGCATGAACCATCCCCCAATGTATGTACGATACATGTGAAGTTAGTAGACGCTTGTTTACTGGTCAAATCTGGAAGGATCGGGTGGGTGGACGAGGTACGGCACCGCGACCGGGCGGGCACCCGGCAGCGCATTCTCGACGCCGCCCGCCGGCTGTTCACCGAACTCGGCTACGACCAGGTGACGATGCGCCTGATCTCCGCGGAGGCGGGCGCCAACATCGCGTTGATCAACCGTTACTTCGGTTCCAAGCGGGAGCTGTTCGCCGAGGTGCTGGCGATGCAGGGGCGCTTCCCCGGCGTGCTGGAAGGCCCGGAGGAGGAGCTGCCCCGCCGCCTGGCCGAATACGTCGCCGAACGGCTGCAGTCGGACCTGGGCAGCCCGGTCATGACGGCGCTCATCCGGTCGTCGTCCTGCTCGGAGATCCACGAGATCATCCGGGACCGCGTCGGTTCGGCGATCCTGGAGCCGCTGGCCGCGCGGCTGCCCGGCCCGGACGCGATCTTCCGGGCGACCGTCGCCACCGCGCTCATCACCGGCAGCGGCACGCTGCGTCAGCTCTACGGCCCCGGTGTGCTGGACTCGCCGGACCACGAGACCGTGGTCCGGCGGCTCACGACGGTCTTCGAGGCCTGCCTCAGGGCGTGATCCCCGCCGGGGGAGATCCGGCCGGAGGCTTGTCCTGGGCCTTGGCGATCCGGCAGGCCGTGCCGGGGACGTGGTCGACCTGCAAGGTGGTGTGGTCGACGTTGAACCGCTCGTGCAGCAGCTCGGCCAGCTCGCGCCGGACCCGATGGCAGTCGCCGCCGGCCTTGACGGTCACATGCGCGGACAGCGCGGGGAAGCCGCTGGTCACGGTCCACACGTGCAGGTCTTCCAGGCCGGTCACGTCGGGGTGGGCGATGATCGAGGCGCTCACCTCGGCCGGATGCACGCCGGCGGGTGCGGCCTCGAACAGGATGCGCCCGGCGTCGCGCAGCAGGCCGTAGGCGGCCTTGGCCATCAGGGCCGCGACGACCAGGGCGGCGATCGCGTCGGCCCGGCCCCAGTCGGTGAGCCAGACGACCACGCCCGCGACCGCGGTGGTGATGAAGGCGTACATGTCGTTGAGGATGTGCTGGAACGCGCCTTCCACGTTCAGGCTGCTCCGGTCGGCCCTGGCGATGAGCCAGGCCGCGGCCGCGTTGACCGCGATGCCGGCCAGCGCTGTGCCGAAGACCAGGAGCCCCTTGACCTCGGGCGGTTCGATGAGACGCCGGATGCCTTCGTAGACGAAGTAGGCGACGAGCAGGACGAACGTCAGTCCGTTGATCGCCGCGGACAGGATCTCGGCGCGCTTCCAGCCGAAGGTGTAGGCGCCGCGGGCGGGACGGGCGGCCATGCTCATTGCGATCAGGGCGAGCGCGATGGAGGCGGCGTCGGTGAGCATGTGCCCGGCGTCGGAGATCAGGGCGATGGAGTTGGCGATCACGCCGATGACGACCTCGGCCGCCATGAAGATGGCCAGCAGTGCGAGCGCCGCCGTCAGGTAGCGGCGATCTGAGCTCGCGCTGTGGCCGTGACCATGTCCGTGACCCATCACAGGCTCCGTCTCGTCAACACTTGAACACTTGCTCAGATATTACGAAGGTAAGCCTAACAGGACAAGATTCCAGGTTCTTCCGGCACTGGTTGAATGAAGGATGTGCCAACGGCAAAGTACTAACTTTCGGCATAAAACCGAGCGGTAGCTTGTGCGATGCAGGCCTGGGACCGGCTGATCCTTCCTCCTATGTTGGGGTGTCTGCCGTCGCGGGAGATGACCAGATGTCCTTTGTGCAGCGGGTGCGCGCGCAGGCCGACCGGTACGGGCACCAGCGGTCGTACACCTTCGTGGAGGACCGCAGAGGCGAACTAGCCGAGAGCCGTCTGACCTTCGCCGAGCTGGACGAACGGGCGAGATCCGTGGGCGCCTGGCTGGCCGGGCGGCGGATGACGGACCAGACGGCGCTGCTGCTCTACCCCGCCGGGCTGGAGTTTCTGGCGGTCTTCCTCGGCTGCCTGTACTCCCGGGTGATCGCGGTGCCCTCACCGCTGCCGCAGACCGATCCGCGCGCGCTGGAACGAGCCGAAGGGATCATCAAGGACGCCGACGTACGGCTGGTGCTCACCGACTCGGCCAACCAGGGCATGCTCACCCGATGGCTGCGCGACGTCGGCCTGGACGGCGCGGTCGAGTGCGTGGCCACCGACACCCAGCTGCTTCCCGGCCCCGATGACTGGACGATGCCGGAGATCGAGCCGGACACGCTCGCCTACATGCAGTACACCTCCGGCTCCACCAGCGAGCCGCGCGGCGTCATGCTCACCCACGCCAACCTCCTCCACAACGAGCAGGAGATCTGGAGGGCGATCGGCTCGCCCAAGGAAGGTGTCGGGGTCGGCTGGCTGCCGCACTACCACGACATGGGCCTCATCGGCATGCTGCTCCAGCCGATCTACGCGGGTGGCGACCTGTACTTCGCCTCGCCCATCGCGTTCGTCATGCGTCCCGCGCTCTGGCTGGAGATGATCAGCCGCTATCGGGCCGGATACACCGTCGCGCCGAACTTCGCCTACGAGTGGTGCGCCGCCCGGGTCACCGACGAGCAGGTGGCCGGCCTCGACCTGTCCAGCCTGCGGTTCGCCCTCAACGGGGCCGAGCCGGTCCGCACCGGCACGCTGCGCGCGATGGTCCGCCGCTTCGGAGCCGCCGGCTTCAGCGAGAAGGCCTGGGCCCCGGCGTACGGCATGGCCGAGGCCACCCTCGTGATCACCGCCACCCCCATCGGGCACGGGGCGCTGGTCCGCAGGTTCGACGCCGGGGCGCTGGAGCGGCACGAGGCGATCCCGTCCGAGGACGGCGTGGAACTGGTCGGCTGCGGGCGGCCGATCAGCATGTCGGTGCGCGTCGTCGACCCCGGCACCCGCGCCGTGATGCCGGAAGGACGGGTCGCGGAGATTTGGGTGCGCGGCGAGAGCGTCGCGCGGGGCTACTGGCAGCGCGAGGAGGCCACGGGCGACGCCTTCCACGGGCGCACCGCCGACGGCGACGGGCCGTTCCTGCGGACCGGAGACCTGGGCTTCCTGCTGGACGGCGAGCTCTACGTCACCGGCCGGATCAAGGACGTCATCATCGTCAACGGCCGCAACCTCTACCCGCAGGACCTGGAGGAGGCCGCCCGGCAGGTGCACCCGTCGCTGGGCGCCGCGGCGGCCTTCGGAATCGAGGCGGGACAGGCGGCCGGGGAACACGTGGTGCTCGTCCAGGAAGTGCGCGAGCGGAGTCTCGGCGACTCCTCCGCCGCGGAGGTCGCCCGCCGGGTCCAGGGCGAGCTCGCCCGCGTGTTCGGCCTGCCGTCGATGAGCGTCGTGCTGGTCGAGCGGGGTGGGGTCGGCAAGACCACCAGCGGGAAGATCCAGCGCTCCCGAACCCGGGACCTGCTGCTGGGCGAGTCGCTTCCCGTCGTCCACGCCGAGCTCGCCGCGGGTCTCACCGCGCACGCCGTACCCGAAGCCGCGCACGCCGTACCGGAAGGAGCATGAAGATGTCCGCCGACGCCGGGATCGTCGCCGACCTGGACGCCATTCAAAACTGGCTGCGGGCCCAGGTGGCCTCCTACCTGGGGCGCTCGCCGCAGGAGATCGACCCGCTGGTGCCGGTCGCCCAGTACGGCATGGACTCCGTCTACTCGCTCAGCCTGTGCGGCGACATCGAGGCGGAGTACGGCCTGGAGATCGAGCCGACCCTCGCCTGGGAGCACCCGACCGTCGCGGCCATGGCGGACCACCTCCGGGGACGGCTGAGCGCGGGCTGATGGCCGGTCTGCTGTGCGGCCCCCGTGCGAAGTGGGTGGTGCTGGTCATCTGGCTGGGCGTCATCGGGATCGCCGGGTCTTTCGCCGGGCAGCTGGAATCGGTACAGAAAGATGACATCGCCGCCTACCTGCCCGAGAACGCCGACTCCGCACAGGCGGTCAAGCGCATCCTCGGCATGCAGGGGGAGAACCTCTCCCCGGCGACGATCGTCTACGAGCGGCGCGAGGGCCTCACCAAGGCGGACCAGGACGAGATCGGCCGGGACATGAAGGCGTTCGCCGGCATCGACGGGGTGGTGGCGGAACTGCCCACGCCGACCGGCGGCAAGACCTTCGGGCGGGAGGAGTTCGACCGGGAGCTCAAGCGGTATCGGGACGCGAAGGGGAGGCTGCCCGAGCAGCTGCGGGTGGTCGAGCGGAAGCTCCAGATACCCAAGCTGACCAGGACGATCAAACTGATCGCCGCGCAGCGGTCCGAGGACGGCCAGGCCGCCGAGGTCGTGGTCATCGTCAGGGACCGGGGCGGGCGGGAGACGGCCCAGGTCATCGACCGGGTGCGCCAGGTCGTCGAGGCGGGCCGGCCCGCCGGGCTGGCCGTGCACATCACCGGCATGGTCGGATTCCAGGCCGACGCGCTGGCCGTGTTCTCGACCGTGGACACCAACCTGCTGCTGGCCGCGATGGGCGTGGCGGTGGTGGTATTGCTGATCACCTACCGCAGTGTGATCCTCTGGCTGTTCCCGCTGGGCATCGTGCTGGTCGGGCTGGTCGTCGCGATGGGGGCGAACTACCGGCTCGCCGCGGCGGAGGCGATCACGGTCAGCAGTGTGGCGGTCTCGCTGCTCATGGTCCTGGTGATCGGCGCGGGCACCGACTACGCGCTGCTGATCATCGCCCGCTACCGGGAGGAGCTGCGCCGGCATGAGGACCGGCACGAGGCGATGGAGGTCGCGCTGCGCCGGGCCGGGCCGGCGGTCGTGGCCAGCGCGGCGACCGTGGTGGCCGGGCTGCTCTGCCTGATGGTGGCCGAGCTCAACTCCACCAGGGGGCTGGGGCCGGTCTCGGCCGTCGGCGTGACCAGCGTGATGCTCGCCATGATGACGCTGCTGCCGGCCGTGATGGTCATCTTCGGGCGGTGGGTGTTCTGGCCGCTGATCCCGCGTTATCAGCCACCGGGAGCGCCGGGCCGCGCCGTGGCCGGCGAGCGCCCTGCGGACGGTGGCATTTGGGGCGTTTTGGGCGGAAAAATAGCTAAAAATCCAAGACTTGTGTGGGCGGTCACCGTCATCGGGCTGGGCGTGTGCGTGTCCGGGCTGGCCTCCTACAAGGCGGGCGGACTGAGCAACGCCGACGTGTTCCTCGGCCGGCCGGACTCGGTCGTCGGGCAGGAGGTCGCCGCGCGGCACTTCCCGGCCGGGGCGGCCGACCCGGTTCAGGTCGTCACCACCGAGCAGTACGTCAGGGACGTGATCGTGGACACGGCCCAGCGGCCCGAGGTCACCGCGATCTCGCTGGGCGCGGCGGGGAACGGGGACATCCTGCTCAACGTGACCGTCCGCTCGGCCGACGGGGAGGAGTCGGAGCAGCGCCAGGTGCTCGCCCTGCGCGACCGGCTGCAGGCGGTGGCGGCCCCGGACGTCAACGTGGGCGGGAACGTGGCGCTCATCGCCGATCTGGAGCGGGGCGCGCAGCGGGACCGCGCGCTGATCATCCCCTTGGTGCTGCTGGTGGTCTTCGTGGTGCTGGCCCTGCTGCTGCGCTCGCTCGTCGCGCCGTTGCTGCTGCTGGCGACCGTGGTGCTGTCGTTCCTGGCGACGCTGGGCATCAGCTCGCTGGCCTTCGCCCACCTGTTCGGCTTCGCGGGAGTGGACCAGGGGTTCGTCCTGCTGGTCTTCGTGTTCCTGGTGGCGCTCGGGGTGGACTACAACATCTTCCTGATGCACCGGGTGCGGGAGGAGGCCCACCGGAACAGTACGGCGCGCAGCGCGATCCTCGGCCTCGGCGCGACCGGCGGTGTGATCACCTCGGCCGGCGTCGTGCTCGCGGGCACCTTCGCGGTGCTGGTGGTGCTGCCGCTGACGCAGACCGTGCAGATCGCCTTCGCGGTGGCCGTGGGCGTGCTCCTCGACACGATGATCGTCCGCTCGGTGCTGGTGACCGCGCTGACCCTCGACGTGGGCGACGTCATCTGGTGGCCCAGCCGGCTGGCCAGAGGGCTGTCCTGGTGGCATCGCGAACGGAGGCCGGCCCGGTCGCCGGGCCCGAGGGTACGGCCGCAGATCATGCTCCGGCCCCGGGGGCTGGTGCGGCCCCGGGTCATGCTCAGATCCGGTCGGATTGTCTTGGGAAAAGGCGAAAAAGTGGGCGGTGGGTTTAGCGGCAAATGACAAGTCTGATTATTGCGAGATAGATCACACCTGTGATTTACTTCCGGGTAACAAATGTGGGGCAGATCGTCGCACACAATGCGTTTCTGGCTCTTTGAGGTGCTGATACGCACCCATCAGGCATTCTTTCGGCCAAAATTGAAAGCGTGGCGATGGTGCTAGTCACAGGTTCTTTCCTGCCATTGTCCGCGGCGCAGAGTGGAATTTGGCACGCCCAGCGGATCACCCCAGACGAGCCGATCCATATCGCCCAGTACATCGAGATATCGGGGCCCGTGAACCCGGAGGTCTTTGCCTCGGCCGTGCGCCTGGCGGCCAGGGACGTGGAGGCGATCCATCTCCGGATCGTCGAAGGCGGGCAGGTCGTCGAGGCGCGAGAGCCGCAGTGCCCGTTCCTCGACCTCGGAGACGAGCGGGCCGCCCTGGAGTGGATGCGGGCGGAACTGGAATCGCCCTTCGACGAGAACTCGCTGCTGGCCACCGCCCTGCTCCGAGTCGGCGGCGACCGCTACTTCTGGTACCTCCGCTGCCATCACGTGATCATGGACGGCTACAGCGGACCGATGGTCGCCCAGCGCCTGGCGGAGGTCTACACCGCCCTGATCGAGGGCCGTGATCCCGAACCGGGCCGCCTCGGGTCGCTGGAGGTCCTGCTGGAGGAGGACGCCGCCTACCGCGCCTCCGCGCGCTTCGAGGCCGACCGCCGCCACTGGCTCGGCAAGCTCGCCGACCTGCCCGCCGTACCCGCCCTGTCCTCCGGCACCGCCGCCCCCACATCACGCTTTCGCCGGTGGAGCGAGACCCTGGGCAAGGGGGACGCCGTCGCCCTGACGGAGGCGGCGCTCTCCCACGGGACGTCCGTGTCCGGGCTCATGATCGCGGCCACCGCGGCCTTCGTCGGACGTCTCGCCGGAGCGCGGGAAGTGGTCCTCGGGCTGGCCGTCACGGCTCGGACCACGCCGACGGCGCGGTGCACCCCCGGGATGCTCTCCAACGTGCTTCCGCTCCGCCTGGCCGTACGGCCGGAGATGACCCTCGCCGAGCTGGTCGGGCAGGTCACCCGGGAGGTCGGCCGGTTGCTGGTGCACCAGCGCTACCGGTATGAGGACCTGCGCCGGGAGGTGCGCGGGCGGTTGTTCGGGCCGGTCGTCAACATCATGCGATTCGACTACGACCTGAAGTTCGCGGGTCACGCCGCAACCGCGCACGCGCTGGCCACCGGCCCGGTCGAGGACCTGTCGATCAACCTCTACGACGGCTCCGACGGACGCGGCGTCCGCATCGACTTCGACGGCCACCCCGAGCTGTACGACGAGGCCGAGCTGGCCGGCCACCATGACCGCTTCCTCCGCTTCCTCGCCCGGATCGCCCAGGCCGGGCCGGACACGCGTGTCGGCGCGATCGACCTGCTCGACGAGACCGAGCGGGCACTCCTCGCCGCCTGGGGCGGCGCGCCGCGCGCGGTCCCGGGTACGGTCCCGGACGGCGGGGCGTCGGGCAACGGGGTGTCGGGCTGGGGCACGAGCGGGGGGCCGCAAAGGACACAGGGAACACAGGGAACAGCAGGCGGCACATCCGCTGACACCGCCGTCGCCCTGTTCGAGGAGCAGGTACGGCGCGGCCCCGACGCCGTCGCGGTCGTGGCCGGGGACGTGGAGATCACCTACGCCGAGCTGAACGTCCGGGCGAACCGGTTGGCGCACCACCTCATCGCCCGGGGCGCCGGGCCCGACCGCTACGTCGGGCTGTCGATACCCCGATCGCTCGACATGGTCGTCGCGTTCCTGGCGATCCTGAAATCCGGCGCCGCCTACCTGCCGCTGGACCCGGAGTATCCGCAGGACCGTCTTGAGACGATGCTGGCCGACGCCGCACCGCCGATCGTGGTCACCTGCACGGCGGCCGGTGTCCGGCCGTCGCCCGGCACCGAGGTCGTCCTGATGGACGACTGGACAGGAGAGGGCCTTCCCGGCACCGACCCGGTGACCGCGCTGCTGCCCGGCCACCCGGCCTACGTCGTCTACACCTCCGGCTCCACCGGCCGGCCCAAGGGCGTGCTGGTCACCCACGCCGGCCTGCCGAGCTACGCGCGGACCGGGACCGACCGCTACGCGGTGACCGGGGACAGCCGGGTGCTCCAGTTCGCCTCGATCGGGTTCGACGGGGCGGTGCTGGAGTGGCTGATGGCCTTCTCCACGGGAGCGGCGCTCGTGCTGGCGCCCCACGGCGTGTACGGCGGGGAGCCGCTCGGCCGGTTCCTCGCCGAGGCACGGGTCACCCACGCGTTCATCACCCCGGCCGCCCTGGCGACGATCCCGGAGACGCCGCTCCCCGAACTGCGAACGCTGCTGGTCGGCGGTGAGGCCTGCCGCCCCGAGCTGGTCCGCCGCTGGGCCCCCGGCCGCCGGATGATCAACGCGTACGGCCCGACCGAGACCACCGTCGTGGTGACCACGAGCGACCCGCTGCTCTCCCCAGACGACACCCCGATCGGCCGCCCGGTCTACGACACCCGCCTGTACGTTCTGGACTCCGGCCTGCGCCAGGTCCCGCCCGGCGCGGTCGGCGAGCTGTACGTCGCCGGCCCGAGCGTGGCCCGGGGCTACCTGAAACGGCCGAGCCTGACGGCCGAGCGGTTCGTCGCCGACCCGTTCGAGCCCGGCGGGCGGATGTACCGCACCGGCGACCTGGTCCGATGGCGTGCCGACGGCCAGCTCCAGTACCTGGACCGGGCCGACCAGCAGGTCAAGATCCGCGGCTTCCGGATCGAGCCGGGCGAGATCGAGAGCGTGCTCACCGGCCACCCCGGCGTCTCCCAGGCGGCCGTGCTGGCCCGCGACGACGAGCCGGGAGACCGGCGCCTGGTCGCCTACGTGGTCGGTACGGCCACGCCGGAGGAGCTCCGGCGGCACGTCCGGCTGTCCCTGCCCGAGTACATGGTGCCCGCCGCGATCGTGACGCTGGACGAGATGCCGCTGACCGCCAACGGCAAGCTGGACCGGCGCGCCCTGCCCGCACCCGGAAAGGAGGCCTCCGGCCGGGAACCGGTGACGGATCGGGAACGGCTGCTGTGCGGCCTGTTCGCCGACGTGCTCAGCCTGTCCCGGGTGGGGGCCGACGACGGCTTCTTCGATCTGGGCGGGGACAGCATCCTCGCGATCCAGCTCGTCGGCCGGGCCCGCGAGGCGGGGCTGGGCATCACGCCGAAGCACGTGTTCCAGCACCACACCCCGGAGGCCCTCGCTCTCGTCGCGGAGGAGGTGGCGGAGACGACGGTCGCCGACGACGGCGTGGGAACCGTCCGTGCCACCCCCATCATCGAGTGGTTCACCGAGAGCGGCGGGCCGATCGAGGGGTTCAGCCAGAGCGTGGTGCTCCGGGTCCCTCCGGATCTCGGCCTCGACAACCTCACCGAGGCCGTGCAGGCCGTACTGGATCACCACGACGCGCTGAGGCTGCGGTTGTCCGACGCGGTGCAGGCCGTACCGGGTGGCCACAGCGTGCCGGAGCCGAGGCTGCCGGATCCCGATGCCGCGTCGGCGGTACCCGATGGCCATGACACACGGGAACCGAGAGAGACCGGACTGGGGGTGGCACCGGACATGATGACCATTACGTCCGGTGAGGGGCCGAAGACACTGGAGGTCGCCCCGCCTGGAGCGGTCCGGGCGGCACGTTGCGTGCGGCGGGTGCAGGTCACCGGAGACCTGGAGGAGGCGGTCGCCGAACACGCCGAACTGGCACGCGCCGAGCTCGATCCGGCATCCGGGCAAACCGTTCGCGTCGTGTGGCTCGACGCCGGTCCCGAGCGCCGCGGTCGCCTGCTGCTGAGCCTGCATCACCTGGTCGTCGACGGCGTCTCCTGGCGGATCCTGCTGCCCGACCTCCTCGCCGCGTGGACCGCCGCCGAAGGCACCCCTCTCCGTCTTCCGGCGCCCACCACCTCCTTCCGCGCCTGGTCGCATCACCTCCACGCCGAGGCCGCCAACCCCAACCGCCTGGCCGAACTGCCCTCCTGGGTCACTCTCCTCTCTCCTGCCGCCGCATCGGGGAACCGTGCCGATCCGAGCGGGAGCGAGGGCACGGTAGCTCAGCGGTGGGGAACGTGGGGGGACAGGCGGGAGACGGTCATGGAGCTTCCCGCGGAGGTCACGGGACCGCTGCTGAACAGGATCCCCGGAGCGTTTCACGGTAGGGCCGACGACGCGCTGCTCGCCGGGCTCGCGGTGGCGGTCGCGAGGTGGAACGGAAATCGGAGCGCAGACCGGTCGACGCTGATCGACCTGGAGGGGCACGGCAGGGAGGAGATCTTCCCCGGGATCGATCTGTCCAGGACCGTGGGCTGGTTCACGGTCATGCACCCCGCGCGGATCAACGCGGGTCCCCTCGACTGGGACGACCTCAAGAACGGCGGCCGGGCCGCGGCCCAGGCCGTCAAGCGGGTCAAGGAGCAACTCCGTTCCCTCCCCGGCCCCCTGAGCTACGGTCTTCTCCGCCATCTCAACCCTGACACGGCGCCCGTCCTCGCCGCCCTGCCCCAGGCCGAGATCGCCTTCAACTACCTCGGCCGGATCACGACTTCCGGGGGAGATTGGGAACCGGTCACAGACGGCCCGTCAGGAGGCCTGTTCAGCGGTCAGGACGCCGCCGCTCCGCTCAGACACGGCATCGAGATCAACGCGATCGCCATCGACGACACCCTCCGTGTCACCTGGACCTGGTCCCCGGCGCACTACACCGAGGAACGGATCACCGAGCTGGTCACAGCCTGGTCGGAGGCCCTGACCGGCATCTCCCGGCACACCGGCGGCGGGCTCACCCCCTCCGACGTCATCGCCGGGCTCACCCAGGAAGACCTCGACGACCTCGGCCCGGACGTGCAGGACGCCTGGCCGCTCGCTCCCCTCCAGCGGGGCCTGTACTTCCACTCCCTGCTGGAGGTGGACGTCTATACGGCTCAGCTGGTGTTGGATCTGGCCGGTCCGTTGGATGTGGCCCGGTTGAGGGTGGCCGCGGGGCGGTTGCTGGGCCGTCATGCGAATTTGCGGGTGTCGTTTCGGCAGCGGGCCGATGGTGAGCCGGTGCAGCTGGTGCATCGCCGGGTGGAGGTTTCCTGGCGGGAGGTCGCCTCGGCCGATCCGGACGAGGTGGCGGCCGAGGAGCGGGCGCGCCGGTTCGATCTGGCGGTGCCGCCGTTGATGCGGTTCGTTGTCGTACGGCTGGCGCCGGATCGGCATCGGTTGATCCTCACCAACCATCACATTGTGCTGGACGGGTGGTCGACTCCGTTGCTGGTGGCGGAGTTGTTTGCGTTGTACGGCGGGGTGGAGCCGGTTCCTGCTCCGCCGTACAAGGGGTATTTGGCGTGGTTGGCGGGTCAGGATCGGGTTGGGGCCGGTCGGGTGTGGGGGCGGGCGCTGGAGGGGGTGGCCGGGCCCACGCTGGTCGCTCCTGATCTGGCGGGCCGCCCGCCGGTCGACCCCGGCCGCGTCACCGCTGAGCTTGACGACGACCTGACCCGGAAGCTCACCACCCTCGCCCGCAGTCACTCGACCACCATGAACACGGTCATGCAGGCCGCCTTCGGCCTGCTGCTGGCCCAGCTCACCGGCCGGGACGACGTCGTCTTCGGCGGTACCGTCTCGGGCCGCCCGCCGGAGCTTCCCGGTGTGGAGCGCATGATCGGCCTGTTCATCAACACCCTTCCGGTCCGGGTGCGGCTCGACCCGGCCGAATCGGCCGGGGACCTGCTGCGCCGGCTCCGCGACGAGCAGGCCGAGTTGCTGCCCCACCATCACCTGGGCCTGACCGAGATCCAGCGAGGCGGGTTGTTCGACGCGCTGCTGGTGATGGAGAACTACCCCATCGACCCTCGGACCACGATCGGTGAACTCCACCTGAACTCGGCGGACGTGGTCGACGCGACCCATTACCCGATCACTTTGCTCGTCATCCCGGGGGAACGGCTTCGGTTCCGGCTGCAGTACCGGCCGGACGCGTTCACCGAGGCGGAGGCCGCGGACCTGCTGGATCGCTTCCGGAACCTGCTCGCCGCGATGGCCGCCGCGCCGGACACCGCCGTCGGCCGTCTCGACGGGCTCTCCCGCGAGGAGCGGGATCTGCTCCTGCGCGAGTGGAACGACACGGCTGTGGCCGTACCCGATGTGACGCTCGCCGGGTTGTTCGAGGCCCAGGTCGCGCGGACCCCGCACGCGACGGCGCTGGTGTTCGAGGGAGCCGAGCTGAGCTACGCCGCGTTCAACGCGCGGGCCAACCGGCTGGCCCGGCTCCTGGCGGAACACGGGGTCGGGCCCGAACGGGTGGTGGCGCTCATGCTGCCGCGGTCGCTGGATCTGCTGGTCGCGATGTACGCCGTGATCAAGGCGGGTGGCGCCTACCTGCCGATCGACCCGGACCATCCGGCCGGGCGGATCACCTCGATGCTGGAGGACGCGCACCCGGTCCTGGTCATCGATCCTGACTGGCTGGCCGGTGCGGACGTGTCCGGGTATTCGCCGGAGAACCCGGGTGTACGGCTCGCTTCGGAGAATCCCGCCTATGTGATCTACACCTCGGGCTCCACGGGACGGCCCAAGGGAGTCGTGGTCTCCCACGGTTCGATCGTCAACCGCCTGCTGTGGGCGCAGTCCAAGTACGGCCTGGGCTCCGACGACCGGGTCCTGCAGAAGACCCCGGCCGGGTTCGACGTGTCGGTCTGGGAGTTCTTCTGGCCGCTCCAGGTCGGTGCCACCCTCGTGATCGCCCGGCCCGACGGTCACCGGGACCCGGTCTACCTGGCCGAACTGATCGCCGCTGAGCGCATCACGACCGTTCACTTCGTCCCGTCCATGCTCGCCGTCTTCCTCGCCGAGAACCCGGCACCGGGGCCCCTGCGCCGAATCATCTGCAGCGGGGAGGCACTCCCGCCCGAGGTCGCCGATCGGGCGGCCACCCGCCTGGGCGTCCCGGTTCACAACCTCTACGGCCCGACCGAGGCCGCGGTGGACGTCACCTTCTGGGAACACGCGCCCGAGCCGGACGCGGTGTCCGTCCCCATCGGCCGCCCGGTCTGGAACACACAGGTCTATGTGCTGGACGGGTGTCTCCGGCCGGTGCCGGTGGGGGTGACCGGGGAGCTGTATCTGGCGGGGGTTCAGCTGGCGCGGGGGTATGCGGGCCGGGCGGGGTTGACGGCCGAGCGGTTTGTGGCGTGTCCGTTCGGTCCGGCCGGGGGGCGGATGTATCGCACGGGGGATGTGGTGCGGTGGCGGGCTGATGGGGTTTTGGAGTACGTGGGCCGGGCCGATGCGCAGGTCAAGCTCCGTGGATTCCGGATCGAGCTGGGGGAGATCGAGGCGGTGCTGGCCCGGCATCCGGGGGTGAGGGATGTCGCGGTGGTGGTGCGGGAGGACCGGCCGGGGGATCGGCGGCTGGTCGCCTACGTGGTCCCGGCCGCGCCGGACGGGGGCGGGGCGGCCGGTCCGGCGAGTGCCGAAATGGGTCGGGGCGAGGGTGCCGGGGAGGGGGTCGCGGAGCGGGTTTATCCGGTGGGCGCGCTGGATTCGGGGGAGGTGCGGCGGTTCGCCGGGGCGGTGTTGCCGGAGTACATGGTGCCGTCGGCGGTGGTGGTGCTGGACGGGTTGCCGGTGACGCGTAACGGCAAGCTGGACCGGGCCGCGCTGCCGGTTCCGGAGGTCGTCGGGTCGGGGCGGGGGCCGCGTACGCCGGTGGAGGAGATCTTGTGTGCTCTCTATGCGGAAGTCCTCGGGCTCGATGCGGGTGTTTCGGTGGGGGTGGATGAGGGGTTTTTCGAGCTGGGTGGGGATTCGTTGCTGGCGACGCGGTTGGTGAGCCGGGTTCGGTCGGTGTTGTCGGTGGAGTTGCCGGTTCG
>NZ_JBIAZA010000031.1:0-120900 GCF_042898655.1 Streptosporangium sp. NPDC000396
ATCGATGACCCCGGCCGAGCGCGTCGCCTTCATCCTGCACGACGTCTTCCGGTATTCCTTCGCCGAGGTCGCCGAGATCGTCGGCCGGACCCCGGTGGCCTGCCGCCAGCTGGCCTCCTCGGCCCGCCGCCGCATCGACGCGTCGCGGGCTCCCGCGGCCCCGGCGGCCCGGCAGGCCGGCCTCGTCAGGGACTTCAAGCAGGCCTGGGAGGCCAAGGACATCGCCGCCCTCATCGGCCTCCTCGACCCCGACGCCACGGGGATCGCCGACGGCGGCGGCGTGGTCAGCGCGGCGCTCCACCCCATCGAAGGCGGCGAGCAGATCGCCCGCTACATCATCGCCATCGCCGACAGGGCACCCGACCTGACGATCCTGGAGCGTATGGTCAACGGTCAGCCCGGCCTGGTGGCCCAGCAAGATGGCGTCACCGTGGTGGTGGCGGCGTTCGACGTCGCAGACGACCGGATCAAGCGCATTTGGGCGGTACGCAACCCCGAGAAGCTCCGGCCCTGGGCGGTGGGGCCACAGCGCTAGGACCAGCCCAGACGTGCAGCCGTCGAGGCCCCCCCCCGCCCGCGATCAGTCTGCCCAGCCCTGCTCCCTTCCGGGCCGAGGGTGCCGGGCACCGTCCTTCGCCCGCGTGGGCCGCATGACCGTCGAACCCTTCAGCCGCCGGGCGGTCCAGTCTCCGGACCGCCGGATCGCCGGGTTCCTGTGCTGCCTGGCAGCGAGGTTTCCAGGCCGTCCGGACGTCCAGCTCTTGTGCCGTTTGGCGGCCCACCTCGGCCGCACGATCGACCGGCTGTCGGATTGTCTGAAGGCCGAGCCCCCGCCAGGCCGCTTGACCGCCCAGCTCGCGGATTTGCCGGCGGTCGGCTTCGAGTGCTGGATCGCGCCGATCGCCGCCATCCCTATGAGCACGGCCACCGCACCGGCCCGCACAATGCTCACCTGAGTACACCCCCCGTTCTCTGATCTTTCGGGGGGCACTCCTGTTACAGATAGCTCCTTACCCGAATCGAGCAGGCGACTAACGGTCCGACGGCAAGCATCCGCCCAGGTCACGGTGTACGGCGTGGCGCGAACGGCCTCGCCGGGCGGGCGGGCCGCAGCCGGGAGGATCGCCCGGTCGCGGAGAACCGCCCGGCCCCGGGGAAGAGTCTCAAGCCGCGATGCTGTGGTTGCTGCCCGCGGAGATGGACACGAGTCCGCTGACCCCGGTCCGTATAGAGACGGGGGTGTCGCTGTCGTTGGGCGCGTTGCCATCACCGAGCTGACCCGCACCGTTTTCCCCCCAGGCCTTGACGGGCTGGTTGGACGCCAAGGCCAAACTGTGGAGGCCGCCCGCGGCGATGGCGAAGACACCGTTCAGGCCGACGACGGTGACGGGGGTGTCGCTGTCGTTGGGCTTGTCGCCGTTGCCGAGCTGACCCGAGGAGTTGTCTCCCCAGGCCCTGACCGTGCCGTCGGACAGCAACGCCAGACTGTGGAGGCCGCCCGCGGCGATACGCCGAACACCGCCCAGGACACCGGCACCACCCGGACCGACGACAGTGACGGGAGTGAGAGCGTCGTTGACCGTGCCGTCGCCGAGCTGACCGTCGAAGTTCTCTCCCCAGGCCCTGACCGTGCCGTCGGACAGCAACGCCAGACTGTGGAAGCTGCCCGCGGCGATACGCCGAACACCGCCCAGGACACCGGCACCACCCGGACCGACGACAGTGACGGGAGTGCCACTGACGTTGACCGTGCCGTCGCCGAGCTCACCGTCGTTGTTGAACCCCCAGGCCCTGACCGTGCCGTCGGACAGCAACGCCAGGCTGTGCAGGTCACCCGCGACGATGGCCCGCACGCCGGTCAGGCCGGGCACCGGGACGGGGCGTGGCTCGACCCCGCCGACGGTGCCGATGCCGAGTTGGCCGACGGTGTTGTCTCCCCACGCCATGACCGTGCCGTCGGACAGCAACGCCAGGCTGTGGGCGAGACCGGTGGAGACGGCCTCGACGCCGGCCAGATCGGCCACGGTGCCCGGTGTGAGGTTGTCGGTGCCGATCTCACCGTCACCGAGTTGGCCTCGGGTGTTGTCGCCCCAGGCCTCGACGGTGCCGTTGGACAGCAATGCCAGATTGTGAGCGCTACCCGCGGCGACGGAGGCGACTCCGGCAGTGGTCACCCCAGCCGCCGTCACCGGAGTGTGCCGTTCGACTGTCGTGCCGTCGCCGAGCTGGCCGTCACTGTTGAACCCCCAGGTCATGACCCGTTCCGTGGCCGATGCCGACGCGGGCGCCCCCGCCGCCGTCAGCACCGCCAGCACCACCCCCAGCGTGGCGGCCGCCACGCTTCTCGTCCGTCTCGCGAAAGAACCGGAAACTGATTCCACAACAATTCCCCCGAACAGGGTCAATAAGATGCCGCCTGCGGCTTATTTCCCGCCGCGCACGCCGAATTCAACAACAATCCGGACGCTATCACTGCACGCCCGCCAGACCGGCGAACCGATCACTTCCCGGACGGTCGAGCCGCACAGCCGGAAGAAATACCGACATATCACCCTCGCCCGGATCGCCGTAAAACACAAGATCATCTCAAGAAAAACACGCCTTGACCAAGGCGGAAATTAAAGCAAATAGCGAGATAGGTGAAATATCGGCAATTAGTCTCTCAATACGGCCGCCCGCCCGGACCGGACGACCGCACGGCCCCGACCACCAGGGCCATCTTCCACAATGAGCGGCCCAGCCATCCCGAAAGCATCTCCCGACCGCTCCGGCACAGCGGCGGACACGGCAGATCAATGAGCGCCCGATCGCAACTTCCGGCCATTCACCTGCCCCACACCAGATGTGATCTTTTTCCTTACCAGATGATTATTTAAGCGAACTCATCTCGAATAAACCCTTTACATTTCCCAGTCGATCAGATTCAATCGATCCAGATGGCAAGACGTCTTTGATCAGATTTAAGGCCAAGACGTCTCGGTCTTTTCGAGGCGATATGCCCTAACTTGAGCGGACGGTCGGCCACCTTCAGCGAGCCGTCAGGGCGACACGATCTTCTTCGCCCCACGGGCCGAATATTTCCGCTTATAACCGGAGACATCATGAGTCTCATCCACCATGCACCGAAAAAAGCCGCCGCGGCCAAACCCACCGTCATGGTTCCCACGGGAATCTCCTGGACGGCCGCGGTCAAACAGCGGTGACCGCCGCGCCGTACGGCCCAGCACGACCGGCCGGAGGCACCGGAATCACGCGCACCTCGGCACCACCGCTCGATCACCCCCGAGAGAGCGTTCCAAGAAACTCCAGAAAAGGAGAATCACGATGGCCCCCGTCATCACCTCGCTCAGCGCGGCTCCGCAGGGAACCAACCAAGGGAGCTACGGTCAGACCCTCACCATCAACGGCACCGGCCTGACGGGCACCACCAGCGCCAAGATCGGCTCCAGAACGGTCAGCGCCACCGTCAACGGCGCCGGAACGGTCGTGACCTGCACCGTTCCGTCCGGCTGCGGGGTGGCGAGCGTCACCGTCACCACCGCCGGAGTCACCAGCAACGCGCTGTCGTTCTACTACATCGACTCCCCGTTCGTCTCCAGCCTCAACCCGGCCGACGGGTCGGCGGCGACGCCTCCCTCGGTCACGATCGCCGGCGAGATCCTGCTGACCACCAACCGGGTGCAGGTCGGCGGCGTCACCGCGACCCTGACCACTCCCACCAGTGACGCCCAGGTCTCGGCGACACCCGCCAGCGTCACCCCGGTCGGAGCCAGCCCCTGGACCCAAACCCAGAGTGTCGCCGTCCGCACCGCCGGCGGCACCGCCACCCTCGCCAACTCCTTCACCTTCTACGACACACCGACCATCACCACCTTGAGCCCCGACAACGGCGCCGCGGACACCGAGGTGATCATCACGGGCACCGCCTTCGTGGGTTCGGCCATCAGCGTCACCTTCGACGGAGTCGATGCCGACTTCTCCGTCAACTCCGACACGCAGATCCTCGCCATCGCTCCCGCCGGCCCGACCGGTGCGATCGACGTCGTCGTCACCACGCGCGGCGGGAGCAGCGCCGCGGCCACCTTCACCTACCCCTGAGCCCTCGTGAAACGCGGGTCGGGGGCGACGATCCGGCCTCTCCGGACCGGCCGGTGGACCAACCCCATGTCAACCCCGTGGCCGCGCTCGTGCCCACTCCCGTGAAACCCGTGCCCTGGCCGAGCCGGAGCCGGCCGGGGCACCCGGCGAGGAAAGAGAGAGGAGTGAGGGCTCATGCCCCCAGTGGTCAGCGGTGTGTCGCCCCAGCAGGGGTCCAACGCGGGTGGCACCCCGGTGACCATCACCGGCAGCGGATTCACCGGGGTCACCTCGGCGAAGTTCGGCACCAACATGGCCACCAACATGGGGGTGGTCTCCGACACGCAGATCAACGCGACCACCCCTCCGGGACAGGGATCGGTCAACGTGACGGTCTCCGGCCCCAGCGGCACCAGCAGCCAATTCGTCTTCTACACCTACGTGGCCGTCGCCGCTCCGGTGATCTCCAGCCTGAATCCGAACGGGGGTCCGGTGGCGGGTGGCACCCCGGTGACCATCACCGGCACCGGATTCACCGGGGCCACCTCGGTGAAGTTCGGATCCACCTCGGCGGCGTTCTCCGTTGTCTCCAGCACGCAGATCACCGCCACGTCCCCTCCGTCACCCGGCCCCGGCCCCTGCGCCAACGTCACGGTCAGCGGGCCCGGAGGCGTCAGCAACGCGGTGCCGTACTCCTACTCGACCTCGGCCCTGACTCCCATCGTCACGAGCCTGGCGCCCGACCAGGGCCCCGTCACGGGCGGAAACACCGTCGCCGTCAACGGCGCGCACCTGAGCCTGGCGAGCTCCGTGCTCTTCGGGGGAGTCCCGGCCACGCCCATCTCGGTCGTCAACGACAACCAGCTCCTCGTCCCGGCACCGGGCGGCTCGGGATCCGTCCAGGTCACCGTCACCACACCAGGAGGGACCAGCGCGCCGAACGCGGGCAGCGTCTACACCTACGTCGCCGTTCCGATCGTCACGGGCCTGAATCCGAACCAGGGGCCGTCCGCGGGCGGCAGCCGCGTCACCATCAGCGGATCCCGCTTCACCTACGCCATCGACGTGCTCTTCGGCACCGTCCCGGCTTCCTTCTCGGTCGTCTCCGACAACCACATCGTCGCCGTGGCACCCGCGGGCACGGGTTCGGTCAACGTCACCGTCGCCTCAGTCGCCGGAACCAGCTCTCCCGGTCTCCCCTACACCTATCTGTGAGACTCCACGGGCGGACCGCTCACACGGGAGCGTCCCCGATCAGGCGCGACGGGTTTTCGACAGGGTCGCGTAGATGATGATGTTGTCGGTGTAGTGGTGGGTCTGGCGGTTGTAGACACCGCCACAGGTGATCAGCCGCAGGGTGGCCTCACCGGTGTTGCCGTAGACCCGCTTCGACGGGAACGCCTTCTTGCTGACCTGCTCCACACCGTCGACCGTGAACTCCACGATCGTCCGGTCCGACCGGGACACCTTGATCTTGTCCCCGCGTCTGACCTCCTTCAGGCGGTTGAAGACGGCGGGACCGCTGCGGGTGTTCACATGCCCGAGCACCACCGAGGGCCCCTGCTGGCCGGGAACCGGCCCGTGCCTGTACCACCCCGCCTGGTTCGGCTTGCTCAGCGGAGGAGTCTGGACCTCCTTCTTGGCGTCCACGCCGAGCGCCATCAGCGGAGCCAGTAGACCGATCTTCGGAATGGCGATCCTGTACGGCTTCACGCCCACACTCTTGAGCGGCTCCGGAGGCTTGACCACCGGCAACGGCGGCGGCGCCGTGGCGGCGGCGGCCGTCAGCGGCGCGTCCGGCCCGCCCGGCCCCACCGACGTGGGCGACACTCCCCCGGTGTCCTGCTGCCCTGGTTGTTGCTGCCCTGGCTGTTGCTGCTCCGGCGGCTGCTGTTGCTGCGGCTGCTGCTCCGATGCTCCCTGCTCGCCCGGCTGCGGGACGTCCTGCACCTCGATGGTGCTCCCGGCCTGCGGCGCCGGAGGTCCGTAGATCTCCTCCTCAGCCGTGGGCGACAGATAGGTGAGCAGTCCCGCCATGATCGCGCCGATCCCGCCCAGCGACCCGGCCACGAGAAGCGCGGGCAGCAGCATGCCCCCCTTGCTCCTGGGAGCACGGCCACCGCCGTAGTGGGGATCGGGACCGCCCTGCGAAGGCTCTGGATGCATCGGGCGCCCCCTACTTGTCCCGACCACGCGCATGCGTCGCCCGCCGCCGCTTCAGGGCTACCCCACCCAGCGCGCTCCCCAGCACCATGGCGGTTCCAGCCCCGATCAGCCCCGCCCCCGAAGGCCCGTTCTCCTCGGGAGCCTCACCGGTCTGGGCGCCACCCGTGGGAGTCACGGTGACCTGCGGCCTGGTGGGCGTGGCCCGGGTGGGCGTGACGGTCGTCGTCACGGTCAGGGTCGGCCTGGGCGTCGAGGTGGTCGCCCGGGTCGGGGTGGCGGTGACCGTCACGGTGCGACTCGGCGTCGGAGTGGGAGTCGGCGTCGTGGTAGTGGGAGTAGGCGTCGGCGTCCTGTCGACCTTGACTGTCACTATCTCCGCGTTCTGAGGAGGGGTGCAGGTCGTATCAAACTCCGCTGGAGGCGTTGCAGGCTTTTTAGCAATCAAGTTGAAGGCATCCACAATCATGTATGCACCATCAACTTTCCGGAGCCTGACCGTATGCTCACCAGCCGTCAGATCCTTACGCGACCAAAGCACCTGCTGTCCAAGCTTGTCTTTCTGCGTGCCAGGGGGCATTGAAGTACCGTCGGACTTTTTCGAGGCATCCACGACAGTTTTAGTCGCCTCACTGTCCACTGAGATTTCCACTCTGCCCATGTCATCGTCACGTTCAGTGATGTATTCGATGCCCGTGCCAGTGAATTTTATCTCTGCGAAGTCATCATTCGTTGTCGTGTAGTGGACGTCATCCAAGTAGTCGCCTGGATCGTTAGGCGCAAACATGTCGGGATTCTGCACCTTGCGCCTGTCAGAGTACCCCCAGCCGCTCGAATAATTGATTCGATGCCGATCGGAGGTGTCGTTGACTTTTACAACCGACTCAGGTGGAGTGAAGGAGAACCTCAGGACTCCCGGTTTAACTTTGACATCACCCAACTTGGCGGTGGCGGCAGACCCAACCGCTATGGCAGGAAATTCCAGCTTGTCATCTTTTTTAAGGGCGGCAAGATCTTTGACCCCTGAGGAGTTCAGCGTGCCATCCCAAAGGCCGGAGATTCCCACCGTTCCCGTAGCAGCAAGAGTGGCCCCTGCCCCATAATCGCCAGGCGACACCAGAGGCGACTCAGAAAGCGCCCAGCCAACCTCAAGCGGATTACCAAGCTGAATGCTCTGCGGGATGGACAGTTTAACCTTGACAACCTTGTTGGTACCGGAAGCAAGCCCGCCAGTGCAGGTGTAGTCGTAATAGTAGTTGTTAGTCGTTTCAGCAAAGCCTTGCGAGCTGGACAGGACGACCAGGGAGCCGACGGTCAGGCTCAGGGCCGAGGCAGCGACTGTTCTCCGGAGGCCAGCTCCCCACCGAAACACCGCAACACTCCGATCATCGGAATCTGGTCGCAAAACTGGTCATCTAATCACAACTCGGTCCGGATCGTACTGCCCAACGACGGCACCCCGCAGGAGGTTGACAAGACCCCCGGACGACTGTGGCGGACTTGTGATCTGGCCGGCTCTCGGGCGAGAGCCGTACAAGGCTCGCCAACTGGGTGTACCTAAAAGTAACAGAATCGTATTCTGTTCCCCGGAACCCTAGGAGGCAGTCAATGCAGCGAGACCTCTTCGAAGAGGAGCACCAGCTCTTCCGTGAGACCGTGCGTGAGTTCCTGGCCCGCGAGGTCGCACCCCACCATGCCCAGTGGGAGAAGGACGGCATCGTTCCCCGCGACGTGTGGAAGAAGGCCGGAGAGATCGGGATGTTCGGTTTCGGGGTGCCGGAGGAGTACGGCGGGGCGGGGATCACGGACTTCCGCTACAACGCCGTGATCGTCGAGGAGGTCATCAGGATCGGCGCGTCCGGCCTGGGATACTCGCTGCACAACGACGTGATGGCACCGTACTTCGTGGACCTCACCAACGACGAGCAGAAGACCCGGTGGCTGCCCGGGTTCGCCAGTGGCGAGCTGATCACGGCCGTCGCGATGACCGAACCCGGAGCGGGCAGCGACCTGCAGGGCATCCGGACGACCGCCGTGCGCGAAGGCGACCACTACGTCGTCAACGGCCAGAAGACCTTCATCACCAACGGCATCAACTCCGACCTGGTCGTCGTGGTCGCCAAGACCGACCCGGACGCGGGCGCCCGCGGCACCTCGCTGCTCGTCGTCGAGCGGGGCATGGAGGGCTTCAACCGGGGGCGCAACCTCGAAAAGATCGGCATGCACGCCCAGGACACCGCGGAGCTGTTCTTCGAGAACGTCCGGGTTCCCGCGGCCAACCTGCTGGGTGCGGAGGAGGGCCAGGGCTTCTTCCAGCTCATGGGCAATCTGCCGCAGGAACGGCTGTCGATCGCCGTGATGGCCGTGGCCGCCGCCGAAACCGTCCTGCAGGCGACCATCGAATACTGCAAGACCCGCAAGGCCTTCGGCCGCACCATCGGCAGCTTCCAGAACACCCGGTTCGTCCTGGCCGAGCTGGACACCGAGGTCGAGATCGCCCGTCACTACGTGGACAAGTGCATCCTGGCCCTCAACGCCAAGCAGCTCAGTGCCATCGACGCCGCCAAGGCCAAGTGGTGGACCACCGAGTTGCAGACCAAGGTCATCGACCGCTGCCTCCAATTGCACGGCGGCTACGGCTACATGATGGAGTATCCCGTCGCCAAGGCCTGGATCGACAGCCGCGTCCAGACCATCTACGGCGGCACGACCGAGATCATGAAGGAGATCATCGGTCGCTCCTTCGGCTTCTGAGACTCCCCCGGAGCACACCGGCGGAACCGCTGCACCAATCGTGGGCCGCGGCGGTTCCGCTTTCCGTCCGCCACTCGAACAATCGCGCCACCACCTCACCGCCTCCGCCGGTGCCCTCGGAAACTTCACAACCGGCGAGCCCTGGGGCGACGGGTGCCTGAATCAGGCCGGCCCGGCGCGAGCCGTATCCAGAGGCACGCGCCAGTGCACCGTTGTCCCTCAACCCCGGATCGGCTCTCCGCGGCCGTGGGATGTCACCCGGCGGGCGTTTTCTCGGGGTCTCCGAGCGCGCACCGGATGAGGGTGTCGGCCGCGGCGCGGGCATGCGCCGCCGTGTCGGGGTCCCGCGAGATGGCGGCCGTGGTCTGGGCGCCTTCGGAGAGAAGGACCAGTTGCGGGGCGAGGTGGCCGGGGCAACCGGCCTCGCGGACCAGTTCGGCGACGCGGCGCTGGAAGGACGCCTTCTGCTCGCGTACGGCCTCGGCGACCCTGTCGCTGCCGCCTCCCAACTCGCCGAAGACGTTGATGAAGGCGCAGCCGCGGAAGCCGTCTTCGCGGAACCAGTCAGCCAGGAAGTCGAAGATGGCCAACACCTTGTCGCGTGGCGTTCGGGCGACGGCGACGGCGCCGGCGATGCCGGTGTTCCACTGATTCGTCCGGTGCCGGAGCACGGCGAGGACCAGGTCGTCCTTGGAGGGGAACAGCGCGTAGATGCGCTTCAGCGAGACGCCGGACTCGGTGCGGACGGTGTCCATGCCGACGGCCTGGACCCCATAGGCGTAGAACAGCCGGTCGGCGGTAGACACGACCTGTTCATGCGCCGTCTTCTCATCGATCACGAGAACTCCTCTTGCACAGAGAACTTGCACAGAGAACCAGCGTTCTCTATTGTAGGGGACACAGCCGGAGAACGATCGTTCTCCGACTTGGAAAGGGGAATTTCATGGGCCACATCACGGTCGGTACCGAAAACAGCACCAGCATCGAGCTGTACTACGAGGACCAGGGATCCGGTCAGCCGGTCGTCCTCATCCACGGCTATCCCTTGAACGGGCACAGCTGGGAGCTCCAGACCCGCGAGCTCCTCACCGCCGGCTACCGGGTCATCACCTACGACCGCCGCGGCTTCGGCCAGTCCAGCAAGGTCGGCAGCGGCTATGACTACGACACCTTCGCCGCCGACCTGAACACCCTCCTGGAGACGCTGGATCTGCGCGACGTCATCCTCGTCGGGTTCTCCATGGGCACCGGCGAACTCGCCCGCTACGTCAAGAACCACGGCCACGAGCGGGTCGCCAAGCTGGCGTTCCTGGCGTCGCTGGAGCCGTTCCTGCTGGCGGCCGACGACAACCCCACCGGAGTGCCGCAGTCGGTGTTCGACGGCATCGTCGACGCGGCCCGGGCCGACCGCTATGCCTGGTTCACCCAGTTCTACAAGAACTTCTACAACCTGGATGAGAACCTCGGCAGCAGGATCAGCCAGGAAGTCGTCACCGCCAACTGGAACACCGCCACCACCTCCGCTCCGGTCGCCGCCTACGCGGTGGTGCCCGCTTGGATCGAGGACTTCCGCGAGGACGTCGCCGCGGTGCGTGCCGCCGGCAAGCCGTCACTGATCCTGCACGGGACCAAGGACAACATCCTCCCGGTCGACTCCACCGGACGCCCCTTCCACAAGGCGTTCCCGGAGGCGGACTACGTCGAGATCGAGGGCGCGCCGCACGGCCTGCTGTGGACGCACGCCGCCGAGGTCAACGAAGCGCTGCTGGCCTTCGTCGGCAAGTGACCTGGACGGGCCTCAAGCGCCGCCCCCGCTGAACAGGTGAGCGAACAGCGTCCTGGGGCAGGGGCGCGCCGGGGTCGTCACTCCGGGACGATCTCTTCGATCCGCGTGGCGCCCCCGTCCTTCACCGTCACCTTGGCGTAGAGGGACGCACCCCCCTTGAGCGCCTTCACCAGCTGCTCCACGGTGCACTTGTGCGGGAGCTTGCCCTGGTCGCAGATGGCTCCCTGCACGTCGAGCACCACCGTGAACGGCGTGAGCTGTACCTTCCGCGCCTTCTCGCCGCTGGGTGCCACCGTGATCGAGTCCGCACCCTGTAGCTGGACGTCTCCCAGCAGTACGGCGTCGGTCCCCCTGATCCCAAGCCCGTTGCCCTCACTCGGCGAGTCGGAGGGCGAGGGTGAGGCTGAGGGCGGCGGCGAGACCGAGGCCAGGGCCTCGGGCGTCCCGGACGCGGCGACGGACACGGACGGAGACGCGGAGGTCGCGGTGACGGGCGGTTCCGAGGGGACGGGCGCCTTGTCCTCCCCCGAGCAGGCGGAAAGACCGGCGACGAAGGCGGCCACCAGCAGAACGCGCGTTACCTTCAAGGATCTGTTCACAAACCGCAACGATGCCACGAAGTTCGGCATCGTGTTACTCGTCGCAAGATCGGCGCAGCGGACGCATACTGGTCAGCGACGGCTTCCCGAGGCGGTGGTGATGAACAGCGGACTGATCCTGTTGATCTTCCTGGCGCTCCTGTTCGCCTGGGGTCTCAACCGGATACGCCGAGCCCTACGGCTCGGCCCGGTCGCCTACGCGGGCGTCATGATCGTGTTCATCCTCGTGATGCTCGCCATGTGGGGACAGACGTTCCGATAAGGTCCAGCTCGCCAGCAGCCGCAGCGCGGCCTCCGACTCCGACCCCGGTTCGGCGGCATAGGCGACCAGTGCCTGGTCGGGCGCGTCGACCACCCTGAGCGTCTGGAAGTGCAGGGTCAGCTCGCCCACGAGCGGGTGGCGGAACCGTTTGGTCCCGTGGGTCTTCTCCCGCACGTTGTGATCGGCCCACCAGCAACGGAACAGCTCGCTCTTGACCGACAGCTCGCCGACCAGCGCCGTGAGCACGGGGTCGTCGGAGTGCCTGGCCGCGTTGAGCCGCAGGTAGGCGACCGTCGCTCTGGCCTTCTGCTCCCAGTCGGGGAAGATCTCCCTGGTCCGCTCGTCCAGGAAGCACAGGCGCCCCCAGTCGCGCCGCTCTTCGGGAACGGCTCCGAAGTCGAGCATCAGCGCCGAGGCCAGCCGGTTCCAGGCCAGCACACGCGTCCGGTGATCGATCACGTAGGCGGGGGCGCCCTCCATCGCCTCCAGCAGGAATCGCAGCTGCGGCCCCACCTGGAGCCTGGCCCGCCCCCTCCGCTGGGTGGGGCGGGCCAGGCTGGACAGGTAGGCCCGCTCGTCGTCGTCCAGCCGCAGAACCCTGGCGATCGAGGCGAGCACCTCCTCGGACACCCCTCTGCCCCGCCCCTGTTCCAGGCGCATGTAGTAGTCGGCGCTCATGCCCGCGAGCTGGGCGAGTTCCTCTCTGCGCAGTCCGGGAACCCGGCGGCGCCCGCCGTACGTCCGCAGACCCACGTCCTCGGGCCGCATCCGGGCCCGTCGGGATTTCAGAAAGTCACCCAGTTCGTTCACCTCTTGACTATCCGCCCCCCGGCACCGCCCAACCTGGTCCTGCCGGTCCTAGGGAACGGCACGGCACTGGGTACGGCTCGCGCCCGCTTCCAGACTCGACGCCATGAACACCACGAACACGAACGACACGACCATGACCATCGCCGACATGAGCGTCAGCAGGCTCGGTTTCGGAGCCTGGGTCATCGGCGGCGCCGGCTGGCGTTTCACCTGGGGCGCCACCGACGACGGCGGACCCTCGCTCAACGCCACCCCGCTGGAGGAATACTGGCAGGTCATGGCCGACCTCAAGCGCGAGGGCAAGATCCGGGCGATCGGCCTGTCCAACCACGACACCGCTCAGCTGGAGATCGCCGAGAGCGTGGCGCACGTCGACGCGATCCAGCCCCCGTTCTCGGCGATCAGCCGCTCAGCGGCACCCGAGATCGCCTGGGCCAGGGCGAACGGCACCGCGGTGATCGTCTACTCGCCCATGCAGTCCGGTCTGCTGACCGGGACGTTCTCCCAGGAGCGGATGGCCTCGCTGCCCGAGGACGACTGGCGTCGCGGCCACCCTGACTTCACCACAAACCTGGACGCCAACCTGGCGGTCGCCGACACCTTGAAGACCGTGGCGAAGCGTCACGGCGTCACGGCGGCCTCAGTGGCGATCGCCTGGACCCTCGCCTGGCCGGGCGTCACCGGCGCCATCGTGGGTGCCCGCATGCCGGCCCAGGTCGACGGGTGGGCCGACGCGGACAGCCTTCGCCTCACCTCGGAGGATCTCGCCGACATCGCCGCCTCGCTCATCCGCACCGGAGCGGGCGAAGGCCCCGTCGAGCCTTAGGACGCCTCAGGACGCCTCAGGGCGCCTCAAGGCGACGGGCCGGCGGGCTCAGCCGGCCGAGGCCTCAAGAAGCACCCGGGCGACCAACTCGGGGTCGTCGCTCATCGGCAGGTGCCCGCAGCCCCTGAGCAGCTTCACCCGCTGGCCCGACCACCTGGCCGCCCGTACGGCCTGCCGCCGGAGCAGCAGCCGGTCGTGCTCGCCCCAGGCGATCGTGACCGGTGCCTTCGGCGGCGCCGGAGGCATCATCCACACGAACGATTCGAGGGTGTCGTCGAACCCAGGAGCGTTGCCGAGCGCCTGGGCGCCCGCGACCATCGCCTCGGCGGAGATCCTGGACGGGTGGGCCACCATCACCCCCGCCGAGATCATCCGGCCCAGCCGTTTCTCCGCGGTGGCCAGGGCTCGCTCCGGCGACGTGGCGCGGGCCGAAGCCCTGGCGACCCGGAGCACGGTCCTCGCGTAGAGGAGCTCGCTCCTGCTCCAGAATCCGGCCGGGGAGAGCGCGACAGCCGTACGGACCGCACCTCGCGAGGCCAGCTCAAGCGCGACATAACCCCCCAGAGAGCTACCCGCCACATGGGGTTCGCGCAGCCCGAGCATCGCGCAGAACGACTCGATCGCATCGGCGAGGCTCTCCGCCGTGTACGGCGTGCCGGGCGGCAGCGGCGGGGAGACCCCGAAGCCCGGGAAGTCCACGGCGATCACGTCTCGCTCGGCGGCGAGCCGGTCGAGCACCGGCAGCCATGCCTGCCAGTGATGCCCGATGCCGTGCAGCAGGATCAGAGGCGGTCCAGCGCCACGCCGTTCGAAGGCCAGCTCCATGCCCCCGAGTCAAGCACCGATCGGCGTCACCTCATAGCGACACTTCGAAACCGCGAGCCATCAAGACCGGCGCCCAATCCCTATCGGCCGGTCCAGGGCCGGGAACGCGATCGCCACGCCTCCGATCCTGTCAGCGTCGGTGCGGCGGGTCCCAGGACGTGTGATCGGTGCGGGTCACGGCGCGATGGTCAGGTGTCATCGGCGGGCCGGCGCGAGAAGCGGCTGATCAGGAGGCTCAGCCGCCGGTCGTGGCCCTCCCGCGGGAGCCTGCCGCCACGCATGAGCGTCACCAGTCCGTGCAGGCCGCTCCAGAAGGTCTCGGTGAGCAGGCCCAGGTCGTCGTCACCGGCCTGTGGCCGTACGGCCTCGCTCAGCTCGCCGAAGGCCGCGTGCAGGGCGGTCGGCGCTTCGGGGGTGGCGAACGGCAGGTCGACGGTCTGGCCGAACATGGCGTCGTACAGCGCGGGCCTTTGCTCGGCGAACGCGGCGTAGGCGGCGCTGACGTCGGCGAGGGCCTGTTGAGGGTCGGCCGCCGACGTACGGGCCGCGCGCAGATCGGCGGCGAGATCGGCGAAGCCCTCCACCGCGACCGCCGCCATGATGGCGTCCTTGCCCTTGAAGTGGCTGTAGAGCACCGGCTGGCTGTATTCGACCCGTTCGGCGAGGCGCCGGGTCGTCACCGCCTCCCAGCCTTCGGCCTCGGCCAGTTCCCGGGCGGCTGTGATGATCAACCGCTCTCGCTCTGCCCGCTCGCGCTCCCGGCGCGCCTGAATCGACATGTTCGCAACTCTAGCATCGCTAGTGCTTCTATCGAAGCTATGTTAATGTCGCTCTTGTTTCTAGCACCGCTAGCCGAAGAGAAAAATCATGATCACCCCCATCGCCTACGGTCTCGCCATCGTGCTCAGTCGAACGATTCGAGTACTTCCGCCACCTGGAGCGCATCGCCTACGGCAAGGTGCCGCCGGAGAGCCTGCTGGAGGTCCAGGAGCTCTACGACACCTACTTCCGCACCAGCACGACCTGGAACCACGCCAGATCCTGAGGCCGCCGCCGAACGAATTCGGCCGCTCCCGCCATGCCCGGCCGCACCGCGCTCAGCGGGCCTTGGTGGGGATCTCGAACCAGACGGCCTTGCCCTCCTTGGTCGGGCGCGAACCCCAGCGCTTGGCGAGCTGGTCGACGAGATAGAGGCCTCGTCCGCCCTCGTCGTTCTCCCCGGCGCTGCGGATGCGGGGAAGCCGCAGGTCCTGGTCGAAGACCTCCACCCAGACGGATTCGCCACCCCTGCGGAGGCGGAGGGTGAACTCCTTCTCGTTGACGATCTCGTCTTCGAAGCCCGGGAAGTCCCAGGACTCGTCGAACGGCGCCGCCGAGGCGTCGACCACCAGCTCCCGGCGCGGGATGCTGGCGCTGGCGGCATGCAGCACGACGTTCGTCACCACTTCGGAGACCAGCAGGCAGGCGAGTTCGGCGCGCTCCTCGGGGACGTTCCAGCCGGTGAACGCCTCCGCCGCCATCCGGCGGGCCTCGCCGACCATGATCGGCTGGGCCGGGAAGGTGCGCTCCTCGACCTCAAGGTCGTCGGGAGCGGCTCTGACCACCAGGATGGCCATGTCGTCGTCGATCTCACCGGGCACCGCCACCGTCGCGACGTCCGCGATGCGCTCCACCGGGGCGTCGGAGACCTCGACGAGCTTCTCGCTGAGCACCCCGAGGGTCTCCTCGTCGCTGGGCGGCTTGCCGTCGGCGCGCCCGGGACGGCGATCCACGAGACCGTCGGTGTAGAGCAGCAGCACGGCCCCGGGGGGCAGCGTCCGCGTCTCCTCCTTGTAGACCAGGTCGGCGTGAAGGCCCTTGGCCCGGACGCCGAGCGGCTGGCCGACCTCCTGGATGTCGAGCTCGGTGCAGATCCCGTCGTGCAGCAGCAGCGGCGGCGCGTGGCCGGCGTTGGCGAACGACAGCTGCCGCGACCAGGCGTCGTAGACGAGGTACTGGCACGTGACGATGGGAGGGATGCTGACGTCGGTGCCGCTGTCGTCCTGCTCGGGGGTGGCGATGATGCGCGTCCACTCGTCGAGCCGGGCGAGGATCTCCGCGGGCGGCTTGTCGTCCTGGGCGAAGGCCCGCAGCGCGGCCCGCAGCTGGCCCATGATGGCGGCGGCCTTGGCGCCCCGGCCCTCGACATCGCCGATGACGATGCCGACCCGGCCCGCCGACAGCGGGATGACGTCGTACCAGTCACCGCCGACCTGGGTCTGGATGCCCTGCCCGTGGCTGGCCAGGGGCGCGGCCGGGTAGTAGCGGACCGCGATCTCCAGCCCGTCGAGCTGGGGCAGCGCGCGGGGCAGCAGGTGCTTCTGGAAGGACTCGGCGGTGTGCCGCTCCTCCTCGAACAGCAGCGCGTTGTCCACGGCCAGGGCGACCCGGGTGGCGATGGCCCCGACGAAGTCGCGGTCGAAGGCGTCGTAGTGCGGGCTGCGCCGGTCGGTCAGGTTCGACAGTCCCAGATACATCAGCCCGAGGGTCTCGCCGCGCACGCACAGCGGCGCCACGATGGCCGAGGTCATCCCGATCTCGGCCGCCAGGCGGGTGTTGGCCTCGCCGGGGCTCGGATAGTTGGTCTGGGAGAAGTCTTCGACCAGGATCGTCTCCTGGCGACGCAGCGCGATGTCCGCATAGTGCCCCGCGGGGTAGCGGATCTCGGCGCCGAGCGGCGCCCAGGTGTTGGGCGGCGGGCTCCAGCCCTGGACGTGGGTGGAGACCCTGCGGGTCAGCCGCTCGCCCTCCATCAGCTCGATGAAGCAGTGGTCGGCGAACTGCGGGACGAGCATCTCGGCGACGCGCTTGAGCGTCTCCTCGACGTAGAGCGAGCCGGCGAGCCGCTCGCCTATCCGCTCCAGCAGGCCGAAGCGGTCTTTCTCCCGCTCGTTGCTGCGCATCGCCTCGCGGGCGGTGATGACGATGCCCGTCACCGCGCCCGACGAGTGCCGCAGCGGCACGGCCTGCGCGCGGACGTAGATCATCGTCCCGTCTCCGCGCCTGACGTCGAACGTGCCTTCCCAGACGCCGCCCTTGAGCACGTGTTTGGCGAGCTCGACGGCGAGTGGGTGGTCCTTCTCCATGATGCCCAGAGAGAGCGACTGGTCTCGGATCCCCTGGGTTCCGGGACGCCCGAACAGTTTCTCGGCGAACGGGTTCCAGTAGAGAAGGTTGCTGAAACGGTCGGTGACGACCACCGCCATCTCAGCATGATCAAGGACAGAACCAGCCGAAAGGTGGTCGGCGGTGTCTTGCGAAAGATCCCCCCACCGCTTCATCCAGTGACCACCCCTCGGGGACGGGTATGCGCAAAGCGAACCACGGTTGCTCCTGCTGCAGTCTCGGCCGGGGAGTGGAGGGTCTCCCGAGGGGGATTCAACCAAGCAGAGGGGCCCTGGTCAGCGTGTGGAGACGAAAACGTGCGCGGCAACGTCTCGCGGAAGGTCCGCTGGAGAGTTTTCCGCCTCGTTGTCACCTGTCACCCGCACACCGTCGTCGCTCGCCGCGAGCGTTACCTCGCGTCCGGGTTGTATCCCAACTTGCTTGAGTTTAAGCATCACAGCCGGATCGCTTTGCACTTGTTCGCTAATTCGGCGGACGACAACGGGTATATCTCTGGGTCCGGCCACGGCCGCCATGGACGGCAGAGACTCCCCCTCGCCCTTCGAGGCGCCCTCGACCCCGAGCTCGTCGAGACCGGGGATGGGGTTGCCGTGCGGATCTTCGGTGGGGTTGTTCAGCAGGCTGACCAGCCGGGTCTCCACCGACTCGGACATGACGTGCTCCCAGCGGCACGCCTCGATGTGCACCTCTTCCCAGGGAAGACCGATCACCTGGGTGAGCAGGCATTCGGCCAGGCGGTGCTTACGCATGACCCGCGTCGCGAGCGTGCGGCCCAGGTCGGTCATGGTCAGGTGCCGGTCACCCTCGACCCTGACCAGGCCGTCCCGCTCCATGCGGGCGACCGTCTGACTGACGGTCGGACCACTCTGCTGCAGCCGCTCGGCGATTCGCGCACGCAGAGGGACGATCCCCTCTTCTTCCAACTCGAAGATCGTACGGAGATACATCTCCGTGGTGTCGATCAGGCCGTGTGCGGTCAAGGCTCCTCCCGTCCTATCTCGTTCCGTGTCCATCGCGCGACGTCCTCCTTGAAGGGCTTGCGCGGGACTGGAAGCCTCAGACACCGAACCCTATTGGGAGATCTGCCCATGATGACAAAGGACGGCAACACCCGGCCGCGCTGAAACCTTCCCGACCGGCTCAAACAGCCGGTACGGCGGGCCGATACCTCCTGAACGCGGGTACGGCGAGCCCCACCGCCAGCACCGTGACCGCGCACGCGATCCCGCCGCCGACCCACGCCCCGGTGGCACCGAACCAGCTCGCCGTGGCCCCGGCCCGCAGGTCCCCCAGCCGGGGACCGCCGGCGACCACCACCATGAACACGCCCTGCATCCGCCCGCGCATGTCGTCGGGTGCGTGGGTCTGCAGGATCGTCTGCCGCCACACGGCGGAGACCAGGTCGGCGGCTCCGCCGAGCGCGATCAGCGCGACCATCGGCCACAGCTGGTCCACGAGCCCGGCCCCGGCGACGCTGAGCCCCCAGACCGCGATCACGAACGTCAGCGCCAGGCCCTGGCGCTGGACCCGGCCCACCCAGCCCGACAGCAGCCCGGCGAGCACCGAGCCTAGGGCGATGCTCGCCGACAGCCAGCCGAACGCAACCGGGGAGCCGCCGAACCGCTCGGCCACGATCTCCGGGAACAGCGCCCTGGGCAGGGCGAACGCCATGGCGATGATGTCCACGACGAACGACATCATCACGACCGGATGCCCGCTCACGTAGCGCAGGCCGTCCACGACCGACCGGAGGCCGGGGCGGGCCACCTCGCCGACCGGCTTGAGCTGCGGCAGCCGTACCGCGGCGTAGAAACCCGCGCCGAACAGCAGCGCGTCGATCAGGTAGGCGGCGGCGAACCCGGCCTGGGCGAGCACGACGCCGCCGATCAGCGGGCCGATGACGGTGCCGAGGCCGCTCACCAGGAAGTTGAGCGTGTTGGCCGCCGGGACCAGCTCGGCCGGGACCAGCCTGGGGATGATCGCGCCCCTGGTCGGCCCGGTGATGGCGAACCCGGTGGCGTGCACGGCCACGGTCGCCAGCATCAGGCCGATGTTCCTGGTCCCCAGGACGGCCTGGAGCAGCAGCGCGAGGGTCGCGGTCCAGGCGACCAGCGCACCGATCATGAGCAGCCTGCGCCGGTCCACCGCGTCGGCGACCGCCCCGCCCCACAGCCCGAAGACCACCAGGGGGATCAGGTTGGCCGGGCCGAGCATGCCGACCCAGAACGAGGATTGGGTGATGTCGTAGATCTGGGCGCTGACCGCCACCGACGTGAGCTGGAACCCGATGAACGACACACCCTGGCCTATCCAGAGCCGCCGGTAGGCCGGAACACCCAGAGGACGCGTGTCCATCGCGAGCCGCCGAACGAAGTCCCCGAATGCCACGCCGCCCCCTAGATCACTGACATATGTGGATATATCAGTAAATGACGGGTGACCGGTCAGGGAGCCAGGCGTTCGATGGCCCAGGAGTCGCCCGAACGGCGGTAGCGGAGGCGGTCGTGCATTCGGTCGAGCTGGCCCTGCCAGAACTCCACCTCCGCGGGCACGACCCGGAACCCGCCCCAGAAGTCGGGCACCGGCGGATCCTCCGGCCAGCGCGCCGACAGCTCCGCGTAGCGGGCGTCCAGCTCCTCCCTGGAGTGCACGACGGCGGATTGCCGCGACGCCCAGGCTCCGATCCGTGAACCGTACGGGCGGGACCTGAAGTAGGCGGCCGAGTCCTCGCGCGACAGCCGTACCACCGAACCCTCCACCCGCACCTGCCGGCGGATGGAGTGCCAGGGGAACAGCAGGCTGGCCCGCGGGTTCTCGGCGAGGTCGCGGCCCTTGCGCGACTCGTAGTTCGTGTAGAACACGAACCCGTTCTCGTCGTACCCCTTGAGCAGCACGATTCTGGCCGTCGGCAGGCCGCCCGCGGAGCTGGTCGCGACCACCATCGCGTTCGGCTCCGGAAGCTCGGCCTCGACGGCGTCGCCGAACCAGACGGCGAACTGCGAAATGGGATCGGGAGCGAGGTCGGCCTCCATCAACGGCAGGCCCTCATACGTACGGCGAAGCCCCGCGAGCGACGGCGGGCGCGATGTGGCATCCACGGGAAGGTATTCTCCCGTGCTTGACGGAGAGCATACGCGCCGCCCCCCACCTGGGACGATCGCGTTCCGGCGGGTCCGGCGGCACACCGCCGCCCTACGCAGGGTTGAATATGACCCGCCGGTATCTCGACATCAAGGCTTTGACTTCAAGAAAGGGAGGCGGCCGAGAATGTCCGACTTCAAACCCGGGCTCGAAGGCGTAGTAGCTTTCGAGACGGAGATCGCGGAACCGGACAAAGAAGGGGGCGCCCTTCGGTATCGGGGCGTAGACATCGAAGAGCTGGTCGGCCGCGTTTCCTTCGGAAACGTGTGGGGCCTGCTCGTCGACAACAAGTTCCAGCCGGGCCTGCCTCCGGCCGAGCCGTACCCCATTCCTGTCCATTCCGGTGACATCCGCGTCGACGTGCAGAGCGCGCTGGCCATGCTGGCCCCCGCGTACGGCTTCCGCCAGCTGCTCGACATCGACGAGGACCAGGCGCGTTCCGATCTCGCGCGCGCGAGTGTGACCGCCCTCAGCTTCGTCGCCCAGTCCGCGCGCGGCCTCGGTCTGCCGATGGTCCCGCAGAGCCAGGTCGACAAGGCCGAGACCATCGTCGAGCGGTTCATGATCCGCTGGCGGGGCGAGCCCGACCCCAAGCACGTCAAGGCCATCGACGCCTACTGGACGTCCGCGGCCGAGCACGGCATGAACGCCTCCACCTTCACCGCCCGGGTCATCGCCTCCACCGGCGCCGACGTCGCCGCGGCGCTGAGCGGTGCGATCGGCGCCATGTCCGGACCGCTGCACGGGGGTGCCCCCGCGCGCGTGCTGCACATGATCGAGGGCGTCGAGAAGCTGGGTGACGCCAAGAAGTACGTCCAGCAGGAGCTGGATCGGGGCCAGCGCCTCATGGGCTTCGGTCACCGCGTCTACCGTGCCGAGGACCCCCGGGCACGCGTGCTTCGCCGTACCGCCAAGGAGCTCGACGCGCCGCGTTACGAGGTCGCCGCGGCGCTGGAGCAGGCCGCCCTGGAAGAGCTGCACGCCCGCAAGCCCGACCGGGTGCTCGCCACCAACGTCGAGTACTGGGCCGCGGTCATCCTGGACTTCGCCCAGGTTCCCTCGCACATGTTCACCTCCATGTTCACCTGCGCCCGCACCGCGGGCTGGGCCGCCCACATCCTGGAGCAGAAGCGCACGGGCAGGCTGGTCCGCCCCAGCGCCAACTATGTGGGCCCGCCGCAGCGCTCGGTCAACGACGTTCCCGGCGCCGCCGAGGTTCTCGGTTCCTTCTGATCGATGTCCTGTACGGCTGTCGCGCGACCTTCTCGCGCGGCAGCCGTGTCGCGTTCCGGACATCTTCATCTCAAGATACGGACTTCGGCCTGGGTCGGGCGGCGGGCTCAGTAGGCTGGTCAGGTGGCTGACATCGTGATTCCTTCTGACCTCAAGCCCGCCGACGGCCGTTTCGGCTGCGGGCCCTCAAAGGTGCGCCCCGAGCAGCTCTCGGCTCTCGCCTCCTCAGGAGCCGCCGTCCTGGGCACCTCCCACCGCCAGAAGCCGGTCAAGTCGCTCGTCGGGCGGGTCCGCGCGGGTCTGTCGGAGCTGTTCTCCCTTCCCGAGGGCTACGAGGTCGTCCTCGGCAACGGAGGCACCACCGCGTTCTGGGACATCGCCGCCTTCGGGCTCGTCCGCGAGAAGTCGCAGCACTTGAGCTTCGGCGAGTTCTCCTCCAAGTTCGCCTCCGTCGTGGCGAAGGCCCCGTGGCTGGGCGACCCGAGCGTGATCAAGTCCGAGGTCGGCACGCACCCCCAGGCCCAGCTGGAAGAGGGCGTCGACGTCTACGCGCTCACCCACAACGAGACCTCGACCGGTGTCGCGATGCCGATCAGGCGCGTGGGCGAGGACGGCTCGCTCGTGCTCGTGGACGCCACGTCCGGCGCCGGCGGCCTGCCCGTCGACATCAGCGAGACCGACGTCTACTACTTCGCCCCGCAGAAGAGCTTCGCCTCCGACGGAGGCCTGTGGATCGCCCTGATGTCCCCGGCCGCGCTGGCCAGGGTCGAGGAGATCGCCGGGAGCGGCCGATACGTCCCCGAGTTCTTCAGCCTGCCGGTGGCGATCGACAACTCCTCCAAGGACCAGACCTACAACACGCCGTCGGTCTCCACGCTGTTCCTGCTCGCCGACCAGATCGAGTGGATGAACGCCAACGGCGGCCTGGCCTGGACCACCGCCCGCACCGCCGACTCGGCCCGGCGGCTCTACACGTGGGCGGAGAAGACCTCCTACACCACGCCGTTCGCCGCCCCCGAGTTCCGCTCCAACGTGGTCGGCACCATCGACTTCAGCGACGACGTGGACGCCGCACAGGTCGCCAAGGTCCTGCGCGCCAACGGCATCGTGGACACCGAGCCCTACCGCAAGCTCGGCCGCAACCAGCTCCGCATCGCGATGTTCCCGGCCATCGACCCGGACGACGTCGAGGCCCTGACGAACTGCATCGACCACGTGGTCGAGCGGCTCTGACCTTTCCTTCCGAGCTTTCGTCCGGGCTTTCGTTCGAGCTTTCCGTTCGGGCTTCCGTCGAGCCCGGGGGTGCGGCGTCCGGCCGTGCCCCCGGGCATCGGGACGGGAGGCGGCAGGGGTGACGGGCGGGCAATACGGTCTTCCGAATATCCCGATTCGGCCCTAAGTGTTCCCGTCCGTAGAGTTGTCCCCCACACGATCGTCAAGGGGAGTTCTACGCGTGAGTTCGACCTCGGAGGCCACCTCGCCCCGGGCCGGGGGCCTGGGCTATCTGATGTTCGCCAGCCGGTGGCTGCAGGTCCCGCTGTATCTGGGCCTGATCGTGGCGCAGGGCGTCTACGTCTACCAGTTCATGGTGGAGCTCTGGCACCTGATCTCCGACGTTGTGCACGGGCCGTTTCCCACCGGCTACAAGCCCGAGGTCGCCGTGATGCTGGCCATACTCGGGCTCATCGACGTGGTGATGATCTCCAACCTGCTGATCATGGTGATCATCGGCGGTTACGAGACCTTCGTCTCCCGCATCAACCTCAACGACCACCCCGACGAGCCCGAGTGGCTCTCCCACGTCAACGCGAACGTGCTCAAGGTCAAGCTGGCCACCGCGATCGTCGGCATCTCCTCGGTCCACCTGCTGCAGACCTTCATCAAGGTCAGGGAGACCCCCAACGACAAGATCCTCTGGCAGACCCTGATCCACCTGGCCTTCGTCGCCTCCGCCATCGGCCTGGCCTTCATCGACCGCCTGCTGCGGACCTCCCCCGCCGAGCGCACCCACGCCTGACGCCGTCCCGGCCCGATCTTCGCTTCCGTACGGTTTCCGTTCCCGTACGGAAGCCGTACGGCCGGTCAGAACTCGTCCGCGCCGGCGACCTGGCCGATGGGGAAGACATGACGGGAGGCCGCGCAGACCGTCTCCAGGACGTGAACCGGCGTGCCGTCGTCGCCATAGCTGGCACGCAGGATCCGCACGATCCACTCACCGGGTTCGAGCCGCAGGTTCTCCGCCTCGAACCCGGTGGGCGGGCGGGCGACGAGATGCTCCTCCGCGTGGCCGAAACGGTGGCCGAGGGCCTCGATCCCGGCCTGCAGGCTCGGCCTGACGAAGCCCGGAGCGCAGATCGGGGTACCGCCGAAGACGTCGAGGCGGAAATAGCTGGTGGCGATCCGCACGGGCACGTCGTCGGCGAGCAGCATCTTCCGGCGGGCCAGGATCTCGGTCCCGGGCTCGACGCACAGGGCGGCGGCGACGTCGTCACCGGCCGGCTCGGGACCGACGTAGAGCATGCGGCGATCCGCGCGGATGCCCTGCTCACAGGCCTCCGTCACGAAGAGCGACGCCGAACCGCGTACGGCGGGCGCGGTGGGGAGCGCACGCCGGACCACCACTCGGGACCCCCGGCGTGGTTCCGAGGATGCGCCTGCGGCGCCCCTGACGCCCGCTGGTGGCATTTGGGACGCCTGGCCGGGGATGACGCCGAGCTGCCGCGCGATCGCCTCCTGGCTCGCCCCAGCGGCCTCGGCCTCGGCGAAGGCCTCGCGGCGGAGCCGGGCGAACTCGGCGATCAGAGCCTGCTGCTCGGCCATGGCGCGGCTGAGCGCCCGGGCTCGCTCGATCGGGTCGCCGATCGCGGCGAAGTCGGCTGGGGTCCTGTCGTCCACAAGCGTCTCTGATTTTCCTGGCGGGCGGGTGGTCCAGGCCGACTTTAGCTCCCCGGAGCCCATCAGCCGAGGTCAGGTCCCGGCGAAGGCGCCGCAGGAGATGGACGAGGAGCCTCGCGGGGCGGCGGGGAAGCCTCGGGGCGATCAGTAGGCCGGGACGGCCTGGCGCCTGCGGCGCAGGACCCACGCCGCCACGATCCCGCCGGCCAGCCCGAACAGGTGCCCCTGCCAGGAGATGCCGGGATCGCCCGGGAGCACGCCCCAGATGATCGAGTAGTAGGCCGCCGCGACGCCGAGGCCGATGACGATGTCCAGGACGCGGCGGTCGAACAGGCCCCGGGCGACGACGAAGCCGAAGTAACCGAAGACCAGGCCGCTCGCGCCGACCGTGACGATGGCGGGTGAGCTGGTGAACCAGACGCCCAGACCGCTGACGACGATGATGATCAGGCTGGCCGCCAGGAAACGGCCGAGCCCGCGCAGCGCGGCGAGGAAGCCGAGGACCAGCAGGGGCAGGGAGTTGGCCATCAGATGGCCGAAGCCCGCGTGCAGGAACGGGGCGAGGAAGATGCCCGTCAGGCCATCCGGGCTCCAGGACCTGATGCCGTAGGCGTCGAGGTTGACGGGCAGCACATAGTCGATCACCTCGATCGCCCACATACCCGCGACCAGGACGATGACGAGCATCGCGGCACCGGCGGCGCCCGCGGCCAGGGTGCCTGCCTTTCGCTTGAGGCGCTCCCCTGAGGACGAGCCGGTCGGGGTGATCCCGGACACGTGATCGTTCATGCACTCTCCTGGCCTTCGGAGCGGTCGCGTGGATGTCAAGTGCCCCCGCCGCACTCGACCACACCTTTACCGTACGCACTGCCGACCACGAACGCGCCGGGATACCGTACGCACTTTCGACCGCGAGCGCGCCGGGCGTGACCGCGTGGACCACGCCCGGCTCCGATCACGCCAGGCTTCGACCGCCCGGCCGCCGGACCATCTGGCCGCTGACGACCACTGACGACCGCCGCCGGCCGTTCGTCAGCCGGCGGCGGCCGGCGGGAAGGCTATTCGCCCTTCCACTGGGGGGCACGCTTCTCGGCGAAGGCCGCCGCGCCCTCCATCGCGTCCTTGGAACCGAACACCGGGTTGATGATCGCGCCCTGCTTCTCGAACATCTCGTCGATGCTCCAGTCGGCGGACTCGACGATCACCCGCTTGGTCGCGGCGAGCGCCAGCGGGGCGTTCGCCGCGATCTTCTTGGCCAGTTCGAGCGCCCTGGCCAGCGCCTCGCCCGCGGGCGTGACGTGGTTGACCAGGCCGACCTCGTGCAGCCGGGAGGCCGGGAAGTGCTCGCCCGTCAGGGCGATCTCCATCGCGATGTGGTACGGAATGCGCCGCGGCAGCCGCATGATGCCGCCCGCGCCCGCGACCAGGCCACGCTTGGGCTCCGGCAGCCCGAACTTGGCCTCCTCGGAGGCGATGATGATGTCGCAGGCCAGCGCCAGCTCACAACCACCGGCCAGAGCGTAGCCCTCGATCGCGGCGATGATCGGCTTCTTCGGCGGCGCCTCGACGATCCCGCCGAAGCCCCGGCCCTCCACCACCGGGAAGTCACCGGTCAGGAAGCCCTTCAGGTCCATGCCCGCGCAGAACGTGCCACCCGCGCCGGTCAGGACGTAGACGGCGACGTCTTTGCGCTCCTCCAGCGCGTCCAGCGCCGCGGCGATCCCCCGGGCCACCGCGCCGTTGACGGCGTTCCTGGCCTGGGGGCGGTTGATCGTGATGACGGCGACGCCGGCGTCGACTTCGACCAGAACCTCGTCAGACACCGATGCCTCCTACTTGGGCTGGAAGCGGATGCCGCCGTCGAACCGGACGACCTCGGCGTTCATGTAGTCGTTCTCGATCAGCGCGCGCACCAGGTGCGCGAACTCCGAAGGCCGGCCCATGCGCTTGGGGAAGACCACCGGCGCCACGAGCTTGGCCTTGAACTCCTCGGCGTTGGCCGCGAAGCCGTAGATCGGGGTGTCGATGATGCCCGGGCAGACCGTGTTGACGCGGACGCCGATGGCGGCCAGGTCACGTGCGGCCGGAACGGTCATGCCGACGATGCCGCCCTTGGACGCCGAGTAGGCCACCTGGCCCGTCTGGCCCTCCAGCGCCGCCACCGAGGCGGTGTTGATCACCACGCCGCGCTGGCCGTCCTCGTCGACCGGCTCGGTCTTGGCGATGGCCGCGGCGCCGATGCGCATGAGGTTGAAGGTGCCGATCAGGTTGACGTCGATGACCTTGCGGTAGGAGGCCAGGTCGTGCGGCGAACCGTCACGGTTCACCGTCCGGGTGGCCCAGCCGATGCCCGCGCTGTTGACCACGACACGCAGCGGCTTGCCCGTCGCCACGGCCGCGTCCACCGCCGCCTGCACCTGCTCCTCGTCGGACACGTCGGTCTTGACGAAGACCCCGCCGAGCTCGTCGGCGAGTGACTTGCCACGCTCCTCGTTGAGGTCGGCGATGACCACGGTGGCACCGTGCGCGGCGAGGTCGCGGGCCGTGGCCTCGCCAAGACCGCTGGCACCGCCCGAGATGATTGCTGCTGCTCCGTTCAGGTCCATGAGCGGACTTTAACGCGGAGACCGAATGAAGTTCTACTCGGGGTGGGCTAAATCTCTCCGACGGCGCTGCCGACGTCGGGATAGACCTTTATCCGCCGGTCGAGCCCCGTCGTTCGCAGGATCCGCGCCACCGGCGCCTGGGGTGCGGCCAGGCAGACCCCGCCGCCCTCTCCCGTGGCCAGCCGCCATGCCTCGATCAGCACGGACAGGCCGCTGGAGTCCATGAACGACAGCGCGGTGAGATCGAGGACCAGCCGGGGGCTGTCGAGCTTGATGGCGTCACGGACCTCATCCCGTAGGAAGGGGGCGGTGAACAGATCGAGTTCGCCCTCGACGGCCACCACCACGGCGTCGCCAACGGCGCGGCGGGCCAACCGCAACTTCATCAGTCCTCCTCGCGCCCATGAGGCAGACCCACTTTACTTTGCCATCACCGCGTGGGAGGTCTTGCGACTCCACGATCATTCAACTGGATCAGGAGATAGCGACACAAACATCACATATCACCGGCATCCATTTCAAGATCGAACGTGCGCCCACGCGCGCGCACTCCTAACAGCTGCCCAATTAAGGGGGCGCGAAGCCGTACGGCAGCTCAAGCCGGTGGGCGGCGAGCAGCTCCGCGTCGGCGAGGATCTCCCGGGTCGGCCCGTCGGCGGCGATGACGCCTCCGGAGAGGATCAGTGCCCGGTCACACAGCTCCAGCGCGTAGGGCAGATCGTGGGTGACCATCAACACGGTCACGTCGAGGCTCCTCAGGATCTCGGCGAGCTCACGGCGGGAGGCCGGGTCCAGGTTCGACGACGGTTCGTCCAGCACCAGGATCTCCGGCTCCATGGCCAGCACTGTCGCCACCGCGACCCGGCGGCGCTGGCCGAAGGACAGGTGGTGCGGCGGCCGGTCGATCGCCTCCAGCATGCCCACGCGGTCCAGCGCGTCCTTGACCCGGCGCTCCAGCTCCTCGCCCCGGATCCCGAGGTTGGCCGGGCCGAAGGCCACGTCCTCCCGGACCGTCGGCATGAAGAGCTGGTCGTCGGGGTCCTGGAAGACGAGCCCGACCCGCCGCCGGATCTCCTTGAGCGAGTCTTTCGCCACCGGCAGTCCGGCCACGGTCACCGTGCCGTGCCCGGCGGTCAGGATGCCGTTGAGATGCATCACCAGCGTGGTCTTGCCCGCGCCGTTCGGCCCGAGCAGCGCGACCCGCTCCCCGCGCCCGATTTCGAAGTTCACGCCGAACAGCGCCTGCGTGCCGTCCGGATAGGCGTACGCGAGACGGCTCACCTCAAGCGACGGCGTCATGCCAACCCCCATGTCCCGAGCAGCGCCACCAGCGCCGCGCCCGGCAGCACACTCGCGACCAGCCATTGCCGCGACGACGCGGACAGGTCCTGGATGATCGGCATCGAGCCGGTGTATCCGCGGCTGAGCATCGCCAGATGCACCCGTTCTCCTCTCTCGTAGGAGCGAATGAACAGCGCTCCCGCCGACCGGGCGATCACCGGGATGTGCCGCACGTCCTTGGCCACGAAGCCCCGTGACTCCCTGGCCACGCGCATCCGGCGCATCTCGTCCAGGATCACGTCCATGTAGCGGAGCATGAACGTGGCGATCTGCACCAGCAGCGGGGGAAGCCTGAGCCGCTGCGCGCCCAGCAGCATCAGCCGGGGCTCGGTCGTGGCCGCCAGCAGGATGCTCGCGACCACTCCGAGGGTGGCCTTGGCCAGGATGTTCCACCCGGCCCACAGACCCGCCACGCTGAGCGACACCCCCATGAAGGACACCCGCTCGCCGAACCCGATGAACGGGATCACCAGCGCGAACAGCACGAACGGCAGCTCGATCACCATCCGCCGCAGCACGAAGGCGAGCGGGAGCCGCGCGGCCAGAGCCACGGCGACCAGGATCAGGGCGTAGAGGGCGAACGCCGCGAACCATTCGCGCGGGGTGGCCACCACCACCAGGGCGAAGCAGGCCACCGCCACCAGCTTGCACTGGGGAGGCAGCCGGTGGACGGGCGTGTCGCCCGGCCGGTAGAGCTGATGGTGATGACCCGCTCCCATCAGGCCGGGACTTCCCGCCTGGTACGGCGGCGCACGGCGAAGAACAGGCCGCCGCCGACCGTGAGGGTCACGCCGACGCCGACCAGACCCGCCACTCCGACCGGGATGCCGCCCGCGTCACCGTAGTCGGCCAGCGGCTGCCCGCCCAGCGCGTGGTCGGTGGCCTGGCCGATGAAGCCCTTGTCCTCGGCGACCCGCTCCAGGCCGTCGGGCGAGGAGGAGGCGTAGAAGCTGACGAACCCCGCCAGCAGCGCCGCCACCGCGATGCCCGTCGGCAGGAACCAGCCCAGGCGCCTCGGGGCGGCCGGGGCCGGCACCTCCTGCGGGACGAGGGAGTCACCGGCGGCGTCGCGCAGGATCAGCGGGGCGGCCAGCCCCCGCGCGCCGTACACCAGGTCGGGCCGGACCGCCAGCACGGTGCTGACCGTGACCGCGGTGATCAGTCCCTCGCCGATGCCGATGAGCGTGTGCACGCCACCCATGGCCGCGGCGACCGTGCCGACCTCGATGGGCGCGGTGCCTCCGATCCAGAACAGCAGGGCGAAGGCCAGCGCCGCGGCGGGCACCGAGACCAGCGCGGCGACGAACGAGGCCGCGGCGACGGCGGCCCTGTTCCGCACGCTCCGGGTGATCAGGCGGAAGACCGTCCAGCCGATCACGACGGCGACGATGCCCATGAGCGTGATGTTGATGCCCAGCGCGGTCAGGCCGCCGTCGGCGAAGAAGAACCCCTGCACGAGCAGGACCACGGCCATGCACAACACGGCCGTATAGGGTCCGACGAGGACCGCCGCCAGAGTGCCACCGAGAAGGTGGCCGCTCGTGCCCGCGGCGACCGGGAAGTTGAGCATCTGGACGGCGAATATGAAGGCTGCCACCAGACCCGCCATGGGGGCGGCCCGGTCGTCGAGCTCGCGGCGGGCGCCGCGCAGGCAGACCGCCACCCCTGAGGCCGCGACGACCCCGGCTGAGAGCGACACGGCTACGTTGAAAAAGCCATCGGGTACGTGCACGACAAGCCTCCGGAATGCGGAATCGCCCTTTACTTTAGGCCATGGGCTTGTAGTTGCAAATAAGTGGCATTAACGCAGGAGCCGCTGGAGGAAGGCCCGGGGAGTGAAGGTGCGCACGACCGCGCTGAGCCGCCCCTTCCCCGCCGTGGCGTAGGGCCGAACGCTCCGCCGGACCAGGCCCCGCCACCACGTGCGCGGCGGCACGATGCTCTCCGCCGACGCCTCGATCCGGAAACGCGTGGGCGGGCCTCCCAGGTCCAGCTCCAGGTAGGCGTCCCAGGTGCCCGGTCCCAGCCGTCCCACCGCCTGCCGGGAGGCGAACGCGCCGCCGTCCCTGACCGCGACCGGTTCACGCCGCTCCCGCCCCGACCACCGTTCTCGCCACACCAGATGCCGTACGGCATGCCTGCCCGGCGTGGCCGTGCCCACGACGACCTCGCCGTCGAGCGCCAGCCGGTGCCCGAGCATCCAGCGGGTCCGCGTCAGCCGCACGCTGCCGGGCACGCTGACCACGTGCCCGCCGATGTCGAGGCTGAGGTTGCCGTGCGGCCGGGTGAAGTAGGGCAGGACGACGACGCCGTCGACCACGCGGGGCACCGGCTGGGCTATCCGCTCGTCCCGGTCGGAACCGAGCCGCGCGAGACGCGTGACCCCCTCACACTCGACGTTCACGTAGACGTCCCAGACGCCCGAGGGCAGACCGGCGACGTCGATCAGAGCGGTGAACCCCTCGCCGTCGCCGGTCACGGGGAGCGCGAGCTCGGCGGGCGGCTCGGGGGCGTCGCTCCGCAGCCGCAGCACCAGTCCGACGCGGCCCACGGCGAGCTCCGGGCGGTCGCCCCGCTCCAGCGCGCTCAGCGAGACCCGGCCGGAGACGAGCAGCCGCCCCTCCTGGCCCCAGCGGAGTTCGGTGAGCTCCCGGCGGACCACGGCTGATTCGACGTGCGCCAGCCGTACCAGGCGGTCGATGTCCTGGAGCGCGGCGATCCGGCTCCGGTCGATGGCGGGCAGCCGGTCACGGACCCCTTCGGTCAGCCACCGCTCGCACATGTCGGCCACCTCGGCGGCGATCTCCTTGCGCTGCGCCTCCCCCGCCTCCAGAAAAGGCCTGCCCAGGTTGCTGAAGGCGTCCATCCGGAAGTGACGCCGGAGGAGGTGGTCACGGAGCGAGCCGGGCCGTACATGGCAGACCATCAGCTCGATCGGCCGCTTGATCATCCGCAGCCAGGAGACCGGGTCACGGCTCCCCGGCTGCTGCATGATGCTGGTGCCGTCGGAACGGGCCACCAGGTGGTAGCAGTCGTAGTCGGCGACCACCGAGATCACGTCGGCATGACAGTAGGCGTGGGTGGTGAAGATCACATCCTCCCCCACCAGCAGGGTCTCGTCGAAGCGGATGGTGTGCCGCTCCAGCATCTCCCGGCGGAACAGCTTGAAGCAGCTCAGGCTGTTGTAGACGGCGCTGTCCCCGAGCGGCGCCCGATCGGCGTTCTCATGGAACATCGAGGCCGGCGCCCTGCGGTCGTGCCCGACGATCTTCCCGAGGACCACGTCCGAGTTGTTGCGGTCCGCCATCGCGAGCATCCGCTCCAGCGCTTCGGGACCGAGATAGTCGTCCGCGTCGCAGAAGAACACGTATCTGCCGCGGGCGTGGGAGAGCCCGACGTTACGGGGACGGCCCGCGCCGCCGGAATGCTCCTGCCGGACGACCCGTATGACGCCGCGGTGATGGGAGGCGTAGAGGTCGAGCAGCTCGGCGCTGCCGTCGGTGGAACCGTCGTCCACGACGACGATCTCCCTGCTGACCCGCTGGACCAGCAGGGAGGTCAGACACCTGTCCAGATAGGGGCGGCAGTTGTGAACGGGAACGATCACACTGACGTCTACGTCGGAACGGCTCGCGTCCTGCGCCGTGGCCACACCGTCATATCCCGTGCGGACTCGCTCAAGGATCGTCCCCGCCACCGCCGCGCCCCTCACCGGTCACTTTCCGATTGCATGGCGCTTCAGTATGTGACGAAGAGCCGTCCGTGCGCGGCCGATCCACGGTGTTGGTTCCCCCACCTGCACGCTGAGGTTGCCGTACCTGGTGAAAAGCAACTGGTTCGTCCTGCTTGCGCCCTTGAACCTCGGCGCTCCGTGCTGTTCGGCGTTGAGCCGTATCTCGCGTACCAGCCCCTGGTTCCACACCCGCACGTGCACGTCCCATATGCCCAGCGGCACCTTGTCCGCCACGCATTCGAACCTTCCGCTCTCCTCACCCTGAGGGCCGGTCTCCTCCTGAGAGCCGGCCTCGCCCTGGGATCCGGCCTCGCCCCGGGATCCGGGCGGGAGCACGAGCTCTATGAGGTCGTCACGCCGTCGCAGGACCAGTTCCGCGCTGCTCGGCAGCCCGGCCGGCTCCAGGCACGCCACCCCACCGAACGTGACGGTCCCGCGGTCGAGACGGGCCTCCTCCAGCCGGACCACCGGCCTGACCCTGTCGGTGATCTCAAACAGCTCGTCGGGGATGGCGGCCTCGTCGCGGAAATGCGGATACCCGGCGAACACCCGGTCTCCGTCGAACACGGCCTCGCGGTGCGCCCGCACGGCCGTGTAAGTCGCGATGTCGTCCAGTTCCCGGCGCAGGCCGTGCCGGAGGCAGTAGGCGCGCAGGGCCTCCCATGGCGGCAGCCGCTTCATGATCCATTCGGTCATCCAGCGATCGACCAGCGGCTTCGCCAGGTCGAAGACTTGGTCGCGGGTCTTCTGGTCGAACCCACGCCATCGCGGGCCGAACCGGCTGAGCACCTCGTTCTTGAAGTGCCTGATCATCAGCCGGTCCCGGTTCAGTCCGTGCGGGGCATGCCATCCGACGAGCTCCATCATCTCCCCGACCTGCGGCAGCCTCTCCAAAGGATGCACGCCCGACCTGGTCACGTTGTTCACGCCCTCGCGCCAGGTCAGGTAATAGCAGTTGTAGTCGGCGACCACCGAGATCACGTCGGCGTTGAAGTAGGCGCGCGCGGTGAACGGCTGATCCTCACCCGACCGGATGTGCTCCGGGAACCGGAGCGCGTGTTTCTCGATCAGCGCGCGGCGGAACAGCTTCTGCGCCGAGAGCGTGTAGTAGATGTGGTCCCGGTAGAGGTCGGCCCGATCCCGGTTCTGGGTGAACATCGACCGCGGCACCACGCGCCCGTCGACCCCGACCATCTTCCCGAGCACGATGTCCGAACCGTTCCGGTCGCCCATGGTCACCAAACGCTCCAGCGCCTCCGGGCCCAGGTAGTCGTCGGAGTCGAGGAAGAAGACGTATCGCCCGGTCGCCAGATCGAGGCCGGTGTTCCGCGGCTTGCCCGGCCCGCCGGAGTGCGCCTGGTGCACCACCTTTATCTCCGGATATTTCATGGCATATTCGTCGAGTATCCTCCCGCTCTGATCCGTCGACCCGTCGTCGACCGCGATCACCTCCAGTGCATCCATCTCGATGCTCTGCCACACCACCGAGTCGAGACACTCAGCCAGATACGCCTCGACGTTATAGACAGCGATGATCACTGACACCGCAGGAACTTTCACGGCAACCCCCCTCATGTGGGGATTCCCCTCTATCAGGCCGCCACTCCCAGGAACACCTGCGGTAACGCACGCCCCATGAATTGACGGCTCCCCCCTGTGACGGCCCGACATGAGGGAAAAGGTTCAGCGGGCGATCCGGTAGGCGCGGATGATCATCTGGTCGACGGTGTTGCCCGAGATGTCGGTGGATCTGGCGCGCAGCGACACGAACCCGTCCGCCGCCGGATGCCGCAGGATGAGCGTGCCCTTCCCGCCGAACCGCAGCACCTTCGCCGCCTGCCAGGTCGCGCCGTCGTCGTAGGAGACGTCGACGGACAGGTTCCGGACCGCGCCTGCCGAAGAGCCCGGCTGTGTCCGCACGGTCAGCGGTACGTTGAACACCTTTCCGGCCGGTGCGATGTTGTGCTGGTCCAGCTGCGGGGAGAATCCGATCACGGACAGCGGCAGCGCCACCCTCGTGCCGTCCTGGCCCATGGCGGAGCGGAACGTCCAGACGACAGACATGCGGGTGGACAGTGCGGACGCGGGTCCTCGCTCGGCCTCGGCCACGAGGCGGTAGCCCGCGTCGCCGGACGGCACTTCGAACCGCGCGAACGAGTTCGGCTCATCGGCCACGAGCCGCCCGTCACGGTAGAGGGCGATGTGCTGCTTCGTCGTCTGCGAGTATCCGCTGCGCCCGGCTCCATCGCCGAAAAGCGGCGGCTGAGTGGTGATCACGTTGTCGGTGCGGGTGACGACAGGCTCGTCGATGCCATTGATGAGGGATGGCCCGAAAACACCGCGGTTCCACTTCTCGGTGTAGACACGCCTCGCGTCGTACCGGATCGGAGGCGAGGTCATGTCCCCGCCATCGGTGTAGTCGGATGCGAACTCCACGAAAAGGTGCTTCCAGCGGATCCCGCCGTCGGTGTTGACGTACTCCGTGTGAGTGAAGGGCGTGGAAAACTCCGTCACGAACAGGATGTTGAAGAACTGGCCCTCGGCAGGCCAGGCGCCGCTCCCGGCCTGGGCGAGCGCGCCGGTCCGCTGCACGCCGTAGTCCCTGCGGATCGTCGCCAGGTCCTTCTGCTCGACCTGCCTGCTGAAGCCCGTGGGCACCTTGCCTCGCAGGAACCACGCCAGCCGGTAGACGGAAGGGCTGTTCTCCGTGCCACCGCCGGGATCCGGCGTGGCCCAGGACCCGGCGACTTTGGTGAGCAGGTCGTACGTGCGGTCGGGGCCGAGCTGCGCGGTGAACATCCGGTCGAACGAACCACCGGTGAAGCCCATGTAGTACGGCCTGCCGTCGAGGGTCTCACCGGAGTACGTCACCTCGCCGAGCAGGGGGGTGGCCGCCGTGTCCGGCACGCCGACGGAGATCGGGCGGCCGAGGCGCTGGTCCAGCACCAGAGTCTGCGCGGCGTCCACTCGCAGGCCCGGATGGACGAGCATGGTGACGCCCTTGTCGTCGACGGTCCTGCTGTCGACGATGTAGGTGCCCTTGGGAAGCCTGAGGGTGATCGTGTCGTCTCCTTGCCCGATCTGCACGGGAGTCCAGTCCTCTGTCTTGACGTCGGTCCTGTAGACGGACGTCAGGGCGTTCCCGGAGGGCCGGCCCTCGCGGTCGAGGCGCCGCAGTGTCAGGTCGTAGCTCTCGACCTCCTTGACGACGGCGACAGGCGTGCTGACCGATATCCCACTCTCCGCGGTCGCCTCGAGATAGCCACCGAGGAATCCGTCCGCCACGTCGCCGCGCGTGTCCGCGGTGACGGACGCCTCCGCCTCACCTCCCGCCGGCACGGTGACCGTGCCGGGACTCACCGTGAAGAGCGACGCGGGCAGGGGCTTGCCGCTCTTGTCGATCGCGCGCGTCGCGAGCCGCAGCGTCACCGGTGCGGAGCCGGTGTTGCGGTAGGTCACCTTCCTGGTGACCGGCTGGTCGTCTCCGTGCGGCCACGCCTGCAGGCCGAAGCTCAGAGAGCCGGGTGCGGCCGTCACCGACTGGGACGTCACACGGGCCACGTCGACTCGTCCGGCGCCCTGGGAGAAGACTCCGGTGTCCGGCTGCGGGCGGGCGCTCGCCATCAGTGCCGCCTTCAGCGTCTCCGGCGTCCAGTCGGGATGCCGGCCCGCCAGGATCGCGACCGACCCGGCGACGTGCGGGGTGGCCATCGAGGTACCGGACATGACCGTGTACGAGCCCTCGCCCGGGGAGTCCTTGCTCCGCGCCGCCTGGATGGAGACCCCCGGCGCGGTGATGTCGGGTTTCAGCGCCGAGTCCCCGGCGCGGGGGCCCCGGCTGGAGAACCTCGCGAGCCGGTCGGACTTGTCGACCGCCCCGACGGTGAGCGCCGCGTCGGCGCTGCCCGGGGAGGTGACGGTGCCGTCCCCGCCGAAGTTGCCGGCCGCCATCACGAAGAGGATGCCGTACCGCTCGGTCAGCGTCTGGACGGCCTCCTCCAGCGGGTCGAGCCCTGGAGCGTCCGGGAGGCCGAGGCTGACGTTCGCGACCCTGGCACCCTGCTCCGCGGCCCACTGCATGCCCGCCAGAATCGCCGACTCGTCGCAGAACTCCGTGGCGCACACTTTGGCGTCCAGCAGCGTGGCGCCGGGTGCGACCCCGCGATACACCCCGCCGGAGGCCGCGCCGCTACCGGCGATCGTCGAGGCGACGTGGGTGCCGTGCCCGATGAGATCGCGATCGTCGGAGTCTCCGGAGAAGTTCTCCCGCGCCGCCACCTTGCCGGCCAGGTCGGGATGGGCGGCGTCGATGCCGGTGTCCAGGACCGCGACCTTCACCCCGATTCCGGTGTATCCCTTCTCCCAGGCGGCGGGTGCGCCGATCTGCTTGACGCTGACGTCCAGCGGCAGTCTCGCCTTGCCGTCCAGCCAGATCTTGGCCGTCGGCGCGGACAAGGCGCGGGAGGCGGAGCCGCCGGTCAGGTCCTTCCAGAAGCGGGCGCCATCCGCCTTGCTCTGCCGTACGGCGATGCCGTTCACGGCGGGCAGGTCGCGCGTCACCGTGGCGCCCTGCGCGGCCAGGTGCGGTCGCAGACCGCTCTTCGCCGCCGTACCGGAGCCCGCGACGATGAGCGGCAGGTCGGCTCTGCGGTCGTCGTAGCCGAACTCCAGCAGCGTCGTCACGTCGAAGAGCCGGGGGTCGAGACGGTCCTCGCGCAGCAGGGCGAAGGCGTCGCTCGGGACGACCCGAAGCCGCCCGCCGATCTCCTGCGTGGCGAACGTGACGGCCTCGCGGCCCTTGCCGGGAGTCACCTGGACGCCGTCTCCCGCGACCGTCACACGATCCCCTGTGATCAGCGTCACCGTGCGGATCGGCCCCGCCGTGATGCCGGTGGGGGGAACCGCCGCGGTGGGACGCGCACCGTTCGTCCCCATGCTCCCGGCGGCTCCCGCCGTGGCAGGTGCGGTTCCCATACCCGCGATCAGCAACGCGGCGGTGAGCGAAACGGCGGCCCGGCTCCCACGTGCGGCCCTCACGCCGGATTCTCCGTCGCCTCAACGGCCCGGCGGGCATCCGCTTCCAAGGGGGGTGTCATTGATTGTCCTTTCTGCGAGTCACACTCCTTCTTGGCGGGACGCGCGTCGCTTCTTCACGGAACCCCGGCCGGGCTCCTCGGCCGTTCCCGCCTTCGGACGAAGACCGTGCGAGGCGTGAAGAAGAATCTGATGTTTCGCGAAGTAGGGGTGTGACCCAACGAAAATCGCCGTTGACGGCCGCTCCGATCGCATGGTGGTGGCCCCGCGTGGCGTTCCTGCGGGAAGAAGCGAAGGAAATCGCATGAGTGCGCTATGGGACGTGAGCGATCCCCCGCAGGAAGCCGAGGACGCACACGTGCTCAAGGAGTCCCTGCGCGTCCCCGAGCGGTTCGGGGTGCTCTACGACCGCTACTTCACCAAGATTCACCGGTACGTCGCCGGGAGGCTGGGCACGCAGACCGCCGACGACCTGACGGCGGAGATCTTTCTCGCGGCCTTCCACAGCCGGACCGGCTTCGACACGCGCCGTGGAGTCGTCCGCGGCTGGCTGTACGGCATCGCCACCAACGTCGTCGCCCAGCACCGCAGACACGAGTCGCGCCAGTTACGGATCCTGCAACGGGCGTCAGCGGACGACGAGGTCGATGCCGGGCACGAGGACCTGGTGGCCAGCCGCCTGACGGCCGCGGGCGTGCAGGGGCAGCTCGCGTCCGCTCTGAGCGCGATACCGGACGCCGACCGCGACGTACTGCTGCTCCTTGCGCTGGCTGAGCTCAGCTACGAGGAGATCGCCCAGGCTCTCGACATACCGGCGGGCACCGTTGGTTCCCGGCTCAACCGTGCCCGCAGGAAGTTGCGAATGGCCCTGGGCGGCGTCAACCCCATGTTTGGAGATTCAGATGGATGACCTGACCGCGCTCCGGGAGCTGTTCTCGGTACCGCCGCCATCACCGGAGGTGATCGCCGACGGCAAAGCCCGGCTCGCCGCCGCCTTCACCACCCAGTCCGACTCCCCCCGCACACCCCGGCAGACCCTCCCGAGGAGCGTCCAGATGGCCGTCGTGCCCCCTCTCCAAGACAGTGACGACACCACGGCAAAGACCGCCCGGACCCGGAGAGCGGCGCGGACAGCCCGGTGGACCGCCCTTGGCATGGGCCTGCTCGGCGCCGCGGCCGCCGTGACCTTTGTGGTCGCCTCGGGAGTCCCGGCGCAAGGTCCGCGACCCGCACCTCTGGCGTCGTCCTCGCACTCGCCCGGGCAGCCCGTCACGAAGCTGTCGGCCAAGGAGATCCTTCTGGCCGCCGCAGACTCGGTCGCCAAGACGCCTGTGGACGGGGCGTACTGGGTGCGCAGCGGTGTCAGCGGCCATCAAAGACGCGACCCCAGTGGCCGCTACACCCTCCAGCTGGCCACTTCGGTGGAGATATGGGTCCCGCAGGTGCCGGGCAAGCGCACGTGGGTGATCAGGCAGGACCTGGGGACCAAGCCGGCGACGCCGCAGGACGAGGAAGCATGGCGGGCAGCCGGCTCTCCGCAGAGCTGGACGATTCCCGGGAAGAGCATCACCGAGGGCGGCAAATCCATCCGGACGCCGGATGTGACGCTGCGGGCCAAGCCGGGCGAGCGCGAGGCCATACGAGATGACAGCGGCAAGACGTTGACCTTGCTGGGCACGCCCATGACGCCGGCCGCGCTGAGAGGGTTGCCGACAACCCCCGAAGGACTGCGGGACCATCTGGAACGGCTCATCACCAAGGGGTACGGCGCGGAACGCGTGGACATGAACGCCGAGCTCTACGAGACCGGCGTGCAGCTCATCATGAGATTCCCGGTCTCTCCGGAGGTGCGGGTCGCGGCGTACCGCATGCTCGCCTCGCTGCCCGGTGTGACGGCGCAGGGCGAGGTCACCGACCCGCTCGGCCGCACCGGCCAGGCGGTCAGCCGGCAGGGGGGCCCCAACGAGCAGTCCCGGTTCGTGGTGGACACCGCCACGGGGCAGCCACTCGTGTTCGAGTCGACCTTCACCACCGAGGGCGAGCAGCACACCACCTATGAGGTGATCAAGAAGACCGGCTGGACCGATGAGGAGCCCGAGCTTCCCGCCCGCCGGTACAGCACCGACTCACTGCCCGGCCCGACGTCCGGCTGACGCCGCCAGACCCCGGCTGGAGCCGGATGACCATTCCCGCAGTTGGTGTTTCGCGGTTCGGAACCGTACTCCGAACCGCGAAACACCAGCTGGAGAAGGTCGTATCACTCCACGGGGCAGCCCTTCGGCAACCGCTGCTCCAGCTCTGTGGCAACCTTGTTCAGCCGCACCGGTTCCGAGCCCACCCGCACCAGAATCTTGTCGAGGAAGGCCTCCGCGATCATGACGAACCGGGGATGGCCACACCGCGCGTTTTCGAACAATCAGGAGAAGCAGGCTCCGCCCGCTCCGCTTCACCCCGCCTCGCATTCACACCGGCGAACGAGGAGACCAGTCCCATGCCGCACGAACTGAACGCCCCCGGCACGGGACTCACCGAATTTCCCGCCCCCACCGGTGACCCGGCTCAACTGCGCCGCATCGACCTGGCCTGGAACGAGCTGACCAGTCTGCCGCCATGGATCGGACGGCTGTCACAACTGGTGGACCTCCAGCTGGACGGCAACCGGCTGTGCGACCTGCCGGATCTCCACGGTCTCACCGCCCTGCGCACCCTCCACCTCGACGGCAACGCGCTGATCCGTTTCCCTGACGGCGTCCTGAAGCTGCCCGAGCTGCGGACGCTTTTCCTGTACGGCAATGCGATCGGCGAGCTTCCCGAGAACATCGGGCGGCTGCGGAACCTGCGGCACCTGGCCGTCGGCGGAAACGCCCTGAGCTCCGTACCGGAGTCGCTCTGGCGACTGACCGGCCTCGTCTCCCTGAACCTCGCGGAGAACGCGATCGCCGAGATCCCGGAGGCCATCGGCGGGCTCACCGAGCTGCGCATGCTGGACCTGGGCCACAACGCGCTGACCCGCATCCCCGAGGCCGTCGGCGACCTCCACAACCTCACCGACTACCTCTACCTGAGCGACAACCACTTCGCCTCGGTCCCCGCGTCCCTGGGAAAGCTCACCCGGCTCACCTACCTGAACCTGACCGACAACCGCCTCACCGGCCTGCCCTCGGCCATCGGCGGCCTCACCGCCCTGCGCGAGCTCCGGCTCTACGGCAACCGGCTACGCGAGATTCCCGAGACCGTCGGCCGGCTCCGCGACCTGCGCGAACTTCACCTGATGAACAACGCCCTCACCGGTCTTCCGGCCTCCGTCGGCGACCTGTCCCAGCTCCGCCTGCTGGACCTGCGCAACAACCGGTTGACGTCACTGCCCGCCTCCCTGGGCCGCCTGACCAGGCTCACCCACCTGGACCTGCGCAACAACCGGCTCCGCGAGATTCCCGACAGCCTGGCCGACCTGCCGGCCCTCGAGAAACTCGATCTGCGCTGGAACAAACTCGACGGCGACCCGGAGGTCCTCCACCGCCTGGTCCAGCGCGGCTGCGCCGTACTCCGCTGAGATCGGTCCGGCGCCGGCGAGGCCGCCCCTGAGGCGAGTCACGACTACCTCGGCTACGCGGAACTGGAGAAGCTGCACGCCGCGTGGCGGAAGACGTGTCCCAGGGCCGTTGTCGAAGGCACCGTACGTTCATGGCCGTTGCCTTCGGGCAACTACGACTGATTCCTGCCGTGAGCGCCTCACGCCGATCGAGCACTGCCGTGAACACGTCGCAGTACCCGGCGCAGCCAATGCTGGAAAACTACGGGAATGAACCATCAAATGATCGCAAGCAAGGTTGTGCCGTGGATCCCCATCCCTCACCGGCTGGAGGTCTTCCTCTCCGATCGGCTTCCTCCCGTTGAGCAGATCACGACCGCCTTCGTCTTCGCCGTCGACAGGTCAGGCCGGACCCTCCTGACCTACGTCGAGCGAGACAAGCGAGGATGGGACCTGCCGGGCGGTCATCTCGAAGCCGGGGAAGCGCCCGTCGACGCCGCCGTCCGCGAGCTGGAAGAAGAGACCGGCCTGCGGCTGAAGTCTGATCAGCTCTCCGTCTTCGCCTGGAACCGGATTCAACTGACAGGGCCGGTTCCGGACGACTACCCCTATCCCCCGCTGGCGTTCATGGTCATGTTCGTGGCGCGGCTTGCCGGGGACGGCCCCGAGACCGTGCCTGCCCCGGGCTCGGAATGCAGCCGCGCGGCGTGGCTGACTCCCGCGGAAGTGGAGCAGGCGTGCTCCCAGAAGACCTGGCTGGCCGTCCACCGCGCCCTGACGACACAGAACACACCACCCGCACCTCCTCTGCCCGCTCAATAACCAACCGGCCAGACCTGACAGGTGTCAGTCGATGCCGTTGGGCGTTCCCAGGCGAAGCCGGTTTCCGTCAGGGTCCTGGAGTTCGATCTCGCGTGCCCACGAGGCGTCCTCCACCTGGACGCCGAACTCGGCGGCGACAGCGTCGACGTCACGGACCCGGAGATAGATCAACGTGCCGACACGGGCGTCGCCCTCGTGCTCGGACAGAAAAAGCCGCACGTGGCCCCGTGCGACTTCGACGAACGCCGGGAAATCCGGCTGGAAGCGATGTTCCCACTGCTTGGCGAAGCCCAGACGTTCGTACCAGTCGACCGCTTTCCCGGCGTCCCTGACGCGAAGGATGGGGATGACCTCTTCGTCCACGAGGTCATCATCCCAGTCCCCAGAGCAGGGAAGCACTGCCGAAAAACGCCGGGCCGCCGCCCGCATAGAAGACGCCGCCGCCGAGCAGGCGATGCGAGCAGGCTGGAGCCGGCCGCAGGTCGCCGAGACGCTCGGCGTGACGCGCCAAGCGGTCCACAAAAAGCACGCCAGGCGGCTTGTCTCCGCCGGTGTGACGCTGAGGAGACGATGACGATGGCCGCCATCGACGAATACATCAACGCGATCATCGAGCTGGGAGGGCACGATGCGCACCACGACAGGTCGGCGACGATCGAGGCACACCATCTCCTGCTGGCGATCGCCACCAAGGAGGAAAGCACCACCCGCCAGGTCCTGACCTCAGCCGGGCTCGATCACCGAGCGATCCGCGAAGCGCTGGATCGCGAGTTCGAGCACAGCCTGAACGCGGCCGGGGTGTCTCTGGCCGCCTTCGACCTCCCACGGCCGAGCAACATCGGCAAGCCTCCGACACAGCTGGGAGCCTCGGCCAAGCTCGCGCTCGAACGAGGCTTCGCGTCCGTTGACCGCAAGAGGGATCTGCGACCGGCGCATCTGCTGCTCGGGATCCTGCAGGCACAGGTCGGCACCGTGCCGCGCGCGCTCGCCCTGGCCGGTGTCGACCGGACGGAACTGGTCGCGCACCTCCTGCAGACGCTCACCCCTGAGAGCGAATAACGACCAAGCGCGGCCCACGCCGTACCCCTTTCCCCTCGGCGGGCGTGGCCGACACCGCGTACGGCCTCGGCGTCTCCTCGGTGAAGCCACCGTGCGGCACGACGGTCTGGGGCATGGGCGGCCCCGGCGCGACATGGGGCCGCACAGCACCCGAGGTATATCATCGACGTCCCCCGTCCCAGCGACTCCGTTCTCAACCCATGCACATCCCCTCCAGTTCTGGTCCATGCGTCGCGGGGAGCAGCGGTCCGGGCACAACGGCAATCGGTGAAGTGGATTTCCGCGGGCCCATCACAAGTGACGGCGCCGATATCGGCGCGCCCATATATCGATCATCCTCACGGGCACACCTTGGAAATCCCTCATGAATCAAGGAAGGGCCGGATGCGCCGGTTAGCGGTCGCCCTGGCTGCGTTGGCCGTGGCCATGGTCGTGACGGCCGCGGCGACCCGGTTCGCGATACCCGCCGAGGCGCGAGTGCGACCCGGCGTGCTGACGGGCGACGACGTGGTCGGGCTCACCTACCCGGTGCTCGGCGCCCTGCTGGTGCTGAGGCGTCCGGAACTCCGCGTGGGGTGGCTGATGCTCCTCGGTGGCTTCCTGATGGCGGTGCTGGGCCCCGCCCAGGCCGTCTACGAGTGGATCTCCTACCAGGGCGACCGCCCCGACCTGCACTACGTCATCTACGTGACGAACAGTGTGGGAGCGCTCGCGATCCTGCTGGTGGATCTGCTGCTGCCACTGCTCTACCCCGACGGACGGCCGCCCTCACGCCGATGGTGGCCCGTGGCAGCCCTCCTGACGGGCTTCATGGTGATCCAATCTGTGGCGTTCATCGGCCGCCGCATGCCGCCGGGCTCAAAGCTTGGCCCCAATCCCCTGGAGATGGCCTGGACCGGTCCAATACTCGACTGGATCATCTCCGCGCCGGTGAACCCGTTCTACATCACCGAGGCCATCAGCCTGTCGTCGCTCGTGGTCCGGTTCGTCTTCGCGGACGCCGTACGGCGGCGCCAGATCAGCTGGCTGCTTTACGCGATCGCGGCCAACTGGCTCGTCGAGCAGTGGATGCCCTTCTCCCTCCTGGCGATGGTGACGACCGCGGCCATCCCTGCCGCCATCGTCCTGGCGGTCACGCGCTATCGCCTCTACGGCATCGACACCGTGGTCAGCCGCACGCTGATCGCGGCCGGGATCCTCGGCGTGCTGAGCGCGGCCTACTTCGGCGCCGTCGCCCTGTCCAGCCTGTTCGCCTTCGAGCACCATCAGATCGCCGGGGTGGGGGCCGCGCTGATGGCCGGCGCGTTCTTCCAGCGGCTCCACCGTCACCTGCGGCACCTGCTGGACCGGCTGTTCTACGGCACGGCCGGCGACCTGCGGCTGCTGGCAGGACGCCTCGAACGCGAGGTGCGCTCCGCCGATCCCGCCAGCGCGCTGCCGGTCGCGGTGGAGATCCTCCGTGACGGCCTGGTGGTCACCGGGGCCGCCGTCCTGATACCCGGCGGGCGACCGGAGCGGGTCGAGAGCGGCCACATCGGCGAGGCGTTTCGGGAGATGCCGCTCGTCTGGCACGGCGAGGAGGTGGGCCGTCTGCTGATCGGCCCACCCGGGGCCAGACGGTTTCCCGCCGCGCACAACGAACGGGTGATCGCCGCTCTCAAGCCCGCCATCGCGGACATCGCCCACGGCGTCCGGCTCACCTCGGATCTCCAGCACTCGCGGGAGCGCATCCTGTCCGCTCGCGAGGAGGAACGCCGCCGCCTGCGCCGCGACCTGCACGACGGCTTGGGTCAGTCCCTCAGCGGCATGGCCATGTCCATCAACGCCGTCCGCCTGTCGCTGCGCGCCTCCCCCGAGGCCGCCGAAAGCCTGCTCGCCGAACTGGGCACCGGCATGGCCGACGTCACCGACAACATCAGGACCCTGGTGTACGGCCTGCGCCCGCCCGCCCTGGATGACCTCGGCCTGGCGGGGGCCGTAAGGGCCCTGGCCGGCCAGTCCGACACCCCGGCGGTCACCGTGACGATCGAGGGCGATCTGTACGGCCTGCCCGCCGCCGTGGAGGTGGCCGCCTACCGGATCACACAGGAAGCTCTTACCAACGCCCGCAAGCATGCGAACGCCGAGAACGTGCGGATCACCTTGAAGCGGGACGAGCGGCTGCACCTCATGGTGGCCGACGACGGAGTGGGCCTGCCCGTAGACGTCCGGGCCGGAGTCGGGCTGGGATCGATGCGCGAGCGTGCCGCCGAACTCGGCGGCACGTGTACGATCAGCTCCCCGCCCGGGGGCGGCACCGTGATCAAAGCGGTGATCTGATCCAGGGCGTGTCCTGAGTCACCTCACGTCCGATTCTGAGGGGCCCGGACAAGGGCCGGTGGTCGGCTACCAGGCCATCAGCACGGAGACGAGCACGAAGACGGCGAAGAGGGCGATGATGATGCCCAGACCGAGCAGGAAGCCGGACCCTCCGAACCCTTTCTTTTCAGGGCCGCCGAGGTCGACCACGATGGTTTCGGCAATCACGTCGTGTAGGCATCGGCGTTTCGAATCGCCGAACATCCACAACAGGTCGACTAGATTCAGCAGCACCCCGATATACGGCACTGATGTCATGGCGGGGTGGACAAGAGCACGAATTCCCGCACGACGGAGGCCCGGTGGTTCTCCGGTTACGCTGGACACCACCTTCAATCGACAGAGCCGCTTGCCGAGCGTCTGACCCCACAGCGCGTGCTGTAACCAGAAGTAGGCGGCGAAGAGGACGGCGAGTGCGACATCGATCGGCCAATCAGGATTCCCTGCGTAAGGGTTGAGATAACTGATGAGGACCGATTCATCGGGCACCTCGACATCTTCAAGCAGCGGATGGATCGGCGAGGTTGCCACGTAACAGATCAGGCTGTCGATAAGGAAGGCCGCAAAACGGTGACGCCGCGCAGCGAGAGTTCGTGTTGTCAGAGCTGGGGGGGCGGTTTTCATGCCGTTCAGTGTGCTGGATGAATTTGACGTGTGAAACCAGAATGGCGGGAGATTACGAGGGCGGCGCAACGCCAAGGCCGGCGAGTGTGCCGGGTACGGCGAGTGTGCCGGGTACGGCGAGTGTGCCGGGTACGGCGGGTGCACGGTGCGGCAACGGCCCGGGCCGTTGCCGTCCGGGATCGGCCCCCAGACCGCACGGCGGGCGGCCGGGTACGGCGGCGCGGCGCGCTGCCGCCTTGATCTCTATAAGAACAATCTGGCAAGCTTTCTTCAGGAGAGCGATTTGCCCCGGACAGCGAAGGAGCTGACCCTAATGGGTCTTGAAGCGGTTCAGTGGATCGTGTTGGGGGTCGGATGCTTCAACGTTGCACTGGGCATCTACTCGTTGGCGACCGACCGGCTCCCCCGTCTGCCCTTCGTCTGGCGTGGTGGCTTCAATCCTCGCCGCTACGGGTGGGCACAACTGCTGATGGCGGTCTTCGTGTTCACCGTTGCGCTGGGCCCGGTGATGATGGAAGCGCCGTACGAACTGTCCATCGCAGTGATCTTCTTGGGGTTCGGGGCTTTCATAGCGGGGATATGCCTGATGCACTCGGGGAAGCCGACTCAGCGGTCTTCCTGATCCCCTGAAACATCATGGACTGACTCTTCCCCGGTCTCCTGCCAACACAATTCGGCGGTGATCCGCGTAGAGCACAGTCATCATGCGATGGCCAGCGGAATGCGCCAGTGCGGGCTGAACACCGCATGTCGATCTTGCCCCACCTGCGAAAATAAAGCTCAGTAGCCTGATCGCTTTCCTTGTGACCCTCCGCTGCTCCCCCTTGTTGCCCGTCTCATCGGACACGTAACGGGCACGGCACCGACAACCTTTACCCGGCATCCCGCTTGATTGAGCATGCTATACCCAGTACCTTGCATTGCATGGAACTCGGCAACACCGAGAAAGCGATGAGTCAACTGCGGCGCGGTGTCCTGGAGTACTGCGTGCTGGCCTTACTTCGAGGCGGCAGCCGCTACGGCGTCGAGCTGCTCCGCGAGCTTGGAGAGGTGGACACCATGGTCACCAGCGAGGGGACCATCTATCCACTGCTATCCAGGTTGCGCCGAGAAGGTCTCGTCGAGACCACGTGGCAGGAGTCGACCAGCGGCCCGCCGCGCAAGTACTACGAACTCACGCCGTCCGGTGCGCGGGCGCTCGAGGAGTTCACAGCGGAATGGTCCAGGTTCCACGCCGCTGTCCTGCATTTCCTCTCCAAGAACGAGTCCGGGAACGAGGCACCCTGAGCCATGACCGAAGATCTGCGGCTTGACGCGATGGCCGAGGAATACCTATCCGAGATCGAAAGGGCTGCCGCCGCCCTCCCCGTGAACCGCCGAGCCGAGTTGCTCGCCGACGTCCGTTCACACATCGTGATCGCTCAGGCCGAGGCCGCCTCCGGCTCGCCTGCCGGTATCGAGGATCCCGCCGTCATAAGCCAGATCCTCAGCAAGCTAGGTGATCCTGAGGCCATCGTCGCGGCGGCCGTCGCCGACCTTCCCTCGGAGGCCCCGGCCAACTCCACTGCTCGAACCGATTTCAGATGGCTGGTGAAGACCGTCGTCATCCTGCTAGTCATCGGCGGCCTCCTCGGAATCGGATGGTTCGTCGCATATATCCTGTTCTGGACCGGTGATCCTGTTCCGGCCCGGTGAGCCAGGGCGAGGAACGAGCCCCGAATCTTCGATCGCCCCTGACCACGACGTACCTCGGACTACCCGTGGCGATCGTCGTGCTGCCTCTGGGCGGCGACGCGCAGCGCCGCCGCCCCTTGATACCCATAAGAACAATTCAGCAAGCTACTCGCTACGTCCGGTGTCCTTGCCTGCTTCGGCGATGAGCTCGACGAGATCAGCAAGGATTTTAGGGTTGGCGGCGATGGTGGCGCGGGCGTTCATGGTGTGCGGGCTGCCGTCCAGGTCGACGACGGTGGCTCCGGCCTCGCGGGCGATGAGGACTCCTGCGGCGGTGTCCCAAGGGTTGTTGCTGAGCATGATGTTGGCGTCGATCTTGCCTTCGGCAACCCAAGCGAGGTCCACTGCGGCTGATCCGAACATCCTCACCCGTTGCACGCGGGCGGCAAGCTCGTGGCTGAGGGCCAGACGCAGACGGTTCTTCGTCTCCGCGTCGCTGCCGACGGCGTAGTCACCGATGGCGACCACGGCCGACCCAAGGTCACCGGTCTCGCTCGCGCGGATCTTCTGTCCGTTGGCTCGTGCTCCGTGGCCTTCTGCCGCGCTGTAGCGGGAGCCGAGGCAGGGCAGGTCGATCACACCGAGAGTCGGCATGTCCTTGTCGACGAGGCCGAGGGAGATCCCGCACAGCGGGATGCCGTGCAGGAAGTTGGCAGTTCCGTCCACCGGGTCGAGCATCCACACCAGACCGTTTCTGGCGCCCCTCGTGGCCCCTTCCTCTTCGCCGAAGAAACCGATCTCAGGTGTCTCGCGGCCGAGGAAGTCACGGACCGCGTGCTCTACGGCGTAGTCCGCTTCGGTGGCCATGTCGCGGTCGCCCTTGGCGGTGACGACTCCGGGAAGCCGGGTCTTCACGATCTCGCTGGCGATGGTGATGGCTTGCTCGGCGATCGGCAGGAGTATGCGGGCGTCGACGGTCATACGGGGCTGCTCCGCTCCCACATCGAGGTGAACACCTGGTCGAAGACGGGGAACAACCCGTCGGCGGCGGTGTTGTCGTTGATCACGATGGTAGGCGAGTCGACTCCGCGCGCCTGGGGGAGGTACGGCTGGACCACGCATGTGGCCCCGTCCACGATGAGGATATTGAAACGGATCGTCTCGTCGTAGACGCGCAATTCCAGCAACTCGGCCGCCTCCGGGGTGAGCCTCGCCTTGAGACGGGTCAGCATGCTGATATTGAGCGCGGTCAGCGTGGTGAGCGTGCCGTCTTCGTAGCCTTCTTCATCCTCGCGGGCACGGATCGCGCTCCCCTGAGGGTCGAGGAACAGGCACCGGATCCTGGTGCCGCTTTCGAGAAGTCGCTTGAGCTGGTGGTCGGGGTAACTCTGGCAGAGCAGGTTGGGCGACAGGCCAGCGGCGTTGATCTCTCTGGCGGTGTCGAACAGAGCTGAAGGTGGGTAGGCAGAAGCGAACGCCGACCGGCTGCTGAACACGGCCGTCACATCGGCACCATGCGCCGAGGTCTCGTGGCCTCGGGCAGTGATGAAACCACGGCCCCCTATCGCCGAGTGCGCGACAACTGCTCAACATGCTGGAGAGCTTCGATTTCGGGAACTGCGCATGGGCGGTCGTCATGAACGCGGCATTCACAGCGAGAGGTGTCTCGTCCCTTGATGCGGCCGCATCGCTGCGAGCCGAGCTTGAGCGAGAGGGAATCTCCACTGATGTTCACGATGGGTACGATCTGGCACTGGTGTCAGTCTGGGTCGGCTTGGTGGTCTGGCGCGACGGAGATTGGTTCTGGTGGCGCGTCGGATGAGATGACCGACGCAGGCGCTCCATCTACGCCCGGCATTCGACCATGGAACCCGCTCGGGCCGCTCGTCGGATCGCGTTCCGCTACAGGGATCTTCGTAATGCACAGGCGGCCTCGGCCATGCCGAAGACGGAGGGTCAAGGTCGTCTTCGTGTGTCCGTCAGCCGGTAGACGTTCCTCGGCCATTGGATGCCAACGGTCACAGACGGCCTTGATCCGGAGGAGTCGAGCTGTTGGGCTTGCCTGGGACGCGGCAGACGGGAAGATCCGACTCACCCCAGCCGGCTACGGCTCTCCTGTCAGCAATCGCGATCATCCCGGAGCCGACTCCCCCGCCGGAGGCGTTGGTCTTCAGCTCGGGACTTGCCAGACGCTCTAAGCTTCGAGGTAGATCAGCATGGCTTCAGGACGGACCCAGCTCATGCGTAACTGGCTCATCGGACTTGGTATCGCCGTTGGCTGCTTGCTCGTGAGCTGGGCTTTGCTCGTGCTTCTTGCTCGCCGCTTGCCATCTGGCATTCTGCGCGATCTGGCTGCGTTCATCCCCGACTGCGTAACCACAGTGCGGCGGCTACGAAAAGATCCTCGGGTGCCACGGAAGGCGAAGATCGCTATTGTGTTCGCCGGCTTGTGGGTCGCAAGCCCTATTGATCTGATCCCCGAGTTTCTGCCGGTGATCGGGCCTCTCGACGACATCGTCGTGGTTGCGTTGGCCTTGCGCTATGCCGGGCGGCAGGTCCCGCGTGAGGTACTCATTGAGGCTTGGCCCGGCGAGACTCGTCTCCTGGAACGGCTCCTCGGTCCGGCCAGGCCGGCGTCATGACGGTGGTCGAAGCGCCTGGCGGCGACGTGCCGGTGGCCGCCGCTTGAGCTGCTGACCTGCAACGAGGCGCGCAAGGTTCTGGAAGCCGCCAAGGCCAGGCGCAATGCGGCGAGGTGGTCGCCATCCCTCCGGAGATCATCTCTGACTTGCGGGTGCACCTGGAGAAGTTCGCGGAGCCGGGAGAGAACGGGCGAGTGTTCACCGACCCCAAAGGTGGACCGCTGAAGCACTCGGGATTCCGCCGGACGTGGAACAAGACTCGTAAGGCCGTCGGGCTTCCCGACCTTCACTTTCATGATCTCCGCCACGTCGGCAACACCCTGGCGGCCTCCACCGGGGCAAGCCTCAAGGAGCTGATGTCCCGCACGGGGCGCTCCTCCACGCGGGCCGCGCTGATCTATCAGCATGCCAGTCAGGATAGGGACAGAGCCATCGCTCAGGCGCTCGGCAGCGCTCTCACGATGGCACGGGAAACAAAGTTCAAGAACGTTAGTGGCACGTAGGTGGCACGCGGCTCCCCGGAGCCTTGAGAACGACGAAGGCCCAGGCCAAGGAATCATGCCCCTGACCTGGGCCTTCGTGATACGAGCCGACGAGGGGAATCGAACCCCTGACCTACAGTTTACAAGACTGTTGCTCTGCCGATTGAGCTACGTCGGCATGGTTGCCTGATGAGTGTAGTCGCCTTGCGCCCCGGACGTCACCGCGGCGTACGAGAGAGCCGGAAAGATCCAGGAAGATCTCGCGAACTCTACCGAGGAAAACGGTGGTCCGGCGCGAGGCGGTTGTCACCTGAGGTGTGCGGCTTGGCCGTACCCAGATCTTCCCGGTACGGCCAAGCCGCGCCTTTCACCCGGCCGGGGGGATGTTGTGGTTGAGCCGGAACAGGTTGGCCGGGTCGTAGGCGGCCTTGAGCCGGGTGAGTTCGCGGTAGGTGTCAGGGTCGTAGGCGGCGCGCACCTGCTCGGCGGTGGCCGGGCCGTAAAGGAAGTTCAGGAATGTGCCCGAGCTCTTCAGCGCCCCGATCAGATTCCGGTGGGTTTCCTTGAGGTCGCGGGGACGAGGCCGTCGAGGCCGTCGAGGCCGGAGACCACGTGCAGGGCGTACCGCGCGTCCCTGTGCCCGATCACGGCCGCCGACGGCCGGGTCAGCGCGCCGCCGAGGTGGCGCACCTGCAGCACGCACGGCACGGCGGCGCCGGGCCCGGCCAGGTCGAACGCGGTGGCCACGTCCAGCTCGTCCAGCATGGCGCTGGTGCCGGTGTAAGCGTGGGCGAACGGCGGGTCGTTGCTGATGGACCCTGATTCGGTGTAGGACAGGTCGCCCAGGGTGTCCATGAGGACGGGGCCGGCCGCCCGCAGCGGCGCGACGAGCCGTTCCCCCGACAGGATGGACAGGATCGCCGACCCCAGGCCCACCCGCTGGGGGTTCACCCCGTGCGAGCTGCCCGGCAGGGTCGAGGCCGTGGACGAGCACACGTGCGTGGTCCGTTTCGGCGCCGACTCCCTGGACAGGATCGCGCTGGAGCTGGTCGCGCTCGGCACCGACTTCACCCTCGACGGGCCACCCGAGTTGCTCGACCACCTTCGCGTGGTGGCGGAGCGGCTCCTGCGACCGGCCGGTCAGAACCCGGTGCCCGAGGGGCGCGGTCAGCGGCGGTGGCGTGCCACCTCGTAGAGGGCGACTCCGGCGGCGACGCCCGCGTTCAGGGACTCCGCCGCGGCGTTCATCGGAATGCGGACGACCAGGTCGCAGGACTCGCGGACCAGACGGGACAGGCCCTTGCCCTCCGAACCCACGACGATGACCAGCGGGCTGTCGAGAAGGTTGGCATCGCCGATGTCGACCGTGCCCTCGCCGTCCAGGCCGATCACGAACAGGCCGGCCTCACGGTATTCGCGCAGGGCCGCGGTCAGGTTGGCCGCGCGGGCGACCGGCAGGGTGGCCAGCGTGCCGGCGGAGGTCTTCCAGGCGCCGCCCGTCACTCCGGCCGAACGGCGGGAGGGGATGATCAGGCCGTGGGCGCCGAAGGCGGTGGCCGAGCGGGCGATGGCGCCGAGGTTGCGCGGGTCGGTGACGCCGTCGAGGGCCACGATCAGCGGCACCTCCGCGGCGTCCTGGGCGATGCCGACCAGGTCCTCGGGGTGGGCGTAGTCGTATGCCGGGATCTGCAGGGCCACGCCCTGGTGGATCGTCCCCTCGGTGAGGCGGTCCAGTTTCTCCCTGCCGACCTCCAGCAGCGCGATGCCGCGGTCGGCGGCGATCCGGACGGCCTCGCTGACCCGGTCGTCGTTGTCGATGCGCAGGGCGATGTACATCGCGCTCGCGGGCACACCGGCCCGCAGCGCCTCAAGCACGGGGTTGCGGCCACCGATGTATTCGGGGGCGTCCTCGCTCCGCCTGGCACGGACCGGGGTGCGCGGGGAGGAGGACCGGCCGGTCCTCTCCTCGCGCTCGATCCGCTCGGCGCGTGCCTTGTCCTTGTGCCAGTGCCGCATGTGCGCCGGCGGGGTCGCCCCCTTGCCCTCCAGGCCACGGCGCACGTTACCGCCCGTGCCCTTGGTCGGACTTTTCTTCTTCGCGGGTCGCCCGGACCCCTTACCCCCACCAGCCATGCTGTATAGGGTACGGCCTGCTTTTACCGCGCCAGTTCCCAACGGGGACCCTGGGGGGTGTCCTCCACGACGATTCCGGCGTCGGCGAGCCGGTCGCGGATGCTGTCGGCCGCCGCGAAGTCCTTGCGGGCCCGGGCCGCCTGACGCTGCTCCAGGGCCACGCTGACCAGCGCGTCCACGGTCGAGCGCAGGCCGGAGTCATCGCCCGAGGAACGCCACTGCTCCGAGCGCGGGTCCAGGCCGAGCACGTCCAGCATGTTCTGCGTCTCGGCCAGCAACCTGGCGACCTGCTCCTTGTTGCCCTGTGCCAGCGCGACGTTGCCCTCGCGGACCACCTCGTGCACCACGGCGAGCGCCTGCGGGGTGCCCAGGTCGTCGTTGAGCGCGTCGACGAACGCCTGGGGCAGCGGCGCGTGCGCGTCCACGTCGTGGATGACCTCGGCCGCCCGGGTGACGAAGCCCTCGATGCGCTGGTAGGCCGCGGCGGCCTCGTGCAGCGCCTCCTCGGAGTAGTCGATCGCGGAGCGGTAGTGCGGGGCGGCCAGGTAGTAGCGAAGCTCGACGGGGCGGACCTTCTTGGTCACCTCGGGGATCAGCAGGGAGTTGCCGAGCGACTTGCTCATCTTCTCCGCGCCGATCTTGAGCATGCCGTTGTGCATCCAGTAACGGGCGAAACCGTCACCGGCCGCCTGCGACTGGGTCAGCTCGTTCTCGTGGTGCGGGAAGATCAGGTCGACGCCGCCGCCGTGGATGTCGAAGGTCGGCCCGAGGTATTTCGTCGCCATGGCGGAGCACTCCAGGTGCCAGCCGGGACGGCCACGGCCCCACGGGGTCGGCCAGGTCGGCTCGCCGGGCTTCTCGCCCTTCCACAGCGCGAAGTCACGCGGGTCTCGCTTGCACGAGTCGTTGTCGGTGTCGCCGGCCGCCCGGAGGTTCTCCAGCCTCTGGTTGGAGAGCGAGCCGTACCGCTCGGCGTAGGAGACGACGTCGAAGTAGACGTCCCCTCCGGAGGCGTAGGCGTGACCGGCCTCGATCAGCCGCTCCATCAGCTCGATCATCTCGGGCACGTGACCGGTGGCCCGAGGCTCGACGGTCGGGGGGAGGCAGCCGAGCACCTGGTAGGCCCAGGTGAAGGCGCGCTGGTTGCGCTCGGCGACGACGAACCACGGCACGCCCTCGGCCGCCGCGACTCGAATGATCTTGTCGTCGATGTCCGTGACGTTCCGGCAGAAGGTCACCTCGTAGCCCGACCGGGTCATCCAGCGGCGGAGCACGTCGAAGTTGACGCCGGAACGGATGTGCCCGATGTGCGGCGGGGCCTGCACGGTGGCACCACACAGGTAGATCGACGCCCGGCCGGGTTCGACCGGAACGAATTCGCGGACCGTACGTGCGCTGGTGTCGTATAGGTGCAGGCTCACGAGGAAAGGCTAACGCCTTACATCACCTCACAAGCCGGGTTACCAGACGTTGAAGTTGTTCAACGGTGTCTTTTGGGGGTCATTAGCGGCTAATGACACCAATGCCCTTTTACGATCAGCCGCGCAAGTAGACCCGCTCGGGGGTGACGCGCACGATCAATCGCTGCGCGCCCGGGGTCGCCTCGACCCACGCCTTGCCCATGTATTTGTGCGAGAGCTCGTTGATGAGCTCCCCCGACGGGTCCTCGGTCACCGTAACGCTTCCCCGCACCTCCGCGTAGCGATAGGGGTTGGCGTGGTCGACCACCACGATGGCCGTCCGCGGGTCGCGTGCGAAGTTACGGTCCTTGCGCCGCCCCCTGAGGGTGGAGAACACGATGTCGTCACCGTCGGTCTTCGTCCAGACCACGCTGGCCTGCGGGCTGCCGTCCGCGTTCAGGCTCGTCACCGTGGCGAAGTTGACCCCGTCGAACAGCTCGCGCACCCCGTCGGGCAGCTGTGCCATGTCTCCCCCTGCTCGTCTCGTCCCGTCCAACTCCACCGATCATGCCAGGTGTCGATTCTGTAGGCTCAAGACGCCATGGACGTCAAATCCCCCGTGGCGGCAGGCTCGCCCTCCCGCCCGTCCTCAGCCCTGCCCGCGCCCCCCGAACCGAGCCGGGTGGCCGTCGCCCTGCGCCGTGCCGGGATAGCCCTCACCGGAGTCGGCGTGGCCGGGCTCACCGCCGCCGCGTGCGTGCTCTCCTTCGAAGACCTGCGTGGCCTCGCCGTCACCGGTGAGGCCGCACCGGGCCTCGCCTATCTCTACCCGGCCGCCTTCGACGCGCTGTTCACCGTCGCGCTGGTCGGCGTGATGCTGCTGCGGGGCGGGCGCTGGCCGGCCCGCCTGCAGGCGGGGGTGATCCTGGCGCTGCTGTTCGTCGCCGCGGCCGCGGCCGAGGTGGCCACGGCCGTGCGGGCCACGGTGGACGTACGGCAGGCAGCCGTCGTCGTGGCCGTCGCGCCCTGGGTGATGCTGGCCGTGGCCCTGTGGCTCTGGCTCCTGCTGATCAAGCATGCCGCCACCCGGCGGGCCGCCGCCGACGCGAGGCAGGCCGGCCGTGACCACGACATCGTGCCCTTCCCGGACGCCGAGCCCCCGACCGCGGAACCCCTGGCCGCGGAACCCCTGGCCGCGGAACCCCCGGCCCAGCCGACCCGGTCAGCCCAGCCGGTCCAGCCGCCCCGGCCGGTCGAGCCGGTTCACCACTCCCCCGTCGAGGTCGTGCTCGATCCGCAGGCCGCCCCTCCTCTGGAGTCCGTCCCGCATCACGACCTCCCGGCCCCCACCCCCGTGACCGGCCCCACCCCGGCCCCGGAGACGCCCCAGGTCTCCGAGCTTCCCGGCACCCCCGACACCGCCGAACCGGTGAAGCCCGTGCGCTGGGGAGATCTACTCCGGCCTCCTCAGGGGGACGTGCTCGTCCATCCGCCCCGCGGCGCCATACGGGACAAGCCCCGCGGCGCCGTACGGGACAAGGAGCCCGGGAGCCGGACCGGCGAGCGGGCTCGCCCCCAGGACACGGACGGGGACGGCCAGGAGGCTCAGGAGGAGCAGCCGCAGGCCGGCACCGACGACCGTGACGCCGACACCCAGCCGATGCACGTCGTGTCCGGCGGGTCGTCTCCCGACCCGGCCCACGGCGCCGAGGCCGCCGACCCTGAGGAGAGCGCGGCGGAGGCTGCCGACCCTGAGGAGAATGCGGCGGAGGCCGCCGATCCCGGAAAGAGCGCGGCGGAGGCGGTCGCCCCGCCCGAGCCGCATGAGGAGGATCGAGAAGAGGAGCTCCTGGCCCCGCCTTCCGGGCGCGTGCGCAGCACCCCCACGCCCCCGGAAGAATGAATCTTGACTTCTCCGGGATCACCGCCTGACCCGATCCCGGGAACGAAGCGGGCGTGATCACGTCTTGGGTACAGGCCGCCGACAAGAGCGGCTTTTCTGTGGACAACCTGCCCTACGGTGTCTTCTCCCGCCGCGGAGAACTCCCGCGCGTGGGGGTGGCGATCGGCGACCAGGTGCTCGACCTCAGCCTCCTGACCACCACCGGTGTGCTGGCCAACTGCCACTGGTTCGCCTCGGGCACCCTCAACGCCTTCCTGGCCGCCGGGCCGCGGGTCTGGCAGAACGTGAGGGAGCGGCTGGTCTGGCTGCTCACCGACGCCTCACAGTGCGCGGCGGCCCTGCCCGCGCTCGTCCCGATGAGCGATGTGCGGATGCACCTGCCGGTCGCCGTGGCCGACCTGGTCCGCTTCCAGGCATCCCTCGACCACACGACCAACCTGGGCCGGATGTTCCGGCCGCCGTCCGACCCGCTCCCGCCCAACTGGCCGCGGATGCCCATCGGCCAGTACGGCAGGGCGTCGAGTGTGGTGGTGTCAGGCACGCCGATCATGCGGCCGTGGGGCCAGGTCTGGGGCCTGGAGGAAGCCGACCCGGTCTTCCAGCCGTCCTCCCGAGTGGACCTGTCCGCCGAGATCGGCTACGTGGTCGGCGTCCCGGCCGCCTCGCCGCAGGGGTTGAGCACCCACGCGTTCGAGGATCACGTGTTCGGGGTCGTGCTGATCAACAGCTGGCAGGCGCATGACATCCTGGCCTGGGAGAGCGCCCCGCTCGGCCCGTTCCTCGGGAACTTCGTCACCGCGATCTCGCCGTGGGTGGTCCCGCTCACGGCGCTGAAGTCGGCCCGGGTCGAGCCGCCGGCCCAGGATCCGCCTCCGCTGCCCTATCTGAAGACCGACCAGCCGTGGGGTCTGAACATCACGCTGCAGGTCGAGGTGAACGGTCACGTCCTGTCCAGGCCTTCGTTCTCCTCACAGTATTGGACCGGCCCGCAGCTGTTCGCTCACGCGACGGTGAGCGGCGCCCCGCTGCGGACCGGCGATCTCCTCACCTCCGGGCCCGTTTCGGGATCGGCCAGAAGCCAGTTCGGCACGTTTCTCGAACTGACCTGGAACGGCCGGCACCCGCTCGGTCTGCCGGACGGAACCCAGCGGGTCTTCCTGGAGGACGGCGACGTCGTGCGGATCAGTGCACACGCCTCCGGGCCTGAGGGTGCCCGGGTGAGCCTCGGCGAGGTCGCCGGGATGGTCTACCCTGCCGCCTAGTCTCGGAGCACTGCCGGTGAAGCGCTGCCTGCACCTTGGAGCCCTACACCCTGGAGCGCTTCAGGCCGGCGACCAGGCCGACACCGACGACGGCCAGGACCACCTGCATGACGAGCTCGATCCAGTCGATTCCGCTCGTGGTGGCGACGCCGAGGTACTGGGCGATGGCCGTGCCGATGAGCGCGGCGACGATGCCCACGGCAATGGTCAGGATCCACCCGATCGCCTGCCTACCGGGAAGCAGGAGACGACCGAGAGCGCCGATGACGGCACCGATGACGATGGCCCCGAGGATGGACTCGATAGTCATGTCAACCTCCCAGTGAGGTGAGATCTTCACCCTCACAGGGAGTTGGCTACCCGCCACGTCAGAGATATTCCCGGCAACGGCAAAATTTCCGTTCGCCGGGGCGTGCCTCGTGGATCTTCGCCGTGGCGGGGCGCCGTCCAGGCGGTTGCGGCAACCCGGAGGTTCCGCAAGGCACGCTCAGGTCTTGCGGGCGCTCAGCGCTCAGGTCTTCCGGACGCTCAGCGCTCAGGTCTTCCGGGCGTTTATCTGGACGACGAGCAGCACCCCGAGCACCGCGAGCGCGAGCTGGATGATGTGCTCCCACCAGTCGATCCCCCTGGTGTTGGCGATGCCCAGCGCGGCCGCGATGAGCGTGCCGACGAGCGCGGCGGCGATGCCCACGACGAGCGTCACCCCCAAGGAGAGGTTTTGCCGTCCGGGAATGATGAGGCGCGCCAGCGCACCGATGATGGCCCCGATGACAATTGCGGAAATAATCGACCCAATCATGTCTTGCTCCCCCCGGCGACGAGACATGGTCTATAGGGGGCTACCCAGACATTCTCAGATCATTCAGGAAAAAAGGGGTGGCTCGTACCGCGCCAGGAAACGAGCCACCACCTGAATGCATCGGCGGGCATTCCACTCTGCCCGCCGGAACGCTTTCACGTTCGTACTAGGAGACGTCCGGCAGCGGACCCAGGTTCACCACGATCGCGGTCGCGATGGCCGCCACGCCCTCACCACGCCCGGTCAGTCCCAGGCCGTCGGTCGTGGTCGCGCTGAGGCTCACGGGCGCCCCTATGGCCGCGCTGAGCACTTTTTCGGCCTCGGCGCGGCGAGGCGCCATCTTCGGCCGGTTTCCCACCACCTGGATGGCCACGTTGCCGATTTCGAAGCCGGCGGCGCGCACCTTCCGGGCGGTCTCCTCCAGCAGGGCGACGCCGGAGGCCCCTGCCCATCGGGGGTCGGACGTGCCGAACAGCCCTCCGAGATCACCGAGACCCGACGCGGACAGCAGCGCGTCACAGGCGGCGTGGGCGGCGGCGTCACCGTCGGAGTGCCCCTCAAGGCCCGTTTCGCCCGGCCAGTGCAGACCCGCGAGGTGGAGTTCACGCCCAGATGCGAACGGGTGGACGTCGACTCCAACGCCCACCCGCGGAAATGTCGTGTTCAGGAGTTGAGAACCTCGTCGAGCAGTGCCTCGGCCTTATCTTCGTTGGTCTTCTCGGCGAGCGCGAGCTCGCTGACCAGGATCTGGCGGGCCTTCGCCAGCATCCGCTTCTCACCTGCGGAGAGTCCGCGCTCCTTGTCTCGTCGCCACAGGTCGCGAACGACCTCGGCCACCTTGTTGACGTCGCCGGACGCCAGCTTCTCAAGGTTGGCCTTGTAGCGGCGGGACCAGTTCGTGGGCTCTTCGGTGTGAGGCATGCGAAGCACGTCGAAAACGCGCTCAAGGCCCTCTTGGCCGACGACATCGCGAACACCTACAAGTTCGGCGTTGTCAGCCGGCACCTGGACGGTAAGGTCGCCCTTGTCGACCTTGAGAACCAGGTAGGTCCTTTCCTCACCCTTGATGGTTCGGGTCGTGATTGCCTCGATCCGAGCAGCCCCGTGGTGGGGGTAGACGACAGTGTCGCCGACCTGGAAAGTCATGTGACAAGTACCCCTTCCGCTGTACTCAAGAGTACCACGTATCCACAGCCTCCCGGAACAGTGAAATCACCATAACTGCAGGTCAAAGCCGCATATTAAGGCTTGACAAGCGTTCGTCTCTGTGAATCAAGGGATGGAAAAGCGCCCATGACCTGCATTCCCACCTCCCCGCGATCAGGGTGGGTCGCCGGAAAACCCGGCAAAGTTCACGGATAGGGTTGGCTCTGTCTTACCTCTAGTGTGACAAGGAGAACTCGCACCGTGACCCGCAACAGCCGTCACTGGGCGATCGCCGCCGCCGCGTTCCTCGCAGCCGCCCCGGTCCTGGCCGGCTGTGGGGCCGGATTCGACGCGATTACCAACAAGCCCTACTCCGCCACCGAGGCCGCCACGACCAGGCTCAAGGGGATCGAAGTCTCCCAGGCCTTCTTCCTGGGCCCGGACTCCGGCGCCGTGCTGGCGCAGGGAGGGGCGACGCCGCTCTACCTGTCCCTGGTGAACACCAACGCGAGCGCCGACACGCTGGTCGGCGTCGGCATCGACCCGTCCCTGGGCACCGCGAAGGTCACCGCGCCGATCCCGCTTCCCGTCCAGCAGCGGGTGAGCGTCGGCAAGCCCACGCCCACGGTCCTGGTCGAGGGGCTGAAGAAGCCCCTCAGCGGCGGTGAGAGCGTCAAGGTCCAGCTGCAGTTCGCCAACGCGGGCATCGTCCCCATGGACATCCCGGTCATCACCCGCAGCCGCGAGTTCTCGCAGCTCCCGCAGGCCCCGGGCGCGACCCCGGCGCCCACCCCGACCCCCACGCCCTCCGCCACGACGGAGCACGCCGAGGGCGACCACTGAGGGCACACCCGGAAGCACACCGAAGGGGGTGTACGGCGCGCGCCGTACACCCCCTTCGTGTCTGGAAGGGCCCCTGGAGAGGTCAGTCCTCGGCGGGGTCGAACTTGTAGCCCAGGCCGCGGACGGTGAGGATGCACCGAGGGTTGGAGGGATCGGCCTCGACCTTGGCGCGCAGGCGCTTGACGTGCACGTCCAGGGTCTTGGTGTCGCCCACGTAGTCGGCGCCCCAGACGCGGTCGATGAGCTGGCCCCGGGTGAGCACCCGGCCGGCGTTGCGGAGCAGGACCTCCAGCAGCTCGAACTCCTTCAGCGGAAGCTGCACCTGGTCGCCGCGGACCGCGACGATGTGCCGGTCCACGTCCATGCGGACCGGCCCCGCCGCCAGCACGGCCGACTCCACCTCCTCCACGTCGCCCTGGCGGCGCAGCACCGCGCGGATGCGGGCCACCAGCTCCCTGGAGGAGAACGGCTTGGTCACGTAGTCGTCGGCGCCGAGCTCCAGCCCGACGACCTTGTCGATCTCGCTGTCCTTGGCGGTGAGCATGATCACGGGAACGTTGGAGCGCTGCCGGAGCGAACGGCAGACCTCCGTCCCGGGCAGGCCGGGCAGCATCAGGTCGAGCAGCACCAGGTCGGCGCCGTTACGGTCGAAGGTGTCCAGCGCCTCGGGGCCGGTAGCCGCGACCGCGACCTCGAAACCCTCCTTGCGCAGCATGTACGACAGGGCGTCGGAGAACGACTCTTCGTCTTCGACAACAAGCACGCGAGTCACTGCGCGGCCTCCATGGGGGTGGTGGTACTGGGTACGGCTACCGCCATGCCGCCGAAGGCGGGCAGGCGGAGAGTGAAGGTGGAGCCCGATCCTTCCTTGCTCCACACCGTGACCGCTCCGTTGTGGGCGGCGGCCACGTGCTTGACGATGGCCAGGCCGAGGCCCGTGCCACCCGTGGCGCGCGAGCGGGCGGCGTCGACGCGGAAGAACCGCTCGAAGATCCGCTCCTGGGCGCTCTCGGGAATGCCGATCCCCTGGTCGCTCACGCTGATCTCGACCGATTCGGTGTGAGGACCCGCCGCGCGGGCGCTGACCACGACCCGGGTGTGCTCGGGGCTGTAGGCGACCGCGTTGTCGATGAGGTTGCGCAGCGCGGTGACGAGAAGCTCCTCGTCACCCCAGATCTGCAGGCCCTCGGCGCCTCCCGCGACGAGGGTGATGTCCTTGGCCGCCGCCGTGGTGTTGCAGCGGTCGATGGCCTCGTGCACGGCCTCGTCGATCGGGACCGGCCCGGGGGTGGGGATGGGCTCGGCTCCCTGGATCCGGGAGAGGGTGATGAGGTCCTGGACCAGGTAGGTGAGACGAGCGGCCTCGTGCTGCATGCGCCCGGCGAAGCGGGTGACCGCCTCGGGGTCGTCGGCGGCGTCCTGGATCGTCTCCGCCAGCAGCGACAGCGCGCCCACCGGCGTCTTGAGCTCGTGGCTCACGTTGGCGACGAAGTCACGGCGCACCGCCTCGACGCGCCGGTGCTCGGTCTGATCCTCGGCGAGCACGAGCACCTGGCCGTGAGACCCCAGCGGGGCGACCCTGACCGCGAAGCTGGTCGACTCCTGACCGAACTTGTGCCCGGCCACCTCGATCTCGCTCTCACGGATCTCGCCGTCCCTGCGCACCTGCCTGGCCAGCGCGAGCAGCTCGGCCGCCATCATGTGCTCACCTCTGACCAGCCCGAACGCCCGCGCGGCCGAACTGGCCCGCAGCACCCGGTCCTCCTTGTCGAGCACGACCGCCGAAGAGGGCAGTACGGCCAGCACCGAGGCGACACCCTGGGGCAACGGGCTGAGCTCGACGTCCTCCGCCGGGGTCGTCGACCGCCGCTGTCCCCCACTCTGGCGGACGACCATCACGGCCAGCGCCCCCACGACGAAACCTGCCAACGCGGCCAGGCTCGCCACCAGCTCACTCACGTGGTCCTCCTGTCGGCTTCACGCCCTCGATGTTAGGTGTGGATTTTCACATTCAGGCAGCTCACCAGGGCGTCATCATCTCCTTTCCCACAAAGTTCACTTTACGGTCGAGGTTCGTTCACTGTTACGCGCGTACTTTGAGGCACATGCGCGACGCCTATCATGAAGAACTCGATGCCCTCACTGACCGGCTGGTCGAGATGACCCGGCTGGTGAGATCGGCGATCTCCCGGGCCACGACCGCCCTGCTGGACTCCGACCTCCAGCTCGCGGAAAGCGTCATCTCCCGGGACGAGGAGGTCAACCGGGTCTTCGCGGAGATCGAAGCGTCGATCTTCGACCTGATGGCCAGGCAGCAGCCGGTGGCCGTGGACCTCCGCATGATCATCGCTGCCCTGCGGATGGGCACCGACCTGGAGCGGATGGGCGACCTGGCCGAGCACGTGGCCAAGGTGGCCCGGCTGCGTCACCCGGAGTCCGCGATCCCGGCGGAGATCCGCTCCACCATCCTGGAGATGGGCCAGATCGCCGAGCGTCTGGTCACCAAGGCGGGCAGCTGCATCGCCTCACGCGACGTGGAGTCGGCCATGGAGCTGGAGGGCGACGACGACGCGATGGACAGGCTGCACCGCAGGCTGTTCAAGATCCTGATGGCCGACGACTGGAAGTACGGCGTCGAGCCGGCCATCGACGTGACGCTGATCGGCCGCTACTACGAGCGCTACGCCGACCACGCGGTCCGCGTCGCCCGCGACGTGGTCTACCTCGTGACGGGCTCCCGGCCCGAGGAGATCAGCGCCCTGCAGAACTCGTGAGCCCGATGGGCCGGGCGGGCGCGTGAAAGCCCGTCAGGCCCTCCGGCTCGCCGAGACCCGACGAGAAGGGGGCCCGCCGCCCCGGCGGGCCCCCTTCTCGTCATCACGTCCGGGAGGACCGTGTCCTTCCGCGTCCTTCCGCCGCCCTACCGGCCCTGGTTGGCCACGGCCTCGATGGCTGCCTTGGCGGCCTCGGGGTCGAGGTATTCACCGCCCTTGGTGACCGGGCGGAAGTCGCCGTCCAGCTCGTAGCGGAGCGGGATGCCGGTGGGGATGTTGAGCCCGGCGATCTCGTCGTCGCCGATTCCGTCGAGGTGCTTGACCAGCGCCCGGAGCGAGTTGCCGTGCGCGACGACCAGCACGGTCTTCCCCGCCGCGAGATCCGGCACGATCTGGTCGTACCAGTACGGCAGCATGCGCTCGACGACGTCCTTCAGGCACTCGGTCCTCGGCAGCAGCTCGCTCGGCAGGAGCGCGTAGCGCGGGTCGCCGGCCTGCGAGAACTCGTCGTCGTCGGCGATCGGAGGCGGCGGGGTGTCGTAGGAACGGCGCCAGAGCATGAACTGCTCGTCGCCGAACTCGGCGCGCGTCTGCGCCTTGTCCTTGCCCTGCAGAGCCCCGTAGTGACGCTCGTTGAGCCGCCAGGACCTGCTGACGGGCAGCCAGAGGAGGTCGGCGGCGCCCAGCGCGAGGTTGGCCGTCTGGATCGCCCTCGTCAGCAGGGAGGTGTGAACCACGTCGGGCCGCACACCGGCGTCGAGCAGCAGACGCCCGCCGCGGCGCGCCTCCTCCTCGCCCTTGGCCGAGAGCCCGGCGTCCACCCACCCGGTGAACAAGCCCTTGGCGTTCCAATCACTCTCACCGTGCCGCAGCAGCACCAAAGTCGACATGCGGACAAGTTTAGGGCGGGCCGTTCAGCGCTCGGGGTCGGCGAACCGGGCGAACGCCTGGAGGTTGGCGAGCGATTCGCCGCGTTTGGCGCGCCACTCCCACTCTCGCCGGATGGAGGAGGCGAACCCCAGCTCCAGCGCCCGGTCGAAGCCCTCATCGGAGTAGGTGAGCAGGCAGCCGAGCAGCCGGTCGATCTCCTCCTCGGAGACCGCCGCGAGGGGGACCCGGCCCACGAGGTAGACGTCGCCGACCGGGTCGAGGGCGAAGTGCACGCCGTACATGGACCCGTTCTTGGTCAGCAGCCAGCGGTAGAACTCCGCGTGGTTCTCGTCGGGCTGGCGGCAGAAGAAGGCCTCCACGTGCAGGGCCTGACTTCCGACGATCAGCCACGCCATGGTCGCGAGCTTGTGCTGGCCGGGGAGCTTCACCAGGAAGGCCCCCGGCCGGGGCTGCTCGAAGGAGACCTCCGCGCTCTTCAGCGCCGCCTCGATCACTTCATGCATGCACTCAGCCTATGAGGCGCCGCCGCCGCGGCCCATGAGCCGATCCTCGTCGGGACGCCGCGTTTACGAGCTGACCGCCATCGGGACGCTGTACAGGTGCGTCATCGCCCCCGCGTAGACGTCCGCGAGCCGGGCCGCGGTGGCCGACCAGCCGAAAGCCGCGGCCTGGGCCACCGCCCCCGCCGACAGGACGTCCCGCCAGGCCGGCCGGTGGATCAGCCGGCTGAGCACCTGCGCCCAGTCGTGCGGGTCGTGCCCGTCGACGAGCACGCCGGACACACCGTCGCGTACGGCGGTGCGCAGCCCGCCCACGGAGGCCGCGGCGACCGGGGTGCCGCAGGCCTGGGACTCCAGGGCGACCAGGCCGAACGACTCGCTGTGCGAGGGGACCACGGTCACGTCGGCCGCGCGATACCAGTCGGCGAGCTGGTCCTGGGGTGCCGGGGGGACGATCCTGACCACGTCCGAGATGCCCAGCGAGGTCGCCAGGTCGGACAGGTAGGAGGGGCGGTCCAGGCCGTTGCCGCTGGGGCCGCCGACGCAGGCGACGATGAGGCTCGACCGGAGCGAGGGCTCGTCGACGAGCATCCGGGCCGCGGCGCGCAACAGCACGTCCGGAGCCTTCAGCGGCTGCACGCGGCCCACGAACAGCAGCACGTGGGCGTCCTGCGGAAGGTCGAGCCGGTGGCGGGCCGCGCCCTTGGACGCGGGCTGGAAGACGGTGAGGTTCACGCCGGGGTTGACGACCTCGACGCGGCCGGGGGCGGCGCCGTACAGGTCGATGAGCTCCTGGGCCTCGGTCGGGGTGTTGGCCACGAGCCGGTCGGCGACCTGGACGACCTGTTCCTCGCCCAGGACCCGGGCGGTCGGCTCGGGCCGGTCGTCCTCGGCGAGCAGGAGGTTCTTCACCTTGGCCATGGTGTGCATGGTGTGCACCAGAGGAACGCCCCAGCGTTCCTTGGCCAGCCAGCCCACCTGGCCGGACAGCCAGTAGTGGGAGTGGATCACGTCGTAGCGGCCCGGGTCGTAGGTGGCCTCGGTGCGCAGCACGCCCGACAGGAACCCGCAGAGCTGACCGGGCAGGTCACCCTTGTCGAGCTCCTCGTACGGCCCGGCGGTGACGTGGCGGACCGAGACGCCCGGGGCGATCTCCGCGACCGGGGGCAGGTCACGGGCCGTCTGCCGGGTGAAGATCTCGACCTCCACCCCGAGCTGGGCCAGCCGTTTGGCCGCCTCCACGATGTAGACGTTCATACCGCCCGCATCCCCGGTGCCTGGCTGATCCAGGGGGGACGTGTGCATGCTGATCGTCGCGACCCGGTTGACCCGCCGTCGCCTCACCGACACCACCTCCGAAAGGGCTATAACCACCCAATTGTTCGCAACATTCCCGTCATGTGGACGTGCTGGGATCCGCATCGGGCGCTCCTGGCAGGATGAGGGGCCATGAGGAAGACAGCAGTGGTGACGGGCGCCAGCAGCGGGATCGGCGAGGCGACGGCACGCCGCCTGGCCGCGGAGGGGTTCGACGTGGTGGCGGCGGCGCGACGCCGGGACCGGCTGGACAAACTGGCCGCGGAGGTGCCCGGCATACGCGCGGCGACTCTGGATGTGACCTCCCAGGAGTCGGTGGACGAGTTCGCCTCCTCGCTCGACCGTTGTGACGTGCTGGTCAACAACGCCGGCGGGGCGATCGGCCTTGAGCCGGTGGCGAGCGGAAAAGTGGCCGACTGGCAGAAGATGTACGACACCAACGTGCTCGGCACGCTCCGGATCACGCAGGCTCTGCTGCCCCGTCTCATCGAGTCGGGTGACGGCGTGCTGCTGATGCTGACCTCGGTCGCCGGGCTGGTCTCCTACGAGGGTGGCGGCGGCTACAATGCGGCGAAACACGCCCAGACCTCGATGACCGAGGTGCTGAGGCTCGAACTGTGCGGCGAGCCGGTCCGGATCGTCGAAATCGCCCCTGGAATGGTCCACACCGAGGAGTTCGCCTTGAATCGCTTCCGCGGCGACTCCGCCGCCGCCGGCCGCGTCTACCAGGGCGTCCCCGACCCGCTCTCCGCCGACGACGTGGCCGACGCCATCGCCTGGTGCGTCACCCGGCCCGCCCATGTGAACATCGACCGCATGGTCATCCGCCCCCGCGCCCAGGCCGCCCAGCACAAGATCCACCGCGTCTGACCGTGCCGAAGCCGATCGGGGAGATCACCAGGGGGACGACGGGCCACAACCGGTTGCGACGGGCCGACCGGTGGGTCGGTGCTGCCCACGGCCACCTCCTGCGGTCGGCGGATCGCCCTCTGGTGGTCGACCTCGGCTACGGGGCCTCGCACACCACGACCCTGGAGCTGTTCACGCGGCTGCGGCGGATCTGCCCCTCGGCCGAGGTCGTCGGCATCGAGATCGACCCGGCCAGGGTGGCGGCGGCCAAGCCGTATGAACGCCCGGGGTTGTCCTTCGCGCTCGGCGGCTTCGAGCTGCCGGTGAGCCGGCCTCCGCTGCTGGTGCGGGCCTTCAACGTGCTCAGGCAGTACGGCGAGGCCGAGGCGTGGGACTACTGGGCGATGCTGCGGAGGAAGATCGCCCCGAGCGGGGTGATCGTCGAGGGGACCTGCTCGGAGGTGGGCCACCGTGCGGTCTGGGCCGGGCTCGACGGCGCAGGCCCCCGGACGCTGACCTTCGCCGCCCGGTTCGGCGCCTTCGAGCGCCCTTCCGACCTCGCCGAGCGCCTGCCCAAGACGCTGATCCACCGCAACGTTCCCGGCGAGCCCATCCACGCCTTCCTGCGCGACTTCGACCGCGCCTGGGCGGCCAACGCCCCGTTCGGCTCGTACGGCTCCCGCCAGCGCTGGATCGCGACCGCCGAGACTCTGGCCGGGACGTGGCCGGTGATCGGGCGGCCCCCGCTCGGCGGCCGGTCCCGCTGGCGCCTCGGCGAGCTCACGCTCGACTGGGCCGCCGTCGCCCCCGATCTCGCCGGGTCCCGCGGCTGAGATCGCCCGATTTCGCCGGTGCCCTCCGGCTAAGGTCGATTTCATGGCCGAATTGCACTTTATGGTGGATCCCGAACTCACTCCCGAGCTGATCGACGAGCTCGTCGAATGCTGGACCGACGTGAGCAACGCGGGAGGAGCCGTCGGGTTCGTGCCTCCGGTCACCGCCGACGTGGTCCGCAAGACCGCCGACCCCACATTCGCCCGGTGCGGCGCCCCCGACGGCCCCGACCACCTGCTGGTCGGCTTCGACGCCGGGAACCGGGTCGCCTGCTGGCTGATCCTGGGCGACGCCGGGTCCTGGCTGCGGGCCCACTGGCGCTGGGTCCTGCGCGTGATGGTCCACCCCAGGCACCAGGGCAAGGGCTACGGGGCCGAGCTCATGCGCGCCGCCGACACCGCCGCCCGCGACCTGGGCGTCGAGGCTCTGCACCTGACCGCCCGCGGCGGCACCGGGGTCGACCGCTTCTACGCGCGCCTGGGATACGCCGAGGTCGGCCGCATCCCCCGGGCCATCCGCGTGGCCCCCGGCGACGACCGCGACGAGATCTACATGATGAAGTTCGTCTGAGGTCCGCTCCGCGGAGCGGACCTCAGCCCTCCCGGAGAGCCTCCTCGAAGGCCGCGTAGGCCTCCGCGCCGAACAGCACGAACCTGACCTCCAGCACACCCGTGGGCGTCCGCCGTACCGTCGACAGGGCGATCCGGGCCCCGTCGTCCATCGGCCAGCCGTAGATCCCGGTCGAGATCGCCGGGAAGGCCACGCTCCGCGCGCCCAGCTCGTCGGCCACCCGGAGTGACTCGCGATAGCAGGACGCCAGCAGCTCCGAGCGGTCCTCGGACGCCGAGTGGACCGGGCCGACGGTGTGGATCACCCAGCGGGCGGGAAGCCTGCCTGCGGTGGTGGCGACCGCGTGCCCCGTGGGCAGCCCCCCGCCGTACCGCGACGCCCGCAGGGCCCGGCACTCCTGGAGGATCTCCGGACCTCCGCGGCGGTGGATGGCCCCGTCCACGCCTCCGCCGCCCAGCAGCGAGGAGTTCGCCGCGTTCACCACGGCGTCGACCTCCTGCTCGGTGATGTCCCCCTGAACAAGCTTGAGCTCCATAACGTCCTGGATACCAGGGATTCCGGCTCGCGCCGATCGGGGGCCGGCGCCGCCGCCATGTCGCGCGCGGGACACTTCCGCGTGACTCGACAACCCGTAGTACTACCCCTCGTGGTGCAGGAGCTAGGCTTTCCTGTGTGAAGGGTCTGGGCGAGCTGGAACGCAGCATCATGGACATCATCTGGGCACAGCCATCCCCGGTGACGGCGCGCGAGGTCGGGCGGCTGATCGCCGACCGGGATCTCGCCCCCACCACGGTGATGACCGTGCTCGACCGGTTGACCCGCAAGGGGTTCCTGCTCCGCACCCGCGACGGGCGTGCATGGCGGTACGAACCAGCCGAAAGCCGCGACGCGTACGTCGCAGAGCTTATGCTTGAGGCGTTGGACCTGACCGGAGACCGGTCGGCCGCCCTTACCAGGTTTGCCCAGGCCGTCTCCGGCACGGAGGCCGAGATCCTACTCAGAGCCCTGACGGAGCTGGAGGACGAGTGATAACCGCAGCAGTCCTGGCGATACTCGCCTTGGTCTGCGCGGTCGGAGCCTGGCGGTTCACCCGGGCCCGATGGACTTACCGTGCCCCACACGTGGCCATCGTCTTGTGGCAGGCACTCGGCGTGACCTGGGGGCTCGCCGGGACCGGCGCGCTGCTCGCCTACGCCCTGGAACCCTACGGCCAGGGTGTCCTTCACGGCCTGACGGCCTTCGCCTCCTTCGCACTCGGTGACGACGGGTCGAGCCCGCCCGAGCCGTACGGCCTGCCGAGGGTTCTGGCCCTCATCACGGGGCTGACCGCGCTCGCCGTGCTGATCGTGGTTCTCCTCACCGCCGGCGTGCAGACGTTCCGCGCCCGGCGCCGTCACCGCATCCTGCTCGCCCTCGTCGCACGAGAGGACCCGGTGGTCCCCGGCGTGCGGGTGGTCGACCACCCGGGCGCCGCCGCCTACTGCGTGCCGGGGCTTCGCTCGCAGGTCGTCGTCAGCGCGGGCGCCCTGAAGCTGCTCTCCCCCGCCGAGCTGACCGCGGTGCTCGCCCACGAGACCGCCCACGTGCGCGAGCGGCACGACCTGGTGCTGCTGCCGTTCGCCGCGCTGCGCCGGGCGCTGCCCTGGTCGCGGATGGTCGAGAGGGTGCAGAGCGAGGTCAGCCTGCTGGTGGAGATGGCCGCCGACGACGTCGCCCGCCGCTACTGCTCTCCCCGCCGCCTGGCCACCGCCCTTCTCCGTTTCGGTACGGCCGGCGCCGTTCCGGCCCCGCACGGAGCCCTGGGCGCATCCAACTCCAGCGACGCGGTGATGGCCCGGGTCGAGCGCCTCGTCACCCCGGCCCCCGACCTGCCCCGCCGGGTCCGCTACAGCATCCTCGCCTTCTCCGTCACCCTGACCGTCTCCGCCCCGCTGCTCTGGCTGATGCCTCACTGATCTCACGCCAGGGCGCTTGCAGGTGTTAGCCGACCCGTTTGCAATTGCAAGCAGGGTGGTGCAGACTAAGACACATGGCACTACCCAAGGTCGGCTCGATCGGCGAATACATCCGCGAGCAGCGCACGCTGGCGAAGATCTCCCTGCGCCAGCTCGCAGCCTCCGCGGGGGTCTCCAACCCCTACCTCAGCCAGATCGAACGGGGCCTGCGCAAGCCCAGCGCGGAAATCCTGAACCAGATCGCCAAGGGACTGCACATCTCCTCGCAGGCCCTCTACGTCCAGGCCGGTCTCATCGAAGAGCGGGAGCCGGACAGCGACGTGCTGAGTGCGATCAGGGCCGACCACCACATCACCGAGCGCCAGCGCCAGGTGTTGATCGATATCTACGAGTCGTTCCGCAAGGAGAACCGGGCCGAGGCCCCGGCGAAGGACGCGCAAACCTCCCAGAAAGCGTCTCCCGCGCCGGAGCCCCAAGTGGTCGACGCGGACTCCTCGCCGAACGACGAGGCGCCGTTGCCCGAGGAATATCTCGCCGCGTTGAAGCCCTACGCGGCGCCCTCAAGCAACGGTCACGTCAAACCGGACACCAAGGAAGGCTAACCCATGACCCTCGCTACCGAAGTCAAGAAGCTGGCCGAGTCCAAGCCGTTCTACGCCGTCGCCGGCGCCGGTGACTTCGCCGTCGAGAAGCTCCGCGAGCTCCCCGAACAGATCCAGAAGCTGCAGGGTCGCCGTGAGGAAATCCGCGAGGCCGCCAAGGACCTCCCGGAGAAGGCCCGGGAGTTCGCCGGCAAGGCCGAGAGCTACGCCAAGGACTTCAGCGGCAAGGCCGAAGGCTACGCCAAGGATTTCCCGGTGAAGGCCCGCGACTACGCCGACCAGTTCACCACCAGGGCCGTCGAGCTCTACGAGCAGTTCGCCGACCGTGGCCGCAAGGTCGTCTCCAAGGCGAGCGGCGAGGCCGCCCTGGAGTTGGAGGAGATCTCCGAGGCCGCCGAGCCCGCGATCGCCGCCTCGGCCACCCGCCCGGCCCCCAGGAAGAACGCCCGCGCCCCCAAGACCGGCTCCACCGCGAAGTCCTGATCCGGGATTTCCCGAGAGGCCCGTTTCCCGGGCCGGCGCCCACGGGACACACGGCACGGGGGTGGCCTCTGTGACTCATAGGGCATAAGGCGCGGAGCGCCTGCGACGAGGATCCGTTCCGGCATCGCCGGGACGGATCCTTCGCGTCCAGCCCACGACACCGCCTGAGCGGACCCTTCGCGTCCACCCCGGCGGCGCCCGAACGAACCTTTCACGGCCGACCATGGCACCGCCGTACGGCGGGCGGGTCAGGCGCCGGGGCGACGCGGACCGAGTTTTCGGCATTAGGCTGAGATGCACCAGTGAGGCGAGCGTTTTGGAGAGACAATGATCCAGATCCACGGCGTTCTGGACCTGATCTTCTGGGTCCTGGCCATCGGCGCGTTCGCCATGTCCGTCTGGGCCCTCGTGCACGCCGTGAAGACCCCCGCGAGAGCGTTCGCGGTCACCGGCAAGCAGAGCAAGAAGCTCTGGCTGATCATCCTGGGGCTCTCGACGCTGTTCTCGTTCGCCTCGGCGGCGGGCTACTTCGGGATCGGCCTCGGCCAGCTCAACCTCTTCGCCATCGCCTCCGTCATCGCCGCCGGGATCTACCTGGCCGACGTGAAGCCGGCCGTCAGCGAGGTCGGCAAGGGCGGAAACTCGGGGCCCTACGGCCCCTGGTGAGCCTGGGGTCTGTTTTGCGGATCCCGGCGAGAACGAAAGATCCCCGGCTCACGCGTCCGGCCGTAGCCCCCGCTCGCGCAGTGCGGTGACCAGCCAGCGCGCGAGCCGTTCGTGGCCCTCGAAAGTGGGATGAACGCCGTCACGCAGGATCAGCTTGCGGCTCCAGCGCTGATCGAGCGGGTCGAGGAAAGCCGCCTTCTCCTCCCCGGCGGCAGCGGCGACGGCGTCCCTGACCCGGTAAGCCCATCGAGGAGGCCGCGTCATCCAGATGGGGCCGATCACTATGACCCTGGTGCGCGGCCAGCGGGCGCGGGCCAGCTCCAGCAGCCGCTTCGCGGCCCTTCCGACCCTCTCGGCGCCGACCCGGCGGTCGTTGTGCCCGCCGGAGATGATCAACAGGTCGGGGGCCGGACGCCAGGAGAGCTCCTGGACGAAGGAGCTCCGGAAGGTCCGCCCCACCAGGCCGGGGTTGACGAAGCCCGTCCCGGGCGCTCCCGCGGTGACGAGCTGCCAGCCCAGCTTTCGCGCGGCTTCCGCGGCGTAGCTCCGCCAGGGTTTGACCGGTCCCGACCCGACGGTGAAGCTGTCCCCGATGATCATGACCAGCGGAGCCCCGGTCCTCCGGTCCGCCGGGGCCGGGAGCGACGGCGGGCGAACCGCCACGGGGCCGGTCACCGGCGCGCCCCCTCCGACCGTCCCGGTGCATCCCGAAATAAGCCAGCAAATCACCACAAGAGGGGCGATCGTAGATGCTCGGGGTCGTCCAGGCGCGGGCCCACGCATGCCACCTCAAGGAGAGTTCTAGGCTGCCGACACTAGTAGCCGACCCCTGCGGGCACACGCGGCGACTCGAACTCGCCGGCCGGAACCCGCGCCCCTTCGGAGCGGTCGTCCCAGCGTCGTCACCCGACGGGATCGTCTTGAGCAGGTCGGCATTCTACCCAGGCGGAGACGGCCGGTCGGTGGATCGAGGAGTTCTCCTCCGGCAAGGCATGGAGACCCGCCGACCAAGAGCGGGAGTGAGAGCGGGAGCGGGGGCGGAGGCGGGAGCGGGGGCGGGAGATTTCGTCGTCTCCGCATCGAGGTGACGGGCCGGCTTCCGCACCACGCCCACCTCACTGGTTAACATGCACCCCAACCGCCCCCAATTTGGGGCATTTTTGAGTTTTTGCAGGTCAGCCCCTTGCCGAGAGGTCTATGACATGGGCATTATCTGGCGTTACGGGCCGTCCTATCCCCCTGGCACCCTGCCTAGGAGACCCACACCCAGCGGGGTAGGACGGTACCGTCCAATCCCCGTAGCACCCCCCGCCCACCCCCCGGGCTTCCCGGCCGCGCGGACGTCCCATCCGCACGGGCGCCTTCCTACTCAGGCGCCCCGTCCGCTCGCGGGCCGGGAAGCCCGGGGTCAGCTCACCTGCGAGGCGGGGACGATCCAGGTGTTGCAGTAGCCGACCTTGGCGTACTTCCAGCCCTGGTGGAGCCACGCGGCATAGTGGTCGCCGGTGCCGTGGTCGCGTGCGCTTCCGCCGTTCTGGTCATCACCCCGGCTGTACTCCATGCGCAGCACCTCCTCCCATCGGGCGGTGGTGACGCCGAGCGGGGTCCGGACGGTGCGGGTGAAGGCCCCGGCGAAGCACTGGGCCTGAAGTTCGGACCGGCGGCTGTGGGCCTCCTGGGCGGCTTTGGACCTGCTGGAGACCTCCCACCACCAGGCACCGCCGATACCCGACATGGACTGCACGTGGTGGCCGTACTCGTGAGCGAGCACGGCCAGGTAGGGAACGTGGTTCTGGGCCGGGTCGATCCGGCCGCTCTGCTGGATGACGTGGTTCAGGCCGATGTACATACCGCGGTTCGACGGGCAGTAGTAAGCGGAGAAGCGAGGATTGGGGTAGGTGCCGCAGGGGCCCCGGCCCGGACGGGACCAGTAGACCCTGCGCGGCGGCAGGAAGACCGCTCCCGCCTGGGAGAACTTCTCCGCCCACGCCCGGTCCAGGCACCCGGTGACGTCGTTGAGGTAGTTGAGCATGTCACGGGGCTGGACCGAGGGCCGGGATACGCGGCAGGAGGTGGGACGCATCTGGCCGGTGCCGTACAGCGGGTTGCGCTTGAGCCGGGCGGCGGTGTCGGAGCGGCGCATGTTGCGCAGATCGACCATCATGCGCTTCTGGGCGGCCAGGGTGATGCCGGAGTCGCCCATCGAGCCGAGGTTCAGCTTCTGCGGCGGCTTGAAGCTGGGCGGCGTGATCTCGGCCTCCTCAGCCGGTGGGGGTTCCACGCTTTTGGTCGCTATGGGACCGACCCCGGGAGCAGCCGGAATCTCCGCGTCGTCATCATCCGCCAGACCCGCGATCACCACGATCACGGCGAACGTCATCGCGATGACGCCGAAGACACCAAAGGCCAGGGGGCTCGATCCGCGTGGGCGCATGCGACCGCTCTCTCCAGGGGGGGTGGATCTCCGGGCGGCAATCTAGCGGATATTTACACATGAATGTTTACTGGCCGAAAAATAGCATTGAGGTGCATCCGTCACCTGTCTGCGGTTGTCGATAGGCTCCCGAGCCATGGCGGGATCCTTATTGCATCGAGCGGCCGGCAGCATGGCCGCGGTTGCCACCCTCGCGCTGGCCCTGGGCACCGGCCCGGCCTTCGCGGCCAGTACGGCAAACCTGGCGGCCACCCAGGCGGGCAAGGTGACGAACGACACGGTCAAGCTCGAACTCCGGCAGGACGGCGTGCTGCACGTCAAGGAGACCGTCACCTTCGAAGGCAGCCCTCCGACGCGGAAGCTGGTCGACCGCACGCGCTACGACGACGGCAACGACCGCCTTTACCAGGTCGCCAACTTCAAGGGTGACGGCACGCTGGCCGGTGATTCGATCACCCTGAAGGGCTCGGGCACCGCCACGCTGGAATACGACGTCAAGGGCGCGGTGACCCCGCTGGCCGACGTCCAGGAGCTGCGGTGGTACGCGGTGGGAGGCTGGTCGGTCCCGGTCGACGAGGCCAAGGTCGAGGTGAGCGGCCCGGCCCGGCTCCAGAACCTGTCCTGCTTCGCGGGCGTGCTGACCTCCGCGATCGGCTGCACCAGCGCGTCACCGGACCACACCGGGACCACCGCGGAGTTCGAGCAGCAGCAGATGGGCCCGGACGAGGTGCTCACCGTCGTCATCGGCTACCCGGCGGGCGCCACCAAGGGCGGGCCGATCCTGGAGCGCCGCTTCGAGCTGTCCAACGCCTTCACCCTGAACACGGTCACCGGCGGCGCACTGGCCGGCCTGCTGGTCCTGCTGCTCGGCGGCATCGGCCTGCTCTACTGGACGCGAGGCCGCGACGCCCGCGTGGTCAGCCACGAGTCGGGATCGCTCAACGCGATCGAGAACGGCCACTTCGCCCCGCCGGACGGGGTTCGTCCCGGCCAGATCGGCACCCTCATGGACGAGCAGGCCGACGTGATCGACGTGACCGCCACGATCGTGGACCTGGCCGTCCGCGGCTACATCCGGATCGACGAGCAGCCCCGGCAGGCCTACGACTCGCCCGACTGGATGCTGGTGCGGCTGCCCAGCGCACCGCTCAACGCGCTGATGCCGTACGAACAGGCGCTCTACGGCGCCATCTTCGACGGCCGCGACGCCGTCCTGCTCTCGCACCTGCAGGGCACGTTCGCGTCCAAGCTCGGAGAGGTCCGCGACGCGCTCTACCGTGACGTGGTGACGCAAGGCTGGTTCGCCCGCCGCCCCGACACCGTCCGCACCCGCTGGACGACGTTCGGCGTGCTGCTCATCGTCGCCGGAGTCCTCGCCACCGTCGCGCTGGCCTGGTTCACCACGTACGGCCTGCTCGGCCTGGCCCTGATCATCGCCGGTGCCGCCATGGCCGTCGGCGGCCAGTACATGCCGGCCAAGACCTCCAAGGGAGCCGGAGCCCTGGCCCACACGCTGGGCTTCCGGGAGTATCTCGCCTCCGGCGACATCGGCGGCGACATCCCTCCGGCACAGCGGGTGGAGCTGTTCTCCCGCTACCTGCCCTACGCCGTGATCTTCGACAGCGTGGACCGGTGGGCTCGCGTGGTCTCCTCGATCAACGGCAACGGCCGGCAGGCCGACAACCTGTACTGGTACCACGGCCCGGCCGAATGGGACCTGTCCAAGTTCGCCGCCTCGATGCGGACCTTCACCATGACGACCTCCGGCGCGATCTCCGCCACCCGCCAGTTCCGCTCCCTGTAGAGCGGCGTGGCCGCCCGGCCAGGCGCTCGACCTCCTCGATGGGGAAGAGGAAGACGCGCTCGACGCCGTCGAGCGCGTCGGACGGCGTCGGCGACCGGCCGAGGTCGCCGACGGCACGCTCGATCGGCTCGGGCAGGGCCGTCGCCGGTCAGGAAAGCCGGATGAGGCGCCGCTCGACGGCGGCCGTGACGGCGGCGGTGCGCGTGTCCACGCCGAGCTTGGTGTAGATGTGCACCAGGTGGGTCTTGACCGTCGCCTCGGTGATGAACAGCCGTCTGGCGATCTCACGGTTGCCCGCGCCGCTGGCCAGCAGTTCCAGGATCTCGACCTCGCGGGCGCTCAGCGCGGGGCCGGGGTCGCGCATCCGCTTCATCATCCGGGTCGCAACCTTCGGCGACAGCACCGTCTCCCCTCTGGCCGCGGCCCGGATTCCCTGGAACAGCTCCTCCGGCGGGCAGGCCTTGAGCAGGTAGCCGGTGGCGCCCGCGTCGATGGCCCGCACGATGTCCGCGTCGGTCTCGTAGGTCGTCAGCACCAGGACCTGCGGCGGCGAGGGCAGTCCCCGGACCCGCCGGGTCACCTCCACCCCGTCGAGACCCTCGCCGAGCTGCAGATCCATGAGCACGACATCCGGCTCACACGACGCGATGCCCCGGATCGCCTCCTCGCCGCCCACGGCCTCGCCGACGATCTCCATGTCGCCCTCGCCGCCGATCAGGGCCACCAGCCCTGCCCGAACCACCGGGTGGTCGTCCACCAGAAACAGCCTCATCGCCCTTCCGTCCCGCCCGCGGCGACATCATCGCCCCGCGATCCGGCTTCCCGTACGGCGTGCGGCATCGAGAGGGCCTCCCCGAGCGGGACCGCCGCCGCGACGGCCGTGCCCTCGCCCGGGGCGCTCTCCACGACCAGGGAGCCGCCCACCTCCGCCAGCCGGTCGCGCATCGCGCGCAGCCCGTATCCCCTGCCGGGGGCCGGGGCGGGCTCGGCGAATCCCGCGCCGTCGTCGAACACGTCCAGCGTCACCTCGCCGTCGAGATAGGACAGGGTCACCATGACCCTCTTCGCGCCCGCGTGGTCACGGACGTTGGCCAGCGCGCCCTGGGCCACCCTGAGCAGCGCCGCCTGGACACCCTCCTGGAGCGAGTACGGCTCGCCCTCGCAGCGCAGGCGCACGTCCAGCCCGGTGTCGTGACCGGTCCTCTCGCACAGCCGGGCGAGCGCCTCGGGCAGTGAGGCCCCCTCCAGGCCGGAGGGCCGCAGGTCCCGGACGAACCGCCGGGCCTCGTCCAGGTTCTCCGCCGCGGCCGTGGCGGCCCGCCGTACATGGGCGCGGGCCCGGTCCGGGTCGGAGGCCCACATCCGGTCGGCGGCCTGGAGCAGGATGCCCATGCTGGTCAGCCCCTGGGCCAGGGTGTCATGGATCTCCCTCGCCAGACGTTCGCGCTCCTCCAGGACGCCGGTGCGGTGCCTGGACTCCGCCAGGGTGCCTCGTGTGCTGACCAGGTCGTCGATGAGCCGCTGCCGGGCGGCGCTCTCGCGCTGGAGCTCCCAGAAGATCACCGCGGTCATGGTCGCGACGCCGATCGGCGCCAGGACCAGGCTGGGGTCGACCTCTCGGGCGATCTTGAGCTGGGCCGCGATCACGACGAGCGTGAGCGCGGCGGTGGCCGCCACGACACCGCGCGGGGGCAGCAGCCGCAGGCACAAAAAGAGCAGCGGGACCGCGCACCAGCTGAACGACGGCGCGAGAGCCACCAGCACCAGCCAGACCGCGACCACGGCCCCCAGCCAGACGAGCCGCCGCGGCCCGGGGCCGTCCCACAGGACGACACCGGCGGCGTAGACCAGGGCGAGCACACCGCAGACGACCAGCGAGGCGACGGTCTGCGGGTCCACGCCGTGCCGGGACACCAACCGCGAGGCGGAGGCCGCGAGCAGCAGATAGAACCCCAGATGCATGGCCCGGTTGAGCCAGACGCGTTCTCTCATCACCGCCCCCGTTCGGTCTGTTCCGACGTTATCTCCCGCCGAGGATGGCCCCGCCCGGGGAACGGCACATCAACCGATCGGTTGACCTCCACCTCAACCTCCCGGCGCCGGAGGCTCGCCCGTGCTCCCGATGGCGTACGGCGAGGCCGCGGGCAGCCTTGTACGTACCAGGTTCCACCGCGCTGAACTGGAGAAAAGCGATGAACACCCTTTCCCTTCGTACTCGCGCCATCGTCGGCTCCCTGGCGGGACTCGCCATCGTGACCGGCGCCGTCGGCGCCGCCCAGGCCGCACCCGCCCAGGCCGCGCCCATCACGAGCGCCCGCGTCCCGCAGGCCGTCGTGCAGACCAACGTGCTGTCCGCCGACGCCGCCCTGAAGATCGCCGACGCCGTGCAGAAGGCGGCCGTCAAGCAGAAGCACCGCGTCACCGTCGTGATCGTCGACCGGTCCGGCGCCACCAGGCTGGTGCTGAAAGGCGACGGCGCGGGCCCGCAGACCGAGGAGTCGGCCAGGCGGAAGGCGTTCACCGCGGTCTCCTTCGGCAAGGCGACCAGTGAGCTCGCCAAGGGCCTGCCCGGCAGCGGCCCGACCATCGCCGACATTCCCGGCACCCTCTTCCTCGGCGGCGGCCTCCCCGTCGTCTCCGGCGGTGCCCCCGTCGCGGGCATCGGCGTCGGCGGCGCCCCGGGTGGCGACATCGACGAGGCTCTCGCCCAGGCCGGGCTCGACGCCGTCGCCGACCAGCTCGGCTGACAGTCAGAAGGTCTCACCACGTTCAAGAAATGATCAAGATCGGGTGGCCGGTGTGCCCAGGGGAAGGAATATGGTTCCTGCTCCATCGACCGTATTGCGAGCGCCCATGAGGATCCTGGCTCGTTCACACCAGCTGCCGGTCCGCATCGCCGCCGGCTCCTTCATCCTGAACTCCGGGCTGACCAAGGCCGCCGCCGACGCGGAGACCGCACGCCAGATCCACGGCATGGCGTCGGGGGCCTACCCGTTCCTGAAGGACATGGACCCCGAGGAGTTCACGCGGTGCTTCGCCAAGGGCGAGATCGCCCTTGGCGTGGCCCTGCTGGTTCCGATCGTGCCGTCGTTGCTGGCGGGCGCCGCGCTCACCGCCTTCGCCGGAGGACTGGTCGGTCTCTACCTGAAGACGCCCGGCCTGCGGCAGGAGGGCAGCCTGCGCCCCACCCCGGAAGGCATCGCCATCGCCAAGGACGCCTGGCTGCTGGGAATCGGCACCAGTCTCGTCACCGAAGAGCTCTTCCGCCGCGACTGAGCGAGCACGCCGCACGGCCCGGGCGGCGGCACGACCGGATGCCCGGCCCCCTTCTCCGGGAGCCGGGCACCTGGGGATCAGTCCACCTTGTCCGCGCCGGTGCGGCGGAAGTGGAACGGGCAGTGCGTGCCGCCCAGGCCGATCGTGGTGGCACGCTCGAACCTGAAGCCGTGCTTGTCAGGATCGATCGCGTCGATCCAGCCCTTGTCGAACGCGCACATCACGGGGGTCAGCTCCGTCGCGGAGTTGGCCACGAGCACGTCGTGGTAGAAGCACCGATGCACGTCCAGCAGGTAGCGCCGGTCGTCGTCGGCGGCACGCCCGAACGTGAAGCCACGGCCGAAGGCGTACTCCTCGCGGGACTTGGACAGCGCGACCATGGCCTCGAACGGATCCGGCGCCGTGTCGAGCATCGCCCGGGTACTTTCGCGGAGCATGTCACTGAGCGGTTCGTTGAACGCGGCCCCCACCACGGTGACGGCTTCCTCGCGCCCGAGCCGCGGGAGCAGGAACTCGTACGCGGCGACGAGCGCCAAGGTCATGCGGAGGTTGTAGCGAGCGGGCTCGTCGACGATCAGGTCCGCGTCGGCGATCTCCAGCTCCTCATGTCGCGCCCGCATGGCGACGATGAGCTCCTCGGGAAGGGAGTGCTCGCGCAACGTCACGGCGACGTGCTCGAAAAAGCTGTCGATGATCACCGCGGTGTCGCGGTCGGGGTCGGGAACGTACTCGCCGTCGGCGAGCTTCCACTGGTCGGTGGCCAATGCCTGTCCTTTTCGAACGGGCTCGGTCCCGAAACACGGGCGCGGCGTCACCGGGAGGCAAGGCTGGCCGTGCTCGCGACCGAGCGAGCACCCCAGCGCACTCCACCGACCGACCTGGCGCTGACGAGCTTCAATTGATGTTGACATGATCAGTGTGACTCCTCCGCTCCCTGAAAGGAAGCGGCTTCTCGCTAGGCTGCTTCCACAGCCTCACGAAGGGCAAGCCCTGCCCGGAGAATGTTGGTGGCCGCGTTCACATCGGCATGCGCGGAAAAACCGCACGCCGTACACCGGAACACCGCCTGGGTGACACGGTTCTCTCGCGCGCAGTGCCCGCAGCACGAGCAGGCGCGGGAGGTGTTGGCGGGGTTCACCGCGATCAGCTCGCGACCGGCGCTTTCAGCCTTGTACCCGAGGACCCGCAGGAACACCCCCCAACCCGCATCCAGAATCGACCGGTTCAAACCGGACTTGGCCGCGACGTCCGTGCCGGGCGCGCCGATCGTGCCGGACGCCGAGCGGATCATGTTCGCGATCCGCAGGTCCTCATACACGATCACGTCATAGCCGCCGACCAGCGCGAGCGCGGCCTTGTGCGCGCCATCGAGCCGCTGGCGGCGCACCGTGGCGTGCAGCGCGGCAAGGCGGGCCACCGCTTTACGCCGCCGGGTGGACCCGCGTTTCTTGCGGGCGAGCGCGCGTTGTGCCGCCGCGAGCCGATCCGCGGACGCGGCCAGGTGACGCGGGTTGTCGACGGGGTCGCCATCTGAGGTGGTGACCAGGGAGGCCACCCCCATGTCGATCCCGACCGCCGCGCCCGTGGCGGGCAGCACCTCGGCGGGCACCTCGTCGCACGACAGCACCACATACCAGCGGGAGCCTTCGCGGGTGACGCTGATCGTCTTGACCGTGCCGGGCACCCGGCGGTGCCGGTGCACCCGCACCTGCCCGATGCCCTGCAGCCGCACGAAGGTGGCGGCCGGGTGGTGCGGCTGGGCGTCCCACCGGCAGCCGTCGCCGTCCCTGGGCCAGGTCACCGTGTCGAACCGGCCGCGTCCCTTGAACCGCGGAAACCCCGGCGCGCGCCCGGCCTTGACGCGGGTGAAGAAGGCGGTGAAGGCCGCCTGCAGGCGGCGCAGGGTGGCCTGCTGGGAGGAGAACGACCACCGGCCCTGCCCGTCGGGGTCGTCGGCGCGGATGTGCCTCAGCTCGCCGGACTGGTCGCCGTAGCGGACGGTGACCCCGGCCCTGCGGTAGGCGGTGCGGCGGTGCTCCAGCGCCGCGTTGTACAGGACCCGGTGATCCTCCAGGCAGGCGGCCAGCGCGGCGGCCTGCTTGCTGGTGGGGCGCAGCAGGAATTTATAGGATCTACGCACGGCCGCTCACCGTGACGCCGATCAACTCCTCACCGTTGGCCCGGAGCACCTCCGCACGGCGCGCCGTGACCCGGTCCCCCAGGACCGAGCGGCGGCACCCGGGATAGCACGCATCGCAACATCCGAGGTCGGACGCCGTGCCGGAAAAGGGACGCACCCGAGGAGCCACCCGCTCAATGTAACGGCACCGCCCGCCCCAGGTCCGGGGAAAGGACCGGAAAGACATCAGGCGGGGACGGCATTCCCCCGCCGCCTGAAGGCGGCGGTCCCCTGCCGAGGCTTTGATGGCACGGCGGCGAGCCGAGCTGGGCGTCAACTCGCGGAGGAAGTGGTCAGCGAGACGTTCCTGGTCGCCTGGCGGCGCCCCGGCCTCAGCCCCGCCACCGTCCCCCGGCGGGCTCACAGCGAGCTCACGGCGGGCTCAGCGCAGGCGGATCTCGCCGACCGGGCGGCCTCCTCCGAGCAGCACGCCTGTCGCGAGCTCGTCGAGTTCGGCGCCCTCGAAGCCGAGCGCGCGCAGGGCCGCGACGGTGACCGGGACCCGGGCCCGCTGGCCGCCGTCCTCGATCTTGACGGTTCCGGCGCGTCCGTCCTCGAAGGCGAAGGCGTCGAAGGCCTCGGCGCCGGCCTTGACCATCAGGCCGGGGACCGCGCGCATCAGCCGGGCCTCGGGCCGGTTCGTGCCGGACGTCCACTCGGGGTGGGCGCGGAAGGCGTCGGCGACGCGGCGCTCGGGGGTGCCCTCCCCGGCCCGGACGAGTGCGCGGAACGCCCGGGTCACCCCCACCATCGACACGAAGAACAGCGGGGCCCCGCAGCCGTCCACCCCCGTGGCGGCGACGCGCTCGCCGGTCAGCTCCTCGACCGTGAGGCGGATCGCCTTCTGCAACGGGTGTGCCGGGTCGAGGTATGTCTCCACCGGCCAGTCGTTGATCACGCAGGTGGCGAGCATCGCCGCGTGCTTGCCGGAGCAGTTCATGTAGATCCGGGACCGCCCGCCGCCCGCCCGCAGCACCTCCTCGCGAGAGGCCGTGTCCTCGGGCAGGTCCTCGGGACAGCGCAACGCGTTCTCGTCCAGCCCCGCCTCGGAAAGGATCTTGCGGGCCCCGTCCGCGTGGAACGGCTCCCCCGCGTGGCTGGCACACGACAGCGCGAGCAGTTCCCCCTCCAGGTCGAGTCCGCACCGCACCATGCCCAGTGCCTGCAGCGGCTTCATCGACGAACGAGGCGAGACCAGGGCGTCGACCGCGCCATGCACCCTCACCGGGGATCCGTCCGCACCGACGGCCAGCATCCGCGCCCGATGCGTGGACTCCACGAACCCCGAACGGACGACTTCGACAACCAACGACTCAGCAGACACCTTTGTCTCCTTTCGCCAGGATTCTATGGAGGCCGCAGAAGACGAGATGATGAGGGGCATGCGTGCGGTTGTGCAGCGGGTGAGTTCCGCTTCGGTGACGGTGGATGGCGCGACGGTCGGGGCGATCGACGAACCCGGGTTGCTGGTGCTGGTCGGTGTGACCCACACCGACACTCCCGCGGAGGCGGCCAAGCTCGCCGCCAAACTATGGGGCCTGCGGATCCTGTCCGGCGAGAAGTCCTGCTCCGACATCGGCGCGCCGCTGCTCGTGGTCAGCCAGTTCACCCTGTACGGCGACACCCGCAAGGGCCGCCGCCCCACCTGGCAGGCCGCCGCCCCCGGGCCGGTCGCCGAGCCGCTGGTGGAAGCCGTCTGCGCCGAGCTGCGCAGGCTGGGCGCCCATGTGGAGACCGGGGTGTTCGGCGCCGACATGAAGGTCGGCCTGACCAACGACGGCCCGATCACCCTGATCCTGGAGATCTGAGACGGCCCGGGACCACCGCTCCCCCACGGGAACCCCTGGAGGCCCGCGGGAGAGTGAAAACCCGTGGAGGCCCGTGAGAGCCCGTGGGAACCCGTGGGAGAAGGGACGCCCCTCGCGGGACCCCGATCCCGGCCGCGCCGCCGCACTCTCAGCGGATGCGGCGGCGCGGGCGGCGCGTCCTCAGCGGATGCGGCGGCGCAGGGCGGGGTCGATGGCGACGTTGCGCCCGGCGTCCGGCGGCACGATGACCTCCTGGGTCGCGGCCACCCCTTCGGCCTGCAGCGTGGCGTCCACCGGCACGGTCCGCTTGACCACGGCCAGCGCGATCGGGCCGAGCTCGTGGTGCCGGGCGGAGCTTCCGACGAAGCCGATCTCGGCGTCGTCGTGGACCACGGGGGCGCCGTGCCTCGGCAGGGTGTCCACGCTGCCGTCCAGGTGCAGGAAGACCAGGCGGCGCGGGGGGTGGCCGAGGTTGTGCACCCGGGCCACGGTCTCCTGACCCTTGTAGCAGCCCTTGCTCAGGTGGAGGGCCGGTCCGATCCAGCCGACCTCGTGCGGGATCGTCTTGTGGTCGGTCTCGAAGCCCAGGCGGGGACGGTGGCCCTCGATCCGCAGCGCCTCGTAGGCCCAGAGCCCGGCGAGCTTCAGGCCCAGCCGCCCGGCCAGCAGCTCGCGCGGGAGCAGCACGTCGTCTCCCACGAGGATGGCCCCGGCGGGCGGGGTGATCCGCGTGCCGTCGGCCACGGAGACCACCGCGTAGTCGGCCGTCATGTCGGCGACCTCGACCCGGAGCATGAACCGCATCTTGTCCAGGAAGGCGACGAGCCCGGCCGACGTGCCCGGCTCGACGTGCCCCCACACGGCTTCGCCGTCGTCGACGAGCGTGAGGTGGTGCTCCACGCGGCCTTGGGCGTCCAGGAACAGCGTCTGGGTGGCCTGACCGGGTTTCAGGTCGTCGAGTTTCTGCGAGCTCAGGCTGTTGAGCCAGCTCAACCGGTCGGGCCCGGAAACGCGGACGACCTCGCGGTTGCTTCGGTCGACCATCGCCTCCCCGGCGAGGAACGCGCGCTGCTCGGCGAACGGATCACCGTAATGTCCGGCGACGTCGGCATCGGGAGTCTCGGCCGCGACCGCGCCGGGAGTGTCCAGCAGAGGGCTTCGCATGGACCCAAGCCTACGAGGCCTCAGCGGCACTTACGGCAGCGGCCGAAGACCGTCAGGTGATGCACGTCGATGGCGAAACCGAGCTCCTGGTCGAGCGTCTTCACGAAACCGTCCACCAGCTCCGGGCGAATTTCGTTGATCTCCCCGCACTCGTGGCAGACCAGATGCACGTGGTCGGCGTCGGCGGCCAGATGATAGGTGGGAGCGCCGTGCCCGAGGTGGGTGTGGGTGACCATGCCCAGTTCCTCAAGCAGTTCGAGAGTCCGGTAAACGGTTGAGATGTTCACTCCACGAGCGGTCTCCCGCACCCGGGCACAGATCTCCTCCGGGGTGGCGTGCTCTGCGGCTTTGATCGCTTCGAGCACCAGCTGGCGTTGCGGGGTGACGCGGTAACCGTGCGCTCGCAGTTGCTCATGCCACGACGTCTCGGTCATGACCAGAGTCTAGGAGCATCGCGGCCCGATGGGGTTCACGTCCGCGCGAGCCGACTCCTGAGAACCGGTTCCGCCTGCGGAAATTCGCTCAGCGAAATTCATTTGCGCGACGGAAATCCGTCGCATAACGTACGGATCACGCCGAAAGGAGGTGGTCCGAACAATGGTTGATCATAGTTGGGCTAGCGAGGTGGCTGTCCGCTAGGACGCCGTCGCTCCGGACTCTGTCCGGACGTCTGGCGACGTTCGGCGAATCCAAGACAATCACCGGAACCCCGGGCTGCCGGAGGGCGGGCAACCCCGCTTTTAGTCCATCCGGCCCTCCTGCTCGACAGGAGGAGCAGGCCCGGGGTTCTTCCCTTTTCTGCACTGCTTCGGCATTACTCTTCCAACGCCGCTTCTTCTTTTGAAGCCACCTTGAAGCCGCTCCATCACACGGGATGCGGCCGGTAATCGACCGGAATGCGACCGGCACCCCGCCGGAAACGGGCGAGGCGCGGTCAGTGCTCGCCGCGGGCGGGGAGTCCGAGGGCCGCGCAGGCCTCCCGATAGAGGCGGACCACTTCCCAGCGGACCTGGACACGCTCGGTCAGCGTGGCACTCCACGGGACACGGACCGTGACCTCCCGGCCGTCGACCAGCGCGGCGAACTCGATCCCCCGGTCGTCCACACCCGTCGTCGTCGTACCGGTCGCCTCGGGCTGCCCGCCGAGGCCCCTGCAGATCAGCAGCGCGTCATCGGCATGATCATCGTTCATGTGACGCTTGATGGCATCGACCACATCGGGGGTGAAGGGGGAGCTCATGGTGCAGATGGTATCTAGTCCACCTCGGGCACGAAGTCGCCCACCTTCTTGAGCTCCGCGGAGATGTGAGACTGGAGCGACTGGCCCTCGGCCGCCATGTCGTAGGCCCACATCAGGTTGCCGTTGACCAGGCCGTAGAGGCGATGACCCGCGGTGTATTCCTTGGAGGTGCCGGTGCGGGCGACCACGTCGGTGCGGAGTTCGATCTTGTTGAAGACCACCTCGCCGATATAGATCTCCACGATGCCGGTCGGGTGCGACATGCACACCTCCAGCTGACGGTCGGGCAGCTGCCGCCAGAAACCGGTCTCGGTGGCCAGCGGCCGGACCTTGTTGCCCGCCTCGTCGAGGAGCCAGGTGCGGCTGTTATAGGTCAGGAACGGCTTGCCGTTGTGACCGAAAACGATCTCCTGGCCGAAGTTGAAGCTTTCGATCGTCGGGTATCCACCGACCCCGGCACCTTCCCACCGGCCCAGAAGGAAGGCGATCGGCTCAAGGTCGGGATGCAGCTCGGGAACGTCCATCATGTCTAGCGAGGGTACTGCCGGGTTTACCCGGCAGGGGAATCGCTTCCCTGTTATGGTTTCTTTGTTTGAAACGGTCAGGGCTTGGCCGTCGCCGACCTCAGCCGAGGGAAGCGAGAAGCCGCTCTCTTCAGGGAGCGGAGGAGTCACGACTCCGAGCCTAGGGCCACCCGAGTACGGCTCGCGCCCGTGACACGGGCCCGCATAGGCTTCGGACATGGCACGATCATTGGTGATCAAGGTGACCGCCGGCGCCGACTCGCCCGAACGCTGCAACCAGGCGTTCACGGTGGCCGCGGCGGCGTTGGCGAGCGGGGTTCCCGTCTCGCTCTGGCTGACCGGCGAGTCGTCGTGGTTCGCCCTGCCCGGGCGGGCCAAGGAGTTCAGCCTGCCGCACGCCGCCCAGCTCAGCGACCTGCTGGACGCCGTGCTGGCGGGCGGCCGGGTGACGCTGTGCACGCAGTGCGCGGCCCGGCGGGACATAACGGTGGACGACGTGATCGAGGGCGTGCGCATCGCGGGCGCCTCGACCTTCGTCGAGGAGATCCTCGGCGAAGAGGTCCAGGCACTCGTCTACTGACGCGGGAAGCCGGGCTCGAAAGACGCCCGGCTCAACCTGACGGATCGGGCGCCGAAAAGCATGAGCCGCGGGTGGCCCGCCGTCCACCGCGGGCGGCGTGAGGCTCAGCCCCCTCACTCGGTCTGCTCCGCCGTTCACCTCGCCCGGCGGACGGCGGAGCACCCGTCAGTGGGGCAGCACCGCTGCCAGCCGCTCCTGGCGAAGCCGTTCGAACCAGGTGTCGTCGATCGGCGGCAGTTGCGCGCCGATCGCCCAGCTCAGCAGGAGGTCGGCGAGGCCGGGGTTGCGGGCGAGCGCCGGACCGTGCAGGTAGGTGCCCACGATCTTGCCCACGTAGCAGCCCTCGGTGCCGTCACCGTTACCGGTGCCGACCGTCGTGCGCGCCAGCGGCCTGACGCCGGGGCCGAGCCGGGTGACGCCCATGTGGTTCTCGAAACCGGTGAGCGTCGGGATGCCGAGCACCGGATCCGCCTCGCCGGCCAGTTCCCCGACCGCGCGGCTCGTGCCACGGCCACTGGAGATGTCGATCAGGCCCAGGCCGTCCACCGGCTGGCCCTCCTCGCCGCCGAACGTGGTGCCCATGATCTGGTAGCCCGCGCAGACGGCCAGCAGGGCCGCGCCGCGCGCGATGGCCCGGTGCAGGCCGCCGTCCCGGCGCAGCCGTTCGGACGCCAGGATCTGCGGCCGGTCCTCGCCGCCACCGATCAGATAGATGTCGCCGCCCTCCGGCACCGGGTCGGACGAGCGCAGGTAGAGGGTCTGGACCGGGATGCCTCGGCGCTGGGCGCGCTGCTCCAGGACCAGGACGTTGCCCTGGTCTCCGTAGGTGCTCAACAGGTCTGGATAAATCCAGACAAGACGCAGGGCGCTGTCAGACGGCACGACCGAACTCCGATCGAATCTGCTGGAAGGCGGTGTAGTTGGCGATCACGTCGACCTTGCCCGGAGGCTGCGCGGCGAGCGCCTGTTCGAAGGAGGCGGCCAGCTGGAACGGCACGGCCGCCACGTCCAGCCGGAGCGCGAGGTCGAGCCGCCGCTCCCCGGTCACGTAGACCGGCCTGCCGCGCAGCACGCGGTAGTCCACATCCCACAGCCAGGAGGTGTCACGGCCGTCGGGGCCCTGGGCGTTCACCGAGAGGATCACCGGCAGCGAGCGGTCGAGCACGTCGAACGCCTCCAGCCAACCGGCCGGGTTCTTGGCGAGCAGCAGCCGGGCGTGCCGCCCGTCGCGCTCGACGGTGGTGTAGCGGCCGGCCACGGACGTGACCTGGCGCAGCCGGGGCAGCGCCCGCTGGATCGGCAGGCCGAACGTCTCCGCGGTGGCCAGCGCGATCACGGCGTTGGCCCGGTTGGCCCGGCCGGGAAGCTGGATGTCCAGCACCCAGCGATGCCCGCGCGGGTCGATCACCGCGTCGTCGTCGAGGATCCAGGTCGTCTCGGGCCGCCGGAAGGTGCACTCGCGGCAGGCCCAGTCGTTCTCCGCCGTGCGGGAGACGGCCGCGCCCGAGACGCCACCGCCGGGCGGGGTGTATTCCATGCCCTTGCGGTCGAGAGGTCCGCCGCACTCGGGGCAGCACCAGGAGTCTTCCTTCCACGGCTGCCCGGCCGACACCCAGGTCACCCGGGTGGCCGTGGAGGCGCCCCAGGTCACCAGCGGGTCGTCCGCGTTGGCGATCACGTGGGTGTTCTTGCCCGCCAGCGCCCGCCGCCACTTCTGGGCCAGCAACCAGATCTCGCCCGCCCGGTCCATCTGGTCGCGGCTGAGGTTCATCAGCACGATCACCCCGGCACCGGTGGTGTCGATCACCTCGGGCAGGTATTTCTCATCGACCTCCAGGACGCCGTAAGGGGCGTCCTTGGCCGACGACAGCGCCGAGACGTGCCCGGCGGGCATGTTCGCGCCGAACGCGTTGGTGGCGACCTCTCCGAGCTCCTGCAAGGCGGAGGTGATCAGCCGGGTCGTGGTGGTCTTGCCGTTGGTCGCGCTCACCAGCGCCAGCTTGCGGTCCTGCGCGAGCTTGCGCAGCAGGTCGGGCTCCAGCGCCAGGCCGACCCGGCCGCCGATCACCGATCCGTCGCCTCGGCCGGTGGCCCTGGACAGGGTCGCCGCCGTACGGCCGAGAGCACTCGCGAGCTGCGCCCGCAGCGGAAGCTGAGTCATGCCGTCTCCTCGCCTGGCGATCTGTCGCAGGACGACTCAGCACCCGGACCTGGTTCGCCGGGCCGTAGCCGGACCTGGTTCGCCGAATCGCTCATGCCGCAGATCCTAGCCGCGGTTGGACGCTGTGCCCGTCCGGCGACGCCACGCATCCGCTCATGAGGGGCGCGTGCCGTGCACCGGCGGCCGGGGGTTGGGGCACGTTCCCCACAGCCCCCGGCCCCCGGCACGGGCCTGGTTCACCAGGGCCGTGAACAGGCTCTGGTAGGTGACGTCGGGCTTGATGGCCAGGGCGTACGCCGCGCCCTCGCGCACCATGGCGCCGTTGACGAAAACCTCCTGATCGTTCCAGACGTAACGGAGCCAGCGTCCGTAACGGTCCTTCCTGGTCTTGTCGGGGACGAGCCTGACCGTGGAGCCGGGCCGCGCGAGCCTCCGCAGCGTTTCCGCCGACTGCCTGCCGTAACACTGGGCGGGGCGCAGCTCCGGAGCGTCGATGCCGATCAACCGCACGGGCTGCCCGTCACCACCGCCGGGCGGGACGACCGTCATCGTGTCGCCGTCGTAGACCCGCAGGACCTTCACCCGGTCAGCGGTCGTCGGCGAACGCGGCTCCTGGAGCGCCGGAGCCGGAGCTTTCGCCGGCCCCGGCCGCGGCGCGGACGGCGGGGTGGGCCCCCTGACGAAATACACGACCAGCATGGCCACCAGCGCGGCAGCCAGCACGATCACGACGAATCGCTCCACACAGTGATGATTTCACTACTCACTGAAGGCGAGTTCGGCGGGCTCCGTCGAAGTCTCGTCGAACGGCAGCACGAACCGGCGCGGCCAGGACAGCACGCTCTCCAGCCACCCCGCCCCCATCGTCTGGGCCACGTGCCGGAGCCGCTCCGCCGGATCGATGCCGATCGTGACCGTGAGGACGTCCCGCTCCACGCTCTCGTGCTCGTCGTCGCCGAGAATCACCCGCCAGGCCAGCGCCCGGTTCCGGTCCGCCTCCATGGACAGCGGATGGTGGCGCAGCGCCTTGGCCCGGTGGCCGAGCAGCTCGGTGCCGTTGGCCGGACGGCTGAACAGCGCGTACTCCATGACCGGCGCGGGGCCGCGAGGGTTGGGTGCGGACTGCCCGTAGGGGAACAGCCGGTCCACCTCGTGCAACCAGCGGACCTGCGGAATGACCCAGGTGGGACCGGGCCGCTCACCCGGCTCCCGGTCGGGCCCCAGTGACCGGGTCGCGGTCTTGGCGATCTGCTCGGTCAGCTTCACCGGGTCGCCGATGGTCCGCAGCGACCACGCCCGGCGGCCCACGCCGCGCTCCACCGCCGTGGCCAGCAGGCATTCGCGCCGCCGCAGCGGAAGCTCGGCCCACAGGTCGGCCAGCACCCGCGGCACCCCCGGCACCGGCCGGTTCGTGCAGAACGCCAGCACCATGGTGTCGGCCCAGATCCGCAGCCAGGCCCACTCGGGTGCGTCGGCGAGCAGGTCGGCCTCACGGAGCTCGACGAGCGTGCACGCCCGGCCCGTCCGGCACTCCTGGCCGCACGCCGCGGAACGGCGTCCGCAGATCGGCGGGGTGTGGCCGGGCACCAGGCGCTCGCGTTCCTCCCCCAGCGGCACCTGAATCCGCAGCGGCCGGTCCATCCCGTCGGCGAAGACCGCCGCGACGCCCGGCTGGAGCGAGACGACCTGCCGGGACTGCTCCTCGCTCAGGTTCATCGCCGCCCCGACCAGCTGGCGGTCGTCCTCGGCCGGGAGCCGGTGCACGACCTTCAGCGCGGTGTTCTTCACGACGTCGGAGACGAGCTTGGTGGGGATCTGCTCGGCCACCACGATGCCCTCGCCGTACGCGCGGATCTCCGCGAGCATGCCCGCGAGGAGCTCGACCGCGTGCGTGCTGGCCCGCCCGGCGCCGCGGTCGCGGAGCAGCCGGTGCGCCTCCTCGATCACGATGACGTGCCGCAGCCCGCTGCTCCGCTCCTTCCTGGCCCGCATCCGCAGGTGCTCCACGATCCGGATGATCAGCGTGCCCATGAGGAACGCCTTGTCCTCGTCGTTGGCCACGTCCTCGATCGCGAGCACCACGTTGCGCTGGAGCAGGTCGCCGATGTCGGCGGGGTGGCCGCCTTCGAAGAACCGGCCCGCCGAGCCGACCCGCAGCGACCTCAGCCGCAGCGAGATGAAACCCTCGACGTCGGCCTGGACCTCCCGGCCGTAGCCGATCTCCTTGATCACGTCCATCGCGTGCTGCTGCAACTGCTCAAGAGTCGGTACGGCAGGCCGCACGGCCGCCCCGGGCGCCGCCCAGCCGGTGACCACGTCCCAGCCGTTGGCCTCGTACACCCGTTGCAGGGCGAGGGACATGATCTGCGGGAACGGCTCCTCGGCGTCGAAGGCCGCCATGAACAGGGCCCGGACCATGTCGATGTGGGCCTGGACCGGATAGCCGGGCTCCGGGGCGAGCGGGTTGACGCTGAACGGCACGTTGTCCGGCGCCGACGGGTTGATCACGGTGACCGGGCCGAGATGCTCGATCCGGCCGCCCATCGCGGCGTACTCGGACTTGGCCGGCTCGATGGCCAGCCACGGGATGCCGACGCCGGTGAGCTGCTCCAGCAGGTGCCTGACGGTCTGGGACTTGCCCGAGCCGGTGGCCCCGGTGACGAACGCGTGCCTGTTCAGGGTGGCGAGCGGGACCTTGAACGAGCCGACCGCCCGGTCCTGCCCGTCCAGGACCGACCCGAGGTCGATGGTCAGGGCGCCGGGAGTGACGTCCGCCTCGCTGGTCACGTCGAAGAAGCCCGCGTCGAGCACCCGCACCCCCGGAACCTCCCGGCGGGGCAGCCCGGCGAGCGCGGCGAGCGTCCCCGCGGTCGCCGCGAACGGCGCCGCGGCGCCGTCGGCCGGGTCCTGCAGGGTGACCGAGAGCGCGTCGGCGAAGCCGTACACCGGGCCGGACAGCGCGCTGCGCAGCCGGTAGGGATGGTGGCTCATCTCTGCCGAGCCGACCAGCACCGGGGCGATCTGGCGCAGTTCCTCGGGCCCGGCGGCCCCCGCCAGCACCCGCACGTTCCACAGCCCCGCCTCGCGGAAGGCGTCCAGCTCCTGCATGCGCCGCTCGGCCCGCTCCGCGTCGTAGCGGGAGCGCTCCGAGGCGTCGCCGTACTGCCTGAGCACGTTGAGCTGGGTCCGCAGGTGCGCGACCTCGGCGTCCAGCATGTCGGTCTGCTCGGCCACCACCAGCCAGGCGAACGGCCGGGACATGAGCGTGACCAGCGCGGACTCGAAGAGGGTGGGGCGCTTGATCTCGTCGGCGTCCGGCTCCCGGCGGCCTCCCAGCGGCGGCGCCTGCCGTCCCGGGCAGATGGTCCAGGCCAGGTCGGACAGGTCGCGGAGCCACTCGTCGCCGATCCGCACGCCCCGGGCTCCGCTGGGGAACAGCAGCGGCTCGGGGCCCGCGGGGATCGGCTCGGCCTCGGTGGCGGCCCGGCGAGGCGGGCGCGGCGACGTCAGCGGCCCGGCGTTGGTGATGAGCTCCAGCGGCGCGCCTGAGCCGCGGGAGAGCCAGCCGACCACGAAGGGCCGGTTGCGCTGGGCCGCCGAGAGCACGGCGGGCAGAACGGTGACGAAGTCCCACTCCGCCGACGAACTGCGAGAGGGCGCCGTGATCGCCTGAATCCGGTACCAGGGACCGGTCAGGGTGTTCGGAGGACGGGACACGCTTGGTTGCATTTTGCCTCCACCCGGGGGACCCGGCTCAAGGCCGGGGGGTTGACGCTTCACGGATCGCTCCGCCGTACCGGACGGCGGGAACCCGGGGGCGGGTCACCCCAGCAACCACGGTCGAACCTCCCTCCGGGATCGCACCTCCGCATTGACCATGCCATTACCACAAACGGACGCTTCATTGGCGTCTGCGCCAGTCGAGCCGGGCCGGCGGCGGTCCGAGGTTGGGCGGTGCCTCGTGGAAGAGAGTCGTCTCGACGAACTCCTCCTCCTCGGTGCTTTCCAGCGCGGCCTCCTTGATCTCGTCGAACTCCCCCAGCGTGGTCTTGGGGAAGGTCAGTATCGCCGGGTTGGCGTCGGCGAGGCGGACCCGGCGGCCCTGAGCGGTGGCGTCGGTGACGATCACCGAGGTGGTGGGAAGCTGCTGGAGCTGGTGAGGCTCGACGAGGAACTCCCGGGAACGGTGCAACACCCGCTCGGTCTCCCCCATCGCCTTGGTCGCGCGGCGGCCCCACTCGGTGGACTCGGTGATGTCCTCCTTCAGGTCCGTACGGCTCACGCTCGGCTCGTCCTCGCCCTCCTCGGTATGGCCGATGGTGGAGACGTAGCCGCCGTCCAGCCCGGCCCCGGCGGCGCTGATCGTCTCGGTGAGCTGGGCGAGTTCCAGCCGGTGCTCGGTGCCGACGTGCTCGCTGGCCACCCGGGCGTCCTCGGCGTTGCCCAGCCGCATGAACGCCACCGCCGCGTGCCCCCGGCCGAGCCGCTCCCGCACGGTCGGGGTGAGCGACCGGTAGGTGAGCACCAGCCCGGTCCTGGAGGTCTCGCAGGCGTCCATCAGGCGGTCGAGGACGTCACCGCGGAGCTTGTCCGCGCCCGCGACGATGATCGTGTGGTACCAGGGCCGCTCCGAGGCGGGCGACTGGCGCAGGATGTGGGTGAGCGCGGTGGCCACGTAGGTGCCGAGGACCCGGTTGCCGAGCACGCCCGCCTGCCGGTCCATGGACACGACCCGCAGTCGCGCGGGCGGCAGCCGTACCGCCTCCGAGCCGAGGGTCTCCAGCTTGCGCAGCTGCGACTCCAGCGCCCACGCCCGCTCGATCACCACGCGGTCGCTGACCCCCCGGCCGAACAGCGTGCCGATGCGCTCCAGCTGGGCCGCGGTGATCAGGCCGAACCTGAGGTCGTCGCGAGGGTCGCCGACCTGGGCCAGTGCCCGGAGCGCGGCGGTGACCTGGTTGATCGTGGCATTCTCGCCGAGGACCTCCAGCACCCGCTCCAGGATCGCGTTGTCGAACGACAGGTCCCTGGTCGTGCGGTGCTCCTCGCTGACGCTCACCACGTGGGCGAGCACGTCGGCGAAGGCCTCGGGGGCCAGCGTCGCGCCCAGGTCGAGCTTGGGGAGATCCACCGGCAGCACCCAGACCAGGGGATCGTCCCCGCCCCTGCGAGCCAGCTCGATCAGGTCCTTGGCGATCGCGCCCTCGGACAGGTCGAGCACGGTCAGGTGACCACCGCTGTAGAGCCTGGTCGCGCCGAGCAGGGTGATCAGCGCCGACCAGCCGGGCAGGGTGCCCCCCGCCACGTCGATCCGGTCGATCTCGTCCGGCACGGCCACGGCATACCAGGTGAGCTGGCGGTCGTAGCGCTCCTTCTTCTCCGCCCACTCCCGGTAGCGGGCGGCATGCTCCTCCTGGGCCTGGAAGAGGTCTCTGTCACGCTCTTTCCGCCGCCGCTCGCCGACCGCCTGACGCTCCCGGACGCGGTGACGGACCGCCCGGTCGCCCTGGTGGATCGCGTGCGTGCAGAACACCGCCACCCCACCGGTCGCGATCAGCCCGGCGACGGCGAACGACCAGCTCAGCACCTGGGTCAGGCCGAGCATGAGGATCAGCGCGGCCAGCCCGGTCATGAAGGTCCTGAAGATCCTCACCGGCCGGTTCAGCAGGGCTTCGTTGAGCCGTTCCCTGCGCTCCCACTCGGGGTCGACCTGGTCGACGGGGTCGTCGACGGGAGAAGGTCGTTTGGGCGCCGGACCCGGGTCCGGGTGCAACAGGGCATACTGCCAGCCCAGGTAGATCCGGTCCGCCTGGAGCTGCGCATGCTCGGGATGCACGTCCGCCACGGAACCTCCGCCATAGGGCTCTCGCCGCCTCCGTCACAGCGTAAGAGTTAGACCTCCTACTGGGGCAGCGTTCCCGCCAATCTGCTGTATTTTCCCCATGTTCATTGTCACTTAAGGGACGAACGAGTCGGGTGGGGCGTAGATCAGCGATTACCATCCTTTGTCATGACGTCTCCCGCCGATGGCGCATCCAGACGACGGCGCCCGGTCGCGGTGCCGGTCGCCACCCTGGTCATCGCCACCGGCCTGGGAATCACCGCGGCCCTGGGCGGCCTCGGAGAGGTCCCTGACGAGCCTCCCAAGCAGCTCGGTCCCGGTGCGAGCCTCGACCAGGGCCAGTTCATGACCACGTTCGTGGAGTCCCGGTCCCTGTTCAAGCCCGACCCGTTCGGCGGCGCGGGCAAGCGTTTCCTGGAGATCGAGTTCAAGGTCGCCAACAAGGGCGACGAGACCGCCGGAGTGGGGCTCCCGAACCAGGGGAAGGCACCGGGCTTCTCCTTCGCGAAGTCGCTGCTGAAGATGACCCCGGAGATCAAGAACGACTTCGGCCCGATCATCTCCGTCCCCGGTGACGGGGTGCCGAGCAAACAGTTGCATCCGGGGATGACGTCCACCGTCGTGGTCAGATACGAGCTGCCCCAGGGACAGCGCCCGCCGAAGAAGGTCCAGTTCGACATCGGCACCTTCGAGTTGTCGGAGGGGTTCCTCCTCGATCCGGAGTGGAATCTGGTGACGGACGGCGACGAGGACGACGCTCCGCCCAAGGTGGCCGCGCAGGTCACCCTTCCCGTCCGGCAAGGGGGAACGATCTCATGACGTCGACCTCGACCTCGGCCCCGGCCAGGCCCGAGGCTCCCGCCCGCCGCGCTTCCCGATCGCCGAACCGGCTGCGCCGTGCGGGCGTCCTGGCCGCCGGTGTGGCGCTGGCCGCCGCGGCGGTGGGCGTGCAGTCCCTGGGGCTGACCCGCGAGGAGCGCACCGCCCATCTGACCTGGACCGGCGGCGTGGGAGAGGAGATCTCCGCCTCCCGGTTCTCCGCGCGGGTGAAGGCCGTGCACGCCGCCAAGGCCGTCGAGACCACGGATGTGACCGGCCAGGTGAAGAAGGCCACCACCTCGCAGATCTTCCTGATCGCCGAGGTGGGGGCGACGGCCAACCGGGGCCCACAGAAGCTCGGCATCCCGACTCTGCTGACCGAGGACGGCAAGCGCTACGCGGCCACCGACAAGGTCGAGGCCTCGCTGACCATCACCAACCCCTACATCCAGGTGGGCTGGTGGACCGAGAGCGTGACGGTGTTCGAGGTTCCGGCCACGGCCCTGACGGGGTCCCGGATCGTGCTCGCCCCGCAGAGCGGATTCATCGCGGAGTCATTCCTGCCAGAGGTGGAGGTCGACCTGGGCCTCGACGAGGCCGCCACTCAGCGCCTGATCTCGAACGCGAAGGACGTCTACCAGTTGGCGAGCAAGAAGTGACGGACACGCCGCACCCGGAGAACGAGGGTCACCAGAACTGGTTCGCCCCCCAGGAAGAACGCCCTCCTGCGGACAACCGGCCCTACCCGGAGAACTCGCCTTTCCCGGACACACGACCCCCTCTGGACAACCGGCCTCACGCGGATAATCCGCACTTCTCGGGCAACCGACCTCGCCCGGACAACCCGTACCCCCCGGACAACCGGTTCCGCGCGGAGGAGCGGCCCCCTGTTCCTCCTGCTCCTGCTCCCGCTCAGCCGCCTTATCAGGGTGCTCCCCAGCCCGCCACCGGCACCTGGCCCGTGCCCTCCCCCGGTCCCGGTGTCCCTCCCACCGCCCCAGGTACCCATCCCGCCGCCGGACCCATGCCCACGCGGCCTCCCGCCGATTCCGGCTGGGCCCCCGCCCCCCGGCGGGCGTTCTCCGACGAGCAGGTCTGGCCTCCCGCTCCGAGGCCCATGAGTGAGCCCCCGGGTACCTCGACCCAGCCGTTCCCCGCCGTCCCGACGCCTCCGCTTCCCCGCACCGTCACCGGAACCGGGACAGGAGCCGGAACAGGAGCCGGGGCCGGGAATGCCTTTCCCGGGGCCATGGCCACCGTTCCAGGGACCGGGGCCGCCGCTGCGGGGACCGGGGCCGCCGCTGCGGGAGCCGGGGCTACGGCCTCCGCGGCGCAGGAGGAAACCGCCCCTGCCCCCGGTGCCGTTCCGCCGTCGCGGCGCCGTACGGCCCTGCGAACCGGCGCCCTGGTCCTCGCGGTGGCGCTGGGCGTCGGAATCCCCACCTGGCACGGGTACCGGCTCTACCGGTCAGGCAATCCCGACTACCAGATCCACACCGTGGCCGCCGGGGGAACCGGGACGCTCATGAACGTGGCGTGGAAGGTCAAGGTGGAGCAGGCGGACAGCCTGCCGGGCGCGCGCCCGATCAAGGCCGACCAGCAGTGGTTGAAGATCACGGTGACCAGGACCTCCCTGAACACCGAAGGCGTGATGCGGCGTGGTGAGCCCGACGTCAAGGTCGAGCATCCCGACGGCCGCGAGTGGAAGGCCGAGATCATCGAGAGGGGTCTCCCCCCGGAGGTCAAGGACCACAAGATCGGCACCGGTTACGACTACGACGTGATCAGCCTGGTCCCCAAGGCGGTCGCCGGCCAGGTCGAGGTCCGCGTCATCCCGAGCACGATCCGGGCACCGCTGAAGGAGGAGTCCGTGGCGGACATGTTCAAGCGGGCGGGCACCGAGGAGACCGAGCCGCAGGATCAGGTGCTGCTGTTCAAGCGATGAGGCCCGCCTGGTGCCGCTCAGACGGTGGCCTTCCCCACCTCGTGCCGTTCAGGCGGTGATCACCTCGCCCGCCTCGCGGCTGCGGGTGGCCGCTATGTCGAACGTCGCGGCCAGCAGGCAGGTCGTCAGCACCGCCACGACCAGTTCCTTGACGAAGGTCAGGGGCGGGCCGATGATCAACCAGAAATAGGGCTCCTCGCTGCCGATCAACGTCTCCGCTCCCCGGGTCGCGTAGTCGGCCCCCACCCGGAGCGCGACGTAGCACAGGCAGAACGTGCCGAACAGCGCGGCGCCGCCGCGGGCGGCGAGCCGGAAGGCGTTCGCGGGCGGAACCCAGCGCTCCTGGAACCCGGTCGTGGCCCGGGTCATGGTGGAGCGGGTGAGCGAGTGGGCCTGTTCCATCCGGTCGGCCACGGCGTCCAGCCTGGTCCCCCGCACGACGGCCCGGGTGTCCTCGGCGAAGGCCCCATAGACGAGCGAGGCGACCGTGAGCCAGGTCAGCGGCACGATCAGCCCGTCCACGACGTACGGCCAGACCTCACCGGCCCATTCCCAGAACGCCGTCCACCACGGGACGGCCTGCTTGACCTGCTCGATCCAGTCGCCGGCCACGGCCACGACGGCCCGGTGCTCCAACCAGTCGGACCGCGCACCGGTGAAGGTGAGCATCGCGTTGACGCTGTAGAAGGCGAAGGCCAGCTCGAAGAAGGTGGTGAGCATGCCGCTGCCCTTGCCCCTGCCGTTGGCGTGCAGCCAGCCGAACAGCGTCTTGAGCAGGTAGGCGGCCACGGCGATCCCGAGAGAGAGCCGCACGTCCAGGTCGACGAGTCCCCTGCCGCCTTCGCCCTGGATTCCGGAGAAGGCCCCCTTGAGATCCTGGTCGACTCGTTTCATGAGGTCCAGCGCGGCGAACTCGCGGGCGTCCTCCCGGTGGAAGCTCCAGGCCATGTAGATGGTGGCGAAGACCAGCGTGGCCCGGTTGAGCGCGCCGAACATGCTCTCGTCGGCCTCGCCGCCCTCCCTCCGCACCCGGATCTCCTGGAGCGCGCCGCGCACCGAGTGCAGCATGCCCACCATGACCACGAGCTCGTTCAGCACGATCAATGTGAAGATCAGCATTGTGATGACGAGTCGGACCTGCCGGTAGTCACCGTGGGAGACCTCGGTGCCCGCCCACATCAGACCGGCGCGGACGGCTCGTCCCGCCGAGAACCAGAGCACCAGCGAGACGGCACAGGCTCCGAAGATCCTGAGCGCGTGCAGGGGGAGGGAGTACGCCGTGAGCGCGGGCGGCCTCCGGCCAGCGGCGCGCGATGGCTGGGGCATAACAGACGTTCCGGACACTCGATGAATCGTAGCGATCCCCATCACCAGCCACACCGAAACACAGGAAGGTCATCGCAGCCGCCCCGGGGCGCCGGCTTCCCCCGGTTTCCCTCCCGTTCCTCCTGGTTCCTCTCCCGGAGCCGGAACTCGGGATCCCGCGCTCAAGGAGTTTCGACGAGCGTTCTCACTCGTCTCTCCGGCGGGAGTCGAGCAGGCTCCACATGAACGCCGCGATCTCCCCGGCCGGACGAGGCGGGTGCTCCTGGAGCCAGTAGGTGATCACCCCGATCAGCGCGCCCGCCACGTGGTGGGCGTGGATCTCCGGCGGCACGTCGTCATGGCCCGGCGGACGCGAACCCGCCGCGAACGGGCCGCACAGCCCGGTGACCAGCGCCTCGCGCAGGCGGGCGCAGAAGCGGGCGCTGCCGTACGGCCCGAGCATCCGCCGATACAGCGACGCCCTGGCGCCGACGTGCTCGAAGAGCATGACCAGCGAGGCCGGAACCGGCCCCGGCTCCCGGTAGGGGCAGCGTACGGCCTCGGCGGTCAGCTCGCCGATGGCCGTCTCCATCGCGTCGAGCACCAGGTCGTCGCGGTCGCGATAGTGGACGTAGACCGTGGCCCGGTTGACCTCGGCCAGCTGAGCGATCTCGGCGACGGTGATCGACTCGGGGTCGCGTTCGGCGGCCAGTTCCAGGACCGCCGCACGCAACCGGGCACGAGTCCGGCGAACTCTCGGATCGTCATGGGACACGACCACAAGATTAAACGACACATGTCGAATAAACGACAGGTGTCGTTTGTTACACCGACCATGAAGCGCATCGAAGTCTGGGCCGACATGGTCTGCGCCTGGGCCTACATCGGCAAGCGACGTCTGGAGAAGGCCGGCCTCGGCGAGGACGTGGAGATCGTCTGGCGTCCCTTCCAGATCGACCCGATGGCCCCGAGCCCTGCCGAGCCGCTGTACGAAGCGCTGCGCGACCCGGTCGCCGACGGCGCCCTGCAGGCCTGCCACCCCGACCTGACCCCGGCGGAGAACCGGGTCCGCGTCTCGCTCGTCGCGGCCGAGGAAGGCCTCGGGCCGCCCTGGGGCGCCGTCTGGCGTCCGAACACGTTCGACGCCCACCGGGTGATCGCCCTCGCCTACGAGCGAGGCGGCCCGGCCCTCCAGGACGCGGTCGTGGAGCGGATCCTGCGCGCCCACTTCGTCGAGGCCTCCGACATCGGCGACCGCGACACCCTGGTGGCGCTCGCCACCGAGGCGGGCCTGAACGGCATGGCCGAGGCGCTCGACGCCGGGCAGGGGGCGAGCGAAGTCCGCGCCCAGCTCCTGCGGGGCAAGGCCATCGGCGTGGCCACCTCGCCGACCTTCGTGGCGGGCGGCACGGCGGTCAAGGGCGCGCAACCGCCGGAGGTCCTCCAGGACCTGGTACGGCAGGCCGCTCCCGAGCGCGAGCTGCCCGAGGAGGTCAGGCTCCTTCGTCACGCGGAATCCCTGCTGGAGGCCCGAGACCCCCTCGGCGCCCTGCGGATCCTGGAGCCACTGCTGGCCGATCACGGAGACGACCCTGCCGTCCGGCTGCTGGCCGCCCGCGCCTACTTCGGCTCGGCCCAGCTCGGACGGGCCAGGCAGACCCTGGAGTCCATGGTCGAGCACTCCCCCGGCGACCACTACGCCAGGTTCCTGCTCGGCAGGACCCTTGAGCGATCCAACCGGCACGCGGAGGCCCTGCCCCATCTCCGGCTGGCCGCGGTGATGTCCCCGGAGCCCGACTACACCGACGCGGTCCACCGCGTCGAAGCCCGGCTCCGCTGACCTCATTCCAAGGCTGAAGGCCGGGGGGCATCCGACGGCTCGCCCGCCGGAAGCGTACGGCCCCGCGGCGGAGAACACCCCGCAACGACCGAGGGCCGGCACCCCGCGAACGGGATTGCCGGCCCTCGGCCGCGAAAAGAAGGTCAGACGGCTACGGCGAGCTGGGTGACCTCGCCCAGACGGGCCTGGGCGGGAATGTCCTTGGTGACGCCGCCACCCGCGATGATGCGGACGGTCCAGTCACCGGGAGCGGCGAAGAAGCGGAAGATGCCCTCGTCGGACACCACGACCTCGCCGGTGAATTCGCCGGAGTGATCCAGCAGGCGAGCGTAAGCCGTGCTCGTGCCGGAGACCACCCCCTGGATGACGGCCTGGGTCGAAAGGTCGATCCCCGCCGGAAGAGCAACGGTCTGCTCCGGAGCAGCGCAACCCTGAGTCATTATCGAGCCTCTCCCAGTTCGATCGGCACGCCCACGAGCGAGCCGTATTCGGTCCACGAACCGTCGTAGTTCTTGACGCTGGCCTGGTCGAGGAGCTCGTGCAGGACGAACCACGTGTGGGCCGAGCGCTCGCCGATGCGGCAATAAGCGATGGTGTCCTTGGCGAAGTCGACGCCCTCCCCCGCGTAGAGGTTCTTCAGCTCCTCGTCGGACTTGAAGGTGCCGTCGTCGTTGGCCGCCTTGGACCACGGGATGTTACGGGCGGTGGGCACGTGGCCGGCGCGCTGCGCCTGCTCCTGCGGCAGGTGCGCCGGAGCGAGCAGCTTGCCGGTGAACTCGTCGGGCGAGCGCACGTCGACCAGGTTGAGCTTGCCGATCGCGGCGACGACGTCGTCGCGGAAGGCACGGATGGACAGGTCCTGGTCCTTGGCCTGGTAGCTCGTCGCGGGACGGTCGGGGACCTCCTTGACGAGCTCGCGGGAGTCGAGCTCCCACTTCTTGCGGCCACCGTCGAGAAGCTTGACGTTGTCGTGGCCGTAGAGCTTGAAGTACCAGTAGGCGTAGGAAGCGAACCAGTTGTTGTTGCCACCGTAGAGAACCACGGTGTCGTCGTTGCCGATGCCGCGGGACGACAGCAACGCCTGGAAGCCCTCACGGTCGACGAAGTCACGACGGACCGGGTCCTGAAGGTCCTTCTTCCAGTCGATCCTTACGGCACCACGGATGTGGCCCTTGTCATAGGCACTGGTGTCCTCGTCGACCTCGACGAGGACGATGCCGTCGGTGTCGAGATTGGCCTCAACCCAGTCAGCATCCACCAGAACGGCGGAGCGGCTCATGGAATCCTCCGGAATTATCTTGCGGGCAGTAGGCGGCGAATTATCAAGAACATCTCGCAGCCGAGGCAGAAGCCGAAAGCGGCGTTGAGAAAAGCGGCGAAAAGGGCCGCAGCGGTGGCGCCGAGGGCCAACGGCGTGGTCTGTGTGACGTATCCGACCAAGCCCCCCAGGGCGAAGGCGAGACCCACCCCCTGCGCGAAGCGCGGCGGGGCGGCATCTTCCAACTCCTTGGGAGGGCTTTTCACTATCCCTTTGAAGATCATCCCGTAGGGCGAGGCGCCAAAGACGCCCAGTGCGAACACCACGGCCTGTGCGGCCAGCAACCACGCGCTGCCTGTGACCAAGACGAGTGCGAGGACGACTGTCGTCAGAATCGCGGCGAAGCGGAGGGCCCGGGGATCGGCTTGCATCGCTTGATGCTCCTGAAGGGTCGTGCAGATCGGTGCGGCTCGGGGCCGCTTGAGATCGCCCTCAGGAAGCGCGACAGAGCGCGGTGGTCACGCGGCAGAAGTCAACCGCGCGCCGCTTCGTGAGCAGCTCTGTCGTCGGATTCATGTTCATGACATTACCCCGACGTTCCGCCCTCTGTCACATCCTTGCTCAATTACTGAGACAAATTCTCTCGGGCAACGGTAGGGTTCCCTGTTCACTCGCCGACCACGAGCCCCAGAGCTCCGATGACGTCGGCCTTCCTCGGCTGGCCCGAGGCGCGTTTCGCAACGCGGCCCGACGCGTCGAGGATCAGCACCGTCGGGGTGCGAAGGATGTTCAGCGACCGGACCAGATCGAGACGGGACTCCGCGTCGATCTCCACGTGCGCCACGCCGGGCACCATCTCCGTCACCTCCGCGAGGATCCGGCGGGTCGCCCGGCATGGCTGGCAGAAGGCGCTGGAGAACTGCACGAGCGTGGCCCGCTCCCCCAGCTCGGCACCGATGTCGCCGGATGTCAGCCGCTCCACGTCGCCCCCAACCTCGCGTGGCACACCGCTACGCCACCGCAGCACCACGCCCACCAGCACGGCCGCGGCAAGCGTGAGGAGCACCACCGTCAAGCCGGTCACCAAGCACCTACCGTGTGGAACAGTGTGGATGCCCGTCCTTCAGGGCGGGAGGAAGCGCCAACGGTCCCTGATTTTAGCCCCCCGCGCCGTGACGGGGTGAGGATGCCGGCCCACCCCGCCTCGGGAACGCCTCAGGGAACCGGGATGCTGAGCAGCAGCCGGCCTGTGGCGGTGACGATCTCAAACCTCGTGATGTTCGACGGCGGGATCGTGGTGGTGCCGGTGAAGGCGCCCGACTTGTCATAGGCGGCCTTGTCGACGATCCAGTTTCCGGCCGTCTCCCGCAGCCCGTCGGCACCGATCACGTTCAGCCTGCAGGGAGTGCCCTTGGCGACCCCGGAGAGCATGACCTTGACAACGGTCGCTCCCTCCCCTGCCGACGCCGTCACCGTGGCCCGGACGGGACCGTTCTCAGCCTTTTTCACGATCTTCTGATCACCGGGGGTGTCCAGCAGGATCTGGGCGTCGCTCTCGGGCGCCGCCGACGCCGAGGGGAGAGCCTTCCTCTGTGGGGCGTAGCCGCTGTCGTTCTGCGCGGCACCGTCGTTCTGCGCGGTGGCCGACTCGGGCGCGGACGCGGCGGTGACGTTCTCGGTGGTCCGGTTCGCCATCCAGACGGTCCCGCCGAGCCCGATCACCAGGACCGAGGCCGCCAGCGAGAGCAGCACCCGGGTCATCCGGCGCCGCTTGGCCTTGGCGCTCAGCAACCGATCCAGCACCACCTGGGGTGGGCTGGACACCTGCGCCACGTCTTCCTCCGACACCCGCCCGAGGAACGCGGCCACCCCGGTCAGCTCCTCGAACTCCGCCTGGCAGCCGGCGCACTCGGCGAGGTGCGCCTCGACGAGCACGCACTCATCGGGCTCCAGCGCCCCGAGCACATACGCTCCGAGCGACATCCGCACTTCGTCACAGGTCATCATCATGGCGCGAGCCCCCGCTCCTCCAGCGCCAGCTTGAGCGCTCGAAGCGCGTAATACGTGCGCGACTTCACCGTTCCGGCGGGAATGCCGAGCGCCTCGGCGGCCTCCTTGACCGACTTCCCCTGGTAGTAGACCTCGGTGAGCACCTCACGGTGCTCGGGCCGCAGCGTGGCCAGTGCCTCGGCCACCCCCCAGGACTCCATGGCCCGTTCCAGCTCGTCGTCCGCGGGCACCACGGCGAGCGCCTCGGCGCTCGTCTCCGGGGGGCGCGACTTGCGCGCCCGGTGCTGGTCGACGACGAGGTTGCGGGCCACCGTGAACAGCCACGCGCGGATGGGACGCCCGCTGAGCGCGTCAGGATGCCGCCAGGCCCGCAGTAGCGTCTCCTGCACGACATCCTCCGCTCTCCCCGGGTCGCCCGTCAGCCGCAGAACGTAACCGTAAAGTGGCCCGCCGTGCTCGTCGAAGAGCGCTCTGACGAGCTGCTCGTCGGCGGTTCCGGCTTGGCTCACATCCCCACGACGTACGGCGGGGCGGATCGGTTCAGTCACGGGTCGGTTCGGCTCGGTTCGCTCACGGGTCGGTCGGTCACGGGGTCGGTCACGGCCGGTCGGTCACGGCCGGTCGGTCACGGCCGGTTCGGCCAGGGCCCGGTTCGGTCGCGGTTCGGCTCAGCCACAGCTCGGCCTCAGCCGCGGAGGGGAACGTCGGTCGCCTCGCCGGAGATCTGAACCCCGTCCGGCACGGTCTTCACATCGGTCACCTTGAGGTTGAACGGCAGGTTCTTCATCGGGATCCGGTAGGAGATGAACCGCTCGGGCCGGGGCACCGAGATGCCGCCGCCCAGCGTGATGTCCTCGGGGACGAACCGCACCTGGTCCTCGACCAGCTCGATCTTCATCTTCGCCTTCGCCGGGACCTTCCGGCCCAGCACGGTGATCTCCCCGTCGACGTTGAGATCGTCGCCGTCGACCGCGAGCTTGATCCCCGGCGGCGCCTTCTGGTTCAGCGTCTCCAGGGGCACCACCACGGTGCCCGCCACACGCTCGGCGCGGATGTTCACCCGGTCGGCATGGAGCACCATGTCCTCCAGCGACGCGGTGACCCCGTACAGGGTGAAGTTCACACCGGACAGCCGGACACCGGCGACGGTCATCGGCCCCGCGGCGACCTTGACCTCGTCATACCGTCCGGCGACCGCCTGGGTCAGGAAGGGGATCCCGGGGATGGTCACCTCGGGCGTGGTGGCGAGGTCGTATTTGGCGGTCGCCCGCATGGCGATCTCCTTCTCCACCCCGGAGACCGCGACCCGGTCCAGAATCGCCACGAGAACGAGCAGCAAAATCAGAAAAGCGGCCAGCTTACGCATCCGACTCCCTGTTCATTCTCCGGATTCGGCCAGAGTGCCACCGCGGCACATCCCCCGGCAATCTTCCCCGAAACTCCACCCGATGATCGCATCCGTCCGGTGTTCATTTTCCTCACCGCGCCCTTCCCCCCGCGGTGAGATCAACCTCCCGCGAACGGGGGGAGGACCTCGACCGTCACCCCGTCGGCGAAAACGATGCTCTCGTGTGCCCGCCTGCCCACCGGATCCCCGTCCACCAGGAAAGACGAACGGCGGACGACACGGGCCAGCTCGTCGCGGCCCAGTGTGACATTCGTCATCAGCTCGGCCAGCGTGACCGCTTCGAAGGGCTCCTCGGCGACGCCCGCGGCGTCCTTCGCCGCCGCCCAATAGCGGATCATGCCCTTTGCCATCTGTGAATCAACTCCTTCGACATACTTACAGTTACCGCACCATTACGGTCAATCCACAGGGGAAACCTATGTTCACCAGGTGGACGCTCGCTGGACGCTTCATCCTTGTGGGCTATCCTCACCTACACGGGACCTGGGCGACGTAGCCCCCGGGTCCTTACGTGTTTGTACGGCCATCGCCGACTGACGCGGGAAGGAGCATCGTGAGCAATCTCCTGCTGCTCACCAACGCCCTTGAGCCCTCAGCCGAGGTGCTTCCAGCGTTGGGGCTGCTGCTGCACTCGGTCCGGGTCGCGCCCGCGGAGGCGTCCGCGCTGATCGACGCCCCACCCGCGGAAGCCGTCCTGGTCGACGCCCGCCGCGAGCTCGTCCAGGCCAAGAGCCTGTGCCGGTTGCTGCGGACCACGGGCATCGCCTGCCCTCTCCTGGTGATCGTCACCGAGGGCGGCCTGGCCGCGATGACCGCCGAGTGGGGCGCCGACGACGTCATCCTCGACAGCGCGGGTCCCGCCGAGGTCGAGGCCAGGCTCCGGATGGCCGTGGGCCGGCTGAACATGTCCGCCGCCGAGGAGGCACCGGACGAGATTCGCAGCGGCGACCTCTCGATCGACGAGGCCACCTACACCGCCCGGCTCCGTGGCCGCGCACTCGACCTGACCTTCAAGGAGTTCGAGCTCCTGAAATACCTGGCGCAGCACCCGGGCCGGGTCTTCACCCGCGCCCAGCTCCTTCAGGAGGTCTGGGGTTACGACTACTTCGGCGGCACCCGGACCGTGGACGTCCACGTCCGGCGGCTGCGCGCCAAGCTCGGCGCCGAATACGAATCGCTGATCGGCACCGTACGCAACGTCGGCTACCGGTTCGTTCCCGAGCGCGGCAACGAGTCCGCCGAGGAGCGCGAACACGCTCGCGGCTAGGGACTGCGGCGTTGCCTGCCGCCGGTGCGCACCTCTGGCAGGGACGGATGACCCCTCGTTACCGGACGGGCATCTCAAGGTCGCGGAAGGAAGCGATCTCGACCTTGAGGATTGTGGCGTTGTCCGGGAGAGCTAACAGTGCCCGGAAAACGCGGGTCTGGCCCGGGGCGAAGGCTTTGACCTCGACCAGCTGGTCGTTGTAGCCGAGAACAGTGACGCCGAGCAGGGTGCTGGACACGCCGCGCTCGCCCATGTACTCGCGAATGGGTTCGGGTACCGGTCGTCGGCCCCTTTGGCTCCGCTTAATGATCAGCTGGTCATGGTCTGAAGGCGAGTCTTGGTACCACTATGAAGGGTGTTGCAATTTTGAGACTGTCGTGGTGGGAATGGGCACGCCCGCGAGTCGGAGAACGTTGTCTCGGTTCTCCGCGAGTTCTGGTTGCGGGTTACCGGAAGATGTGAATGTTCTCGCGGACCCAATCATGCAGGGTCAGCGGTGCGGTGCCGGTGAGTTTTTCGACGGTGTCGAAGACCTGCCAGTCCCAGGCTGCGGATTGACGCTTGAGTTCCAGCAGCGCCTCCAGGCGCGGGCCGGACCAGCCGAGGCGGTCGAATTCGGCCTGGGTTTCGGCGGGGGCGCGTTCGATGAGTTTGATCGGCTGGCCGAGAATCTGGCCGATGATGTCGGCCTGCTGTTGGGGTGAGTAGGCCTGGCCACCGGTCAGGGTGTAGATGTGGCCGTCATGGCCGGGGGTGGTAAGCACGTGGGCGGCGACGGCGGCGATGTCGCGGGGGTGGATCATGGCGGAGACGGGGTCGCCTTCGGTGACGTACATGGTCTTGTCGGTGGCGATGGTGGGCGCGTAGCCGTACAGATAGACCATGAACGTGCCGGGGCGCAGGATCGTCCAGGCCAGGCCGGAGTCCTGGATGACCTGTTCGCCGAGTCGGTGGCCGGTGCTGATGGGGTCGGTGGCGTTGAAGGTGACGCCGCTGGTGGACAGCTTGACCAGGTGGGAGACGCCGGCCTGACGGGCGGCGGCGGCGAGGGCGCGTTCCTGGACGGGGCCCTCGGGGCCGTAGCCGGGTGGGAGGACGAAGACCTTCTCGATGCCGTCGAGCGCGGCGGTGAGGCTGTCGGGCTGGTCGAAGTCACCTGCGACGACCTCGACGGTGGAGGGGAAAGATGCCTTGGCGGGGTTGCGGGTCATGGCCCGGACGGGGATGTCGCGGGCGGCCAGGTGGGCGATGAGTTCGGTGCCGACGTTGCCGGTGGCGCCGGTGATGAGAAGCATGGGCTGTCCTTTCGAAATGGGTCAGGTTGAATTGATCAAGATCAGGAGAGCTTGGTGTCCTTGAGAAGCAAGGAGAGGGCCAGCCCGATCAGCGCGATCGGGATCATGACGAGGAAGATGAGGTGCAGCGCGTCGGCGTAGGCGGCCGGGCTGGGCTGGGCTGGGAGCTTGCTGGTCAACACGGCGGCGAAGAAGGTGGTGCCGAGGGCGGTGCCCATCTGACGAGCCATGGTGGCGGTACCTTGGACGGCGCCGATGTCGTCGCGGGTGGCGGTGTTACGGGCGGCCAGGCTCAGAGCCTGGGAGTTGAGGCCGCCGGCGATGCCGTATAGCAGCAGGAAGACGGCGGCCAGGGCGGGACCGGCATCGGTGAGGGCGCACAGGGTGGCGGTCAGGGCGAATAGAGCCATGCTGGCGGCCGGGTAGCGCCGGTAGGAGCCGGTGCGGGCGATCAGCTTGGTGGACAGATAAGAGCTGAGCACCACGCCGAGCATCATCGTGGTGAGCAGGTAGCCGGAGGTCTGGACGCCGAGGGAGAGAGCGTCCTGGAGCCACAGCACCAGGTAGTTGACGATGCCAAGACCGAGGAATCCGGCGATGAAGCCGAGCGCGACGACGATGGCGAAGGTGCGGTCACCGAACAGGCGCAACGGGATGATCGGGTCGAGGGCACGTCGCTGGGCGCGGATGAACAGGGTCAGCAGGAGCACGGTGGCGGCGGCCAGGCCGATGGTGACCGGGGAGGTCCAGGCGTAGGTGGTGCCACCCAAAGCGGTCAGCAGGTTGACCGCGACGACCGCGGCGGTCAGCAAGACGACACCGAGGTAGTCGATGTGGGCCTTCTTCCGCTGGACGGGCAGGTGCAGCCGGGTAGCGATGACGGCCGTGATGAGAGCGCCAAGGGGCAGGTTGACCAGGAAGATCGAGCGCCAGCCGGCCAGATCGGTGAGCAGGCCGCCGAGGGTGGGGCCGACCAGGGAGGCGGCACCGAAGGTGAGGGAGAACCAGCCGTAGTAGCGGGCGCCCTGCTGGGGAGTGAACAACTCCCCGATGATGGCAAGCACCGAGATGAACAGGCCGCCGCTGCCGATGCCTTGGACGATGCGGAAGGCGATCAGCTGGGTCATGGTCTGGGCCAGGCCGCAGGCTGCCGAACCGGCCAGGAAGATCAGAATCGAGATGAGGAAGATGCGCTTGCGGCCGAACAGGTCACCGAGCTTGCCGTAGAGGGGGACGGCAGCGCTGCCGGCGATGAGGTAACCGGTGGTGACCCAGGCGAACTGCATCAGGCCACCGAGGTCGGCGGTGACGCGAGGCAGCGCGGTGGCGACGATCTGGGAGTCGAGCAGGGACAGGAAGACGGCGGCCATCAAGGTGGCCACGACGGTGGTGGCACGAGCCGGGGTAGAGGATGTGGCCGCGGCGGGCGCGGCAGGGGGAAGAGCCATGAAAGATCCTTGCGATGGCGGGGGCGGACTCCCGAGGGAGCCTGCAAACGAACGGACGAAGAACGCCGCCCTCCAGTGAGGCGACGGAGAAGGATCTGCCAAGCACTCGCTTGGCACAGACCGGCCTGTTCGGCCCTCTCAACCCTGATCCATCCGGAAAAACCGGGATTACCGATCAAGGTTCTTGTCGTGGTCGTTTGTTCTCGAGGCTCCTGATAGGTCGCAAGGACACGGATTGTCCGATAAATGATCAACCGGACAGCGGCGAGGCTAGCAGTGCGGGTTGAGCGGGCGCAACCCGGGATCGGCCGGCATGCGCCTGCCCATATCCGGGCCAGCGCCGAAGGCGTCAACGACTGCCTTGAGGGCCGCCACACCGACCTGGGCAACCCGGTCAACCGGCTCACCCACGGCCGCGTCGCCCAAACCCTGCTGGTCACCCTCATCGGCACAGAAGACGGCCCTGGATGAACCGGGCACATGGATATCCGGGAAGAGCACTCAGCGATCAGCCGGATGCCGCCTGCCGGGCGGCCCTAGCGGCCTGAGTCCGGGTGTAGCGGTAAGCCACGACGCCGGTCTCGATGACGTTGCCGCCATAGGTGAGCCGATCGACGATCGCTGCGCACAGCCTCGGATCAGTGAATGTCTTAGTCCATCCAAAAAACGCCTCATTTGAGGCGATCGCCGCGCTGTTCTTCTTCTCCCACTCGGTGAGAACCTGGAACAGCAGTCCGGCGCCACACCGGTCAAGTTCTATGTGTACAGCCCAGCTCATCGATACAGAGCAGGTCGACGCGACCGTAGCGGGCGATGCTCTTGGTGAGCACCTTCTCGCCGACGGCCTCGACAGACCACGTGGCGCACGCCGTACAGGACATGAGGAAGGCCCACCGGATCTCTCCGGTGGGCCTTTTCACTTCACACTGGTTCGAATCACACTGGTTTCGAATCACACCGGCTCGGAGCTAGGGGGTGACGGTGATGTGGTTGGGGACCGGGGGCGTGACCGACGGGTTCGCGGCGAAGTAGGCGGCGAAGGCGTCGATGTCGAGCGGGCCGCTCCACACGTCCGTGCCGTCCCTGAAGCCCAGGAACGCGTCACCGCCGCCGACGAGGAAGTTGTTGGCGGCGACCCGGATGGTCTGGGTGTCCGTCACGGCGACACCGTCGACCTTCATGTTGGAGACCTTCGAACCCCACGCCGCACCCGTGCTGTAGGTGTAGGTGAAGTTCGACGACGGCTGCAGGATCTTGGTGAAGGCCTGGTTGTTGGGCCCGCCGGTGAACTGCTGCTCAAGAATGGTCTTGAGCTGCGCACCGGTGAGCGTGACCACCTGCACGAGGTTGTTGAACGGCTGGACGGCGAAGGCCTCGCCATAGGTCACCACGCCGTCGCCCTCATTGGCGGGCGAGTTCGCGTAGGTGAGGCCCGTGCGCACGCCGCCCGGGTTCATCAGGGCGATCTGGGCGTTGCCTCCGGTCTTGGCGGCGGCGAGCTGGCCGTCGGCGATGAGGTTGCCCAGCGGTGACTCTCCGGACGGGGACGCGGTGTTGGGGATGTCCGCGGTGATCTTGCCGATCGGCCTGTTGGCCACCGACGCGACGTCGTCCTTCCAGTCCCGGACGAAATCGGAGATCTCCCGGTCCGGGGTGACGGTCCGGGTCACGACCTGGTTGTCGGCCACGACCGAGGAGCGCACGACGTCGCGGGTCCGGACGTCCACCTGGAAGTCGACCTTGGTGATCACACGGCCGAACGAGCCGCCCTGGCTGTAAAGGCGCGTTCCGCCCGCGGGGTCGGACACCTTGCACAGGTAGGCCTGGTGGGAGTGGCCGCTGAGGATCATGTCGATCTCGGCGTCCACCTGGGTGGCGATCCTGTTGCCCGCGCCCGGCTGGGCGCTGCAGGCGTCGGGCGACTGACCAGGGGTGACCTGGTCACCCTCGTGCACCAGCACGACCTGAGCCTTGACGCCGACCAGCTTGAGCAGTCGGGAGGCGACGTTGGCGGCCTTGACCTCGTCGACGAACTCCAGGTCCTTGATGCCCTCGGAGGTGACGATGTTCGGGGTGGTCTGGGTGACCAGGCCGATGAAGCCGATCGGCACGCCGTTCATCCAGCGGATGGCGACCGGGGGCAGCGCGGGGATGCCGTACTCCTTGAGCAGCCCGCGTACCGAGCTGGTGTTCTGGCCGCCCAGCGCGGCGAGCGCCTCCTTCTCGGCGGACCGGTTCGGCCGCTTGAAGATCACGTTGGCGCCGAGGTAGCTGTAGGCCGCCCCCTTCCACTCGCCGGCGGGCGAGCAGCCGTCCACCGGGTGGCAGCCACCGTGCATGATGCGCCTGAGCTCGGCGTACCCCTCGTCGAACTCGTGGTTGCCCACGGCCGAGGCGGTAATGCCGATCTTGCCGAGAAACTCGACCGACGGCTCGTCGTGGTACGCCGCGGAGATCAGCGGGGTGGCGCCGATCAGGTCGCCCTGGGCGACCTTCAGCGTGTTGCCGTCCGACAGTTGCTTGAGGTGCGTGGCGACGTAGGCCGCACCGCCCGCATCGACCGTGGCGCCGGTCTCGTCGACCATGCGGCCGGAGGAACCGGTCGGGGGCTCCAGATTGCCGTGGAAGTCGTTGAGGGCGAGCAGACGGACCGGCACCGTCTTGGCGGGCCTGTTGCCCGCAGCGGCCGGTCCCGTCGCGAGCACGAGGCCGGCGCTCGCGAGCACACCGGCCATGGCCAACCGCTGGAGGGAACGAGGGATCATGAACCACGACACTAAGGCGGTTACCTATGCATGGAATGTCCGAGAGGTAACGATTCACTCGACCGGAAGATGGCGGCTTTTGCCAGTACCCGACGATTACTTGGAATCCGGGTCCGCCTAAAGTCCAGAACATGAACGTGCGCGTGGAACACCGGGGAAGACTCGACGAACAAGAAGTGGCCGCGGTCATGACCGTGGTCGAGGCCGCCACGGAGACCGACAGGGTCAGACCGCTCAACGAACACGTGATGCTGCATCTGCGCTACGGCGGCGACGACCGGGCGGGAGCCGTGCTCCTGTACGTCGGAGACGACCTGGCGGGCTACGCGCACGTGGACCCGACCGACCCGGTCGAAGGACCGAGCGGGGAACTGGTCATCCATCCCGCCTTCCGGGGCCGGGGCCACGGGCAGCACCTGTTGCGGGCCGTACTGGACCGGGCGGAGGGACGGCTGCGCCTGTGGGCGCACGGCGGGCACCCCGGGGCCGAGGCCCTCGCCGTGTCGGCAGGGTTCACCAAGGTCAGGTCCCTGTGGCAGATGCGCCGCTCGCTGTTCGCGGCGATCCCCACCTACGAGCTGCCCGAAGGCGTACGGCTGCGCACATTCGAGCCCGGGTCCTCCGACGAGGAGGCCTGGGTGGCGCTCAACGCCAAGGCCTTCGCCAGCCACCCCGAGCAGGGCTCGTGGACGCTGGAGGATCTGAAACGGCGTGAGCAGGAGCCCTGGTTCGACCCGGCGGGATTCTTCCTCGCGGAGCGGCGGGCCGGTTCGGGCGACGACCCGGCGGCCGGCGACCGGCTGGCCGGCTTCCACTGGACCAAGGTGCACGGCGACGGCGGCCACGGGCACGAGCCGATCGGCGAGGTTTACGTGGTCGGCGTGGATCCCGCCGAGCAGGGCAACGGGCTGGGCAAGTCGCTGACCCTGGCCGGTCTGTCCCATCTGCGGGCGCGGGGTCTGGCACAGGCGATGCTGTACGTCGACGAGAGCAACACCGCGGCGATCCGCCTCTACGAGAAGCTGGGCTTCGCCCGATGGGACGTCGATGTCATGTATCGAAAATAACGGTACGCATCGGACATGAGAGAACGCCGGTCGGGATTCCTCCCGGCCGGCGTTCGCGTCTCATCGTGGTCGTCACCCCGACCGGTTACTCCACCACCCAGTGGAGCAGGAGGTAGGACAGCGCGGCGACGAGTGCGGCGGCCGGGATCGTGAGAACCCAGGCGGTCACGATGTTGCCCGCGACGCCCCAGCGCACGGCCGACAGTCGCTTGGTGGCGCCCACGCCCATGATCGCGCTGGTGATCGTGTGCGTGGTGGAGATGGGGGCACCGAAGCCGATGGCCGCGGTGTAGAGCACGGCCGCCGCGGCGGACTCCGCGGCGAACCCCTGCGGAGGGGTGAGCGCGATGATCCGGCGGCCGAGCGTCCGCATGATCCGCCAGCCACCCGCGTAGGTGCCCAGCGAGATGGCCGCCGCGGCGGAGAGGATGACCCACTGAGGGATCGGGTCTCCCTCGTTCTGATACCCCCCGACCACCAGGGCCAGGAAGATCACACCCATGGTCTTCTGCGCGTCCTGCAGACCGTGGCCGAGGGCCATGGCCGCGGCCGAGACCGTCTGGGCGTGGCGGAACCCGCGGTTGGTCTTTCCTGGATGAGAGTGGCGGAAGCCCCACAGGATGGCGATCATGATGAGCCCGGCCAGGGTGAAGCCGATCACCGGGGACAGGATCATCGGGATGACGACCTTGTCCACCACACCGCTCCAGTGCACGACGCTCGACGAGGCCAGCGCCGAACCGACCAGACCGCCGATCAGCGCGTGGCTGCTTGAGGACGGCAGACCGAAGTACCAGGTGATGAGGTTCCAGACGATCGCGCCGATCAGGGCGGCACCCACGATGACCAGACCGTGGGTGCCCTGTGGAGCGTCGATGATGCCCTTGCCGACGGTCGCCGCCACCTGCGTGCCCAGGTGGGCGCCGAGGAAGTTCATGGCCGCGGCCATGAACAGGGCGGCCCTGGGCGTCAGCGCACGCGTCGAGACCGAGGTCGCGATCGCGTTCGCCGCGTCGTGGAAGCCGTTGGTGTAGTCGAACGCCAACGCCACGACCACCACGCCGATGACGAGTGCGAGCGTGAGATCCACTTAGCTTTCCTTGACCGCGATCGACTCGATCGTGTTGGCCACGTGCTCGAAGGCGTCGGCGGCCATCTCGAGCTGCTCGATGACCTCCTTCATCTTGAGGACGGTCAACGCGTCGTACTCCCCGCCGAAGAGCTTGGCGAGAAGACGGCGGTAGACCTGGTCGGCCTGGTTCTCCAACCGATTGATCTCGATCCAGTACTCGTTCAGGTTCCTCATCGAGCGCAGCCGGGGCATGGCTTCGGCGGTCAGCTCGGCGGCACGCTCCAAGACCTCGACCTGACGGACGACCTCCTTGGGAAGGTGGTCGATCTGGTACAGGACGATGAGGTCGGCCGCGGCCTCCATGTAGTCCATCACGTCGTCGAGATTGGACGCGAGACGGTAGATGTCCTCGCGGTCGAAGGGTGTGATGAAGCTCTCGTTGAGCCGGTTCATGATCGCGTGAGTCCGCTCGTCACCGGCATGCTCACAGGCGCGCATCTTCTCGGCCAGGGCTTCCCTGTCCGATCCGTCGCTGATGATCTCGACCAGCAGACGGGACGCTGTGACGAGGTTGTTCGCCGAGTCGGCGAACAAGTCGTAGTAGCTGTCCTCACTAGGCGTGAGACGCAGGCGCACGTCGTTCTCCAGATGTGCGGGGATGGTCCGCAGAGAAGGGTACGGGTTACCAGCGGAAATCCGAACTTCACCCGTTAGACGCCTACTCTTCCAGTTGTCGCTACCCGGCGTATACCTGGTGACACACAGCTTGAGGGAGCCTTGGGTTCATCTTTCTGATGACCGTTTTGCTGGTTTTGGGCCATGTTACGTCGTACTCGGCCATGTATGGGGATCCCCTCATGCCTGATGGCGACCGACACACCCCCGTCCGGCCCCGTCCGTAGGCCCAGGCCGGCGGAGCCCCGATGGTCACCCCACGCCGGAGCCCGTGCGAAAACGTTCACGATCCATTCGTACCCCGGAACGGCCAACGTGATTTCGGTCACTGTGGCCTTCTACCCCCGGCCACGCCCCGAAACAATCTCCGCCGGACCCGGCCCTCCGACCCGGCCCTCTGCCGGGCCGGGTCTGGGAACCGGGGTCAGATCCAGACGCGGAATCAACCCCGGACACCGGCCGAAGGCCGGACCAGGACGCGGCGGAAGCTCAAATCCGGGTCCGGTGGAAGTTCAGGTAGGAACGGCTCGGCGTCGGCCCCCTCTGTCCCTGGTACCGCGAGCCGTACTTCTCCGAGCCATAGGGGTGCTCGGCGGGCGAGCTGAGCCGGAACATGCACAACTGACCGATCTTCATCCCCGGCCAGAGCTTGATCGGCAACGTCGCGACATTGGAGAGCTCAAGCGTCACGTGCCCGCTGAACCCGGGGTCGATGAAACCGGCGGTGGAGTGGGTCAGCAGGCCGAGCCTGCCCAGCGAGCTCTTCCCCTCCAGCCGGGAGGCGATGTCGTCCGGAAGGCTGATGACCTCGTAGGTGCTGGCCAGGACGAACTCGCCGGGATGCAGGATGAACGGCTCGTCACCTTCGGGCTCGACCATCCGCGTGAGATCGGGCTGTTCGATCGCCGGGTCGATGTGCGGGTATCTGTGGTTCTCGAAGACCCTGAAATAGCGGTCCAGGCGCACGTCGATGCTGGACGGTTGAATCATCTCCGGCGCAAAGGGGTCAATCTTGACCCTGCCAGACTCGATCTCGGTGGCGATGTCACGATCGGAAAGCAGCACGTGAGGCAACCTACCAACGCCACGACACCCAACAAGCCGGGAAACTCAGCCCCGCGAAGGGCCAGAGTCCCTCGAATTTCCGCTACAGTGGTGGACGCGGCGCACCGCTGCGGGTGTAGTTCAATGGCAGAACATCAGCTTCCCAAGCTGACAGCGCGGGTTCGATTCCCGTCACCCGCTCCACACACCGAGGCCCAGGTCAAGGGAATGATCCCAACCCGGGCCTTGATTGTTTCCGAAGCTCTTTGATCTTTCGCGCCCGTTACGTGCCCGATCTCTCCGGGGCCTCTTTCTTGAGGGCCGTCTCAGCGAGCTTCCCGATGCCGTCGGCGATCATCCAGTCACGCCCGTTCTCGGTGTGCAGATAAATCAGCGCAGCGCAGAATCGGCGCAGTGGGCCGGGTCGGCCCAGTCGGCGACCTGCCAGATGAGTTCGCCGGTGGTCTTGTCCTTGGCGTAGACGGTGCGGCCGTTGGTGGAGGCGTCGAAGTCCTTGACCTGCTCGACCTCGCCGACGATGTAGCAGCCGTGCGGGAAGACCTGGTCGAAGCCGATCGGGATGGGGCCTTGGATAGCCATGATGCTTACCTTTCGTCCACCCCCCTAGACAGTTGCGGCTGATCCGCAGGGACGAAGTGTCTAGGGGGCTATGCAAGCGAAGATAGCTTGAGCCTCCCCCAACCGTCTAGGGGGGTAAACACACAGCGAGGATTTTTGCGAACGGCAATCCGTGAAGACCGTCGACCATTGTGAAGAAAACGCGCAAAGGGTGTGAAGGTATCTCTGAAGGCCTGGCTATGCCTCTCCTGTTCCAGGAGGCTGCGGCCATGCTTCCCGTGATGAAGACTGCTCGGTGGTCCAAATGGACGCTCTTCATGGCGTCACTCGGCTGGCTCCTCCTGGCAGTCGCGTCCTACCTATGGATACCGCTGTTCAGGATGAGCTGGCTGCTCATGGGGCTTGCCCTTTCCGCGTTCTGGCTGTGGGCAGCTCTGTGGTCCTTCACCATGGTGATGTCATACCTCTCGCGCAAGGCCTATGTCCGAGCCTTCGCCGCACTGGTGATCGCAATGGCCGTTGGCGGTGCCATCTGGACGACCGACTGGAAAGCTGTCTACGTGGACAGTCAGTTCTGGCTCCACCGAGACGAGTTCTCTGCGCTTGCCGCCGCCTATGACAGCCATGAGTCACTCGTCGCGCCCTGGTGGATGAAGTACCTGTCGATAGACGGCCAGGTTCAGGACCAGGGAGATGCGCTCTACCTCCCGGTGTTCGAGGATTGGCGAGCAGAAACCGGTGTCGGCATCGCCTACCTGCCCAACCCATCGGATTCCGAGACGGTCGTCCAAACCGCAGCGGGCGACCTGGGACGTCCAGCCCGCGACCTCGGGAACGGCTGGTGGTGGGTGGAGTAGCTATCAGATACGGCAATAGGCGGCCGTGGCGTCGTCGAACGTCTTCCCGCGTGGCCAGCGGGAGCCATCCGGATCGTCGTGTTCGGCATCGCGGACGCGGCGGATCAATTCCTCGGGGCCGGAGCCGTCGAGCAGGTCGAGGACCTGCCGCCAGGTGGCCAGGTGAAAGCGGTCGACGAGGCGGGAGGCCCCGTCGCTGAGTAGCGCGGCGGCGCGCACGCGGTCGGCGGGGACGGTGCCGGTGAGAGCTTGTTCGGCGGCGAGGGGGTCGACGGCGGCGACCCAGAACCCGCCGTCGCGGTTGCGGTGCTCGCGCAGGGTCTCCACGTACGCCCGGTGAGCCGCGATGTGCTCGGGGCTGCCGGAGGCGAGCGCATCCATGGCCATCCGGTAGGCCGCGCCCACCTGGGCCTCCCGGTCGTCGCAGATGACCATCGGCTCCGCCGTATCAATCACGTCCAGGACGAGGACGGAGTCGGCCAGGACGAGGAAGTCCAACGTGTCGGCCGTACGGCGGAGCATGACCACGGTGGCCGAGGGCGAGCCCGGGTGAGACAGGTCGCAGACGAAGTCATGCAGGGAGGCCACGGCCTTGATGGCTTCGGCGAGGATCTCGGTCAGGGTCTTGTCCTCCTGGGCCAGCCCGGCCAGCAGGGTCGAGCCGAGGGAGCGCGCGTACCAGGCGACACCGTGAATGCAGCCGGATTCCGAGCCGGGTGGGGTGCCGGCGCCGTCGAGCAGGACGATCGCATCCGGGGTGGCGGCGACGAAGTCCTCGTTCGGGCGGCCCGGGGCTGCTTCGGTGGCGAAGGTGATGCGCATCAGGTGTCCTCGTGCCGGTAGAGCGGGCTGGCCAGTTCCGCTCTGACCGGTTCCCCGGTGGCCGGGTCGTACTCCACCCCGACCACGCAGGAGAAGCGGCTGTCGCCGACCTGTCCCCACAGGGTGGCGATCTCGGAGGCGAGCAGGTCGACCACGCCGAGGGTGCCTTGGGGGTGGATGCCGGTGAAGACCAGCACGGTGCCGTTGCCGTCCGGCCGGGCCAGCCGCCCGAGGTAGGCGTAGTCCGCCGGGCGCGCCGGATCAGAGTCCTCGCCCGAGCGGTAGCTTTCCCCGGTGCGGCGATCCCGCAGGGTCCAGGCGCCGTCCTTGACCCACTCCAGGATCGGGTCGGACTCATACAGTGCTCCCATGACCGGCGACGGCTTGGGTCCGCAGATCACGATGAGGTTGGGCCGGTTGAGGTCGATCTCCCCGCCCAGGGGGACGTGTTCGAGGTTCATCGCCAGGTCGAAGCCGCGGGCCAGGTCTTCCAAGCGCTTGGCCGCGGCGACGTCTTCCATGGCGACCACCGGCCGGGCATTGTTGGCCTCCCGCTTGAGCGGAGTGGCCAACGTGATGGTGCCGGCGCCGAGGAACGCACCCTCGGGGGCAGGGCCGGTGTGCTTGATCTGGTGGATGCGCCCGCGGGACAGCCCGGCCTGTTCGGCGATTTGGGCGTAGGAGACGCCCTGGGCGTGCAGTTCCTGGATGACGCGGCGCCGGAGCCGGGCCAGTTCGGTGACCTCCTGTTGCGCGGCGCTGAGCCGCTCGGTCGCGGCTCGGATCAACAGGTACGGATTGTCGATGGCGGCGATCCGCTCAAGGTCACTCGATGGCACGGTGGTTCCCCCTCGGTGGTGCTCAACCGAGTCTAGACCCCTAGACGAAATGTCGTCTATCCCCCTTGACAGTACGAAGGGAAAGGATTCGCCGGTTTTCGGATGGACCGCACGGATCGCCGAGCGCCGTCGGGGTACCCCTCGCGTCATCGCGCTTGACCCGTCAGCAACGCCGTCCAGAGCATGCGCGCCTCGCTGTCGCGGGTTCGGGGTGTCTCCGCGACGCTCCGGCGTGCGCCTCGCACGCTTCGCCGGATGTAGACCTGCCCGCCCGCAGCACACAGTTCATAGACGGTCGAGCGGCAGTGACAGGTCCAGGCGATCACCCGGCGTCGTTCGCCGAGTCGCGGTTTCATCTAGACCACCGGCTGGTGCTCGGCTTGGAGTGGTGCCACGTGCGGGGACAGGCAGCCGCTCACCGTACGGCCGCCTTCTCGGGGGCCAGGTCCAGCACGGCCCACACGATGCGGCCCATGTCGTCTCCGGTCACGCCCCAACTCGCCGCGAGTCCGGCGACCAGTGCCAGGCCCCGGCCGCCCTCCTCGTCCGGTTGGGGTGGAAGCGGGTGCGGCGAGCGGGGGCCGCCCTGATCCAGGACCCCGAGCCAGAGCCGGTCGCCGTCGGCATGGACGGAGACCGTGAACCGGCCGCCGAACCGGCCGCTCGCGGAGTGGCGGACCGCGTTGGTGGCCAGCTCGCTGATGATCAGTTCGGCGTCTTCGGTTCCGGGCTGGTTGCCCAGGAAGGCGGTGACGAACCGTCACGCTTCGGCGATCGCCACGGGTGAGCCGGGGAAGGTGCGGGACATGCGCCAGGACGACATGGAAGCTCCAATGTCTAGGGGGCTATACATCCATGTGGCCAGCGTATGAGCGATACTAGAAGTATCTCAAGGCATTCGACGCATAAATGCGTCACTTGCTAGAGGTGGGTCTCCAGGGTGCGATAGTCGGCACCGATTTGCCCAAGAAGGTCGCGCAGCCCTTCGCCATACATGGCCGCCACCGCGAACGCCTCGAAGGTCTCCACATGCGCCGAGAGCTCTCCCCGCTCCGTCAACGTGAGATCACCCGTCAGGCTCTCCACCACGCTCACCGAACCGTCATAGATCGTGAACCCATGCAGTGGGAACGCCGGAGCCTGCACCGACCAGGGCACCACACCCAAGCTGACATGAGGAAGCGTCGCGACCTGAAGCAGCCGATCAAGCTGCGCCCGCATCACCGCCGGCGACCCCGGCCACGTACGCACGGCCCCCTCGGTCAGGACGAAAGAGAACTCCCGGCCAGACTCGAACAAGACTGCCTGCGCCTCCACCCGAACCGCCGCGGCCTTCGCCGCATCCTCTTCATCCACGTCCCGGCCGACCGCCAGCGCCAGCCGGGCGTACTCCCCCGTCTGCAACAACGCCGGGATCATCGCCGACTGAAACGACACCACCCGACGAGCCGACCGCAGCCGGGCAGCATTCGCCGCCTCCCGGCCCGCAAGCCCACCCCTGAGGCGGGAGACCTCATCGCGCAGCCGCACGAGCAGAGCATCCAACTCCCCGCGCCCCGCCTCGTCCAGGTCCAGCGCCTCAATGAGCCGATTCACCGTTTCCGGAATCGGAAGCAGCCGCCCGGTCTCAATCCGAGAGATCGTCGGCTGCGCCACCCCGGCCCGCACCGCCAATTCCTTACCGGTCAGCCCGGCGTCCTTGCGCAGCTGCCGAAACAGCTCACCCAGCGCCCGCAGGCGATCCCGACGATCCTCCACACCCAGCGTTCTACCAGCCGCCCACGCACCGAGCGCCGCTCATCCCGGATCACTGCCGAATTGTTCTCATGGGTATCAAGACGGCGGCGCGGCGCGCCGCCGCACCCCCGGCCCTCCACCCGCCCGCCGTCCGGGCGTGCGGCCTGGGGGCCGGTCCCAGACGGCGGCGGGAGACCGGGCCGGGCACCGTACACCTGTCGCGCCGTACTCGCCGAAAACTCTGGCCGGGGTTGCCGCGCCGCCGCACCGATGCAGCCCCCACGATTGCCACTGCATGGCTAGACGTCGTACGTGCTTGGGGCGCTCGATGAGCCAGGGTTCATTCCTCACCCTGGCTCATCGAGCTCCAGTGACGTGATCTCAGCGAATTGCCGGTAGGTAGTTGTGCTCGAAATGGGTGAGGACAAGCGCTGCGCGGGCGATGTCGCCGATTCTGCTGGGGCTG